>NZ_JAFLXH010000047.1:0-32640 GCF_019891515.1 Pseudomonas sp. Wu6 | reverse complement strand
TTGCTTACTTTTGCGCTTTTCAAAAGTGAGCCGCCGTCAGGGCGGAACCCTAAGTGGCCGTTACCGCAGAAACGGATATGTACTCGATCTGATCCAACATCCTGGTCGGCCCAGAGGCCGCCATCGGGGGCAAGCCCCCTCCCACAGTTGGGCCAGGATCGACACAAAATCCTGGTCGGCTCTGAGGCCGCCATCGGGAGCAAGCCCCCTCCCACAGTTGGGCCAGGATCGACACAAAATCCTGGTCGGCTCTGAGGCCGCCATCGGAGGCAAGCCCCCTCCCACATTGACCGAGTTAAACGCGGGCGGCGAAGATTGCCTGATGCGCCCGGCACTGCTCAGCCGTGAGCATGAACACCCCATGCCCCCCGCGCTGGAAGTCCAGCCAGGCGAAATCCACTTCCGGGTACAGCGCTTCAACATGCACTTGGCTGTTGCCCACTTCAACGATCAGCAAACCCTTCTCGGCCAGGTGGTCCGCCGCTTGGGCCAGCATCCGCCGTACCAGGTTCAAGCCGTCGTCACCGCAAGCCAGGCCCAGCTCAGGTTCGTGCTGGTATTCATCCGGCATATCGGCGAAGTCTTCGGCGTCCACATACGGCGGATTGGACACAATCAGATCGAAGCGCTGACCCGGCAGCCCGTCAAAGCCGTCGCCCTGCACGGTATAGACGCGCTCATCGACGCCGTGGCGCTCGATGTTCTGGTTGGCCACTTCGAGGGCTTCGAAGGACAAGTCACCCAGCACCACCTCGGCCTCGGGGAATTCGTAGGCACAGGCGATGCCGATGCAACCGGAGCCGGTGCACAAGTCGAGAATGCGCGCCGGCGGCTGGGCCAGCCAGGGTTCGAAGCGGTTTTCGATCAACTCGCCAATCGGTGAGCGCGGAATCAGCACGCGCTCGTCAACGATAAACGACATGCCGCAGAACCAGGCCTCCTTGAGCAAGTAGGCCGTGGGCACGCGGTCATGGATGCGCCGATGCAGCAAACGCTGCACATGGGAAATTTCCTCTTCTTCCAAATTGCAGTCCAGGTAGCTGTCGGCAATTTCCCATGGCAGATGCAGGGCGCCGAGCACCAGTTGCCGGGCTTCGTCCCAGGCATTGTCGGTGCCGTGGCCAAAAAACAGGTCTTCCCCATGGAAACGGCTGACAGCCCAACGGATATGGTCGCGCAAAGTGCGCAGGCGGGAAGTGATCACGGGGCAGACTCCTGGAAAAAACGACTGGCGATTCTAACAGCGTTCATCTGTACCGACGATGTACGAAATACCGCTGCCGCATGTCGGATTTCATCCAAATCCACCCTAATGACTTAAACAAGCCACCCCCTTGACATGGCTGCACGCCAGCAACGGCGTACCTTACGCTGGTAGCGATTCACAGAACCGCTCAGCCAGTGGACAATGGCGCAAAAGCCCCCCTGACAGGAGCCCCAGAATGTCCGTTCCAAAGACGATGTTTCAAATCAGCGGTCGTGGTTACGCAGCTGCCAACCTTGCCCATGCGACCCTCGTGATCATCGACGCCCAGAAGGAATACCTCAGCGGCCCACTCGCCCTCTCGGGCATGGACGCGGCGGTCGGCAACATCAAGCAACTGGTGACCGCTGCGCGCAACGCCGGACGCCCGATCGTGCATGTGCGCCACCTGGGCACCGTCGGCGGCCTGTTCGATCCGCAAGGCGAGCGCGGCGAATTCATCCCTGGCCTTGAGCCTGAAGGCGACGAAACCATTATCGGCAAGCTGCTGCCCAGCGCCTTTCACGGCACCGGCCTGGAGAAACACCTGCAGGACCTGGGTTCGCTGGACCTGATCGTCTGCGGATTCATGAGTCATTCAAGCGTCAGCACCACGGTACGTGCCGCCAAGAACCTCGGCTTTCGCTGCACCCTGGTGGAAGATGCCTGCGCGACACGCGACTTGCCCTGCAAAGGTGGCGTGCTCAGTGCCGAACATGTGCAGCAAACCGAAATGGCCATCATGGCCGACAACTTCGCGACCCTGGCGTTGACCAAAGATCTGATCTGATCGTCTCTGTGATGAGCGGTGTGCCCATGTTCATTGCCCCGCTCATCCGCAAGGCCTGCTCATTTCGCGCATTTGCCCCGGGCACAGGAACAACCTGTGTATCTTCCGGTCGAAGGGCCGATACCCTGGAGGAAAGGTCGGAATGAAGATATCCGATGGTTTTGATGCTCGTCGCTTGCGCCCCAAGGGCCCGAGCAATTGGCGTCTGCGCCTGGTGGCGGGCATTGCCGCGCTGCTGGCGATCGTAGGTCTGCTGTTGGCTGGCGCTGGTGGCGCCGGTCTGTTTGGGCATTCGCCGGCACTCGGCGAGCTGAATGCCAGCCCTGGCGGTTCAGCGATCCTGCTGGGGATCGGCCTGTTGGTGCTGTGGTTGGGGGTATGGCTCTGGCGCCGCAGCCGTCGGAAAATGCGCCAGCCGTTGTCGTTGAATATCGCCTCGCACCTGATGAAAAAGCACGACTAATGGCGCTTGGATAGTATTCGACGCGCCGCAGCCGCCGCGATTTAGGTAAACTGCCCGCCCTTCGCGGAGGCTGACATGCAAGACGACGACTTTTCCCTGTTCAAGAACGAGCTGCGCGGCGTCAAGCCGATCAAGCACGACCGCGCCGACACCGGCAAACCCAAGGCTGACCGGGCGCAAATCGCCAAGCTGCGCCAGGCCGCCACCGTGCGCACCGATGCCACCACCGTGGATGGCTTGTCGGATCAGTTCGTGATCGACGTCGGCCCCGAAGATGAATTGATGTGGGCCCGCGATGGGGTGCAGGAAAGCCAGATGCGCAAGCTCAAGGCCGGCCAGATCCCGTTCGAGGGCAGCCTCGACCTGCACGGCATGACCGTGGAAAAAGCGCGGGAAACCCTATGGGCCTTCCTCGCCGAAGCCACCAAGTTCGAAATCCGCTGCGTGCGAGTCACCCACGGCAAGGCCGTGCGGCTGGACGGCAAGCGGCCGATGATCAAGAGCCACGTCAACACCTGGCTGCGCCAGTACACCCAGGTGCTCGGCTTTACCTCCTGCCAGGCCCGCCACGGCGGGGCCGGCGCGGTGTATGTGATGCTCAAGCGCACCATGATGGAGGGGCGCGACGAGTAACCAATAAAAAGCCCAGCACTCAGGCTGGGCTGTCAATCAGGAGGACGGGGCTTTTATTCGCCGGCGAACTCTCTAGCTTTTTTCTCTCTTGCCAGTGAGATGACGGCTTTTTGCATCGTGATTGCAGTATTGGCTGCGCTTCGATAGACCGCCCGCCTCTCCTCTACCGAACAGCTTCGGAAAAAGTCGGACATGGTTGTGGAAGGATATTTTTCTATTGCGTCCGTAATTTCGCCTTTCATGAGGCTACTCCGGTCAATATTTGCTCAAGTTGTTCAGGATGGTAGGGCTGCCTGACCAGTTCGTCAATTTCGTCAGTTGAAAGGTCGATGCCAATCTCGGCGTCGTTCCCATCAGTATTCTTGAGAATCACATCGACCTGGATTTTTTCCAGAAACTCGCGCTTCAATTGGCACACCGTCGCCTTGGATGCATAGAACTGGCGAACGAATTCCACGCAAGGGATGTTCCTGCCTTCAACGGCTTCCCGTGCAAGCACAAATTCCCATGCCAGCTCCGGCTTTTGATACACATACATGATTTGCACTGAGCGGTGTTTCTTGCCGAGCGCACGCTGGATGTTTTTTCGCGCAACGTCGAGATTCGCGAGAGTCCCATCCAGAAGAAATGACTGTCGCTGCTGATAAACGAGGTCGATGGCCCGCTCCACCATAATGGTTACGCCGCGCTGAAACAGGCTCGAATTCGCACCGTTATACTCAGGAAAATAATCCCTGAAGTCGTCAGGGTCGATACGAAGCGTTTTGGCCCCATGCGCCTCCATCAGATTGACAAAGGACTTCGAGACCTCAGTCTTACCGGCGCCAGGAGAACCCGCCATAAAAACCGAGACGGGATATTCTTCACCGGGATAGCGAGTCAAGCAGGCCAAATCCCTGGCAATTCGTGTGCGATTCGCCTTGGCGAAGCCAACGGCACGCTCTGCGATACTTCGTTCCCGTGGCGTCATCACATACTCCTCACTGGAGGCCGACTTTAACATCGGCTTCGTGCGGGAATACACCTGTCGCCGTACCTACGCTACTATGTGCGCCAATCACCAGCGCACACTGCGATATCCGCGCGGTAATAACGCTTCATATTGGTACAGGCATACACCGTACCGCTCTGAAACCCATACGGAAACAGTCCTGTGACATTGGAACAAAACTACACCGCGATTCTCGGCCAACTCGGCGAGGACGTCTCCCGCGAGGGTCTGCTCGACACGCCAAAGCGTGCCGCCAAGGCAATGCAGTACCTCTGCCGCGGTTATGAACAGACGCTCGAAGAAGTCACCAATGGCGCCTTGTTCAGCTCCGACAACAGCGAAATGGTGCTGGTCAAGGACATCGAGTTGTACTCGCTGTGCGAACACCACCTGCTGCCGTTTATTGGCAAGGCCCACGTGGCGTACATCCCGAGCGGCAAAGTGCTGGGCCTGTCGAAGGTCGCGCGGATCGTCGATATGTATGCGCGTCGCCTGCAGATCCAGGAAAACCTCAGCCGCCAGATCGCTGATGCGGTGCTGGAAGTGACCGGCGCCCTCGGCGTGGCGGTGGTGATCGAGGCCAAGCACATGTGCATGATGATGCGCGGTGTGGAAAAACAGAATTCGTCGATGATTACATCGGTGATGCTCGGTGAGTTCCGTGAAAACGCGGCCACCCGCAGCGAATTTCTCAGCCTGATCAAGTAAACGGCTGTGCAGGAAAAGGCCGGCGTTCATCGCCGGTTTTTTTTCGTCCGTAAAATTCAGGTAAGCTGCGACCCCTTCTCCATGGGCAAGAGGCTTTCAGCCATGTTCGTCAAAGCACTTCGAGTAGGCCTCGGCCAGATCATCATCGCCGGCGACTTCCTGACCCGTCCGCGCAAAAAGCAGCGGCCCGCCGAACAACAGGCGCAGGTGAATGAAGCGGCCAAAGGCCTGACCCTGTATCAGTTCCATGCCTGCCCGTTCTGTGTGAAGACCCGTCGTACCCTGCATCGCCTGAATGTGCCGGTGGCGCTCAAGGACGCGAAAAACAATGCGCAGGATCGCCAGACTCTGCTGGAGCAAGGCGGCAAGATCAAGGTGCCGTGTCTGCGCATCGAAGACAACGGCCAGACTACCTGGATGTATGACTCAAAGGTGATCATTGATTACCTGGACAAGCGCTTCGCCGCGATCTGACAAACCTGCGCAGATCCATTGTGGGAGGGGGCTTGCCCCCGATGACGTCGGCCCAGCAAACACTGATGTTGGTTGACCCACCGCTATCGGGGGCAAGCCCCCTCCCACAGGGAATCTGCGCTAACTGACTGGCATTAGGGCAAGCCCCTCCCACATTCAGTTCGCTGCTGGCAACTCCAGGTCCAGCAACGCCGACCCAAGACATTTGCCATGGGCATCCAGCGCCAGCGAGCGGGTCACGCCGCCGCGCAGGATGCCCGGCAACACAAAATTCAGCGCCTGCACATTGGGCAGTTCATAACGCCGGACCGGCGCAGCGCCGGGCTCCAGCAAATCGGCAAAGAACTCGGCCACGTGCTCGGCCGTCAGTTGTTCGCACAGCCACGGATAGTCTTCGGCGCGATACGCAATGATCGAGATGTTCGACGTGTCGCCCTTGTCCCCGGTGCGGGAATGGGCCAGCGTGTGCAGTTTCATCCTTCAATCCTCGGTTTGACGTCGCCACGGGGCAATAACAACGACGCCACCGCCACCACCTGGCGCACGCTCTTGCTCGCTCCCCCACCGCCGGCCGGGCCGTTGGTGTAGAGGGTTTCCACTTCGTTACCGACGCGCACGGCGTCAGCGCGCGCCTCGCAACGAGCAGCGACGCGCAGGCGCACCTCCCAGGGCTCAACGAGGCTGCGCGGCCCGTGCAATGAGTCCATGCCGATCAACTCGGCGCGTACGTCCTGCATCTTCACGCCGGTCAGTTCCAGACGCTTGAGCACTACATCCCGCGCCAATTGCGCCCGTGCGACAGCGCCCGGACCGCCGTAGGACATCTGCCCCTCACCGATCCAGCCGTCCAGATAACCGACGCTGACCTTCAGCTGTTCAGGCCGGGCACGACCGTCGGCACCCTGGGCACGCACCCGATCAATGCCCTCCTCGACAAAGCCCACCCGTGAAAAGTCGGCCGTGACATCCGGGGTCAGATACGCTTGCGGGTCGTGCACTTCGTAGATCAATTGCTCGCTGCAGGTGGCGCGGCTGACCTGTCCACTGGAGCCCGCCACCTTGGTGATCAAGGCATGTCCGTCGGCGTCGACCTCGGCCAATGGAAAGCCCAGGCGTGCCAGGTCATCCACATCCTTGCGGCCTGGGTCGGCGAAATAACCACCGCTGACCTGCCCCGCACACTCGAGCAAATGCCCGACCAGGGTGCCCCTGCCCAGGCGCTGCCAATCGTCGGCGGCCCAGCCGAATTCAAACATCTGCGGCGCGAGAAACAATGACGGGTCGGCCACACGCCCCGTAATCACTACATCGGCGTCAGCGCGCAGGGCCTCAAGGATGCCCTCCACGCCCAGGTAGGCATTCGCCGAAACCAGCCGTTCACCCAGTGCGCCCACGGTCTGGCCGTTGTCCAGCCACTGCTCGGGCCGCAACGCCTGCAACACGTCGTCGCCCACCACGGCCACCACCTTGAGGTTCACCCCCAGTTCACCGGCAATGCGCCGCACTTCGGCGGCGGCCGACACCGGGTTGGCCGCGCCCATGTTGGTGATCACGCGCAGACGACGGCGGCCCGGTTGCCGCCCGACGAAGGGCAGCACCCGCTGCATGCGCTCACTCAACAAGGGGTCGTAGCCGCCTGCCGGATCGCTGATACGCGCCTGTTGCGCCAGGGCAATGGTGCGTTCGGCCAGGCATTCGAACACCAGGTAATCCAGGTCGCCCTGTTCGGCCAGTTCCACGGCGGGTTCGATACGGTCACCGGAGTAGCCGGCGCCGGCGCCGATGCGCAAAATTTTCATCTCAGATAACTCCTCTTAGATAACGCCCAAAAGCAGCGCGGTCAGGGTCATCAGCACCGACGCGGCAAACAGAAAAGGAATGGTGAAGCGCTGGTGATCGGCCAGTTCGATCTTGCACAGACCCACCAGCAGGAAGGTCGCGGGGGTCAACGGGCTGACCGGGAAACCGGTGGTGTGCACGCCCAGCAGTGAGGCCTGGGCCACTTGCAGCGGGTCGACGCCCAGCGCCTTGCCGACTTCGGCGATCACCGGCATCACGCCGAAATAGTAGGAATCGGGATCGAACAACATGCTCAACGGCATGGAAATAAAGCCGACCACCGGCGGGATCAACTTGCCATGGCCGGCGGGAATCTGCGCCACCGCCACTTCGGCAATCGCCTTGAGCATGCCGGTGCCTTGCATGATGCCGGTGAACACGCCGGCGGCGAGCAGGATGCTGGCCATGGTCAGGGCGGTTTTGGCATGGGCGTCGATACGCGCGCGCTGGGCGTCGACATTGGGGTAGTTGATGCACAACGCGACGACGGTGCCGAGCATGAACATCACCACCGGGTCGACCCAGCCGGCGATCATCACCACCATCACCAGCAGAGTGAGCATCAGGTTGACCCAGAACAGCCGTGGACGGCGCAGCTTGATATCGTCGTCACTGAGCACCCGTTGCGGCACCGCGTCGACGCTGGAACCGGCGCCCAGGCCCAGGCGTTTTTCTTCCCGATGACCCAGCCACCAGGCGCAGGCGAACACAAAGATCAGCCCGACGATCTGCACCGGGATCAGCGGTTGGAACAGGTCCGCCACCGGCACATGCAACGCCGCGGACGAGCGCAGCACGGGCCCGGTCCACGGCAGGAAGTTGACCCCGGCGGCCATCGCACAGACGCAGGCCAGGATGCGCTTGTCGATGCCCAGCCGGGTGTACAACGGCAACATCGCCGGCACCGTCACCAGAAAGGTCACCGCGCCGGAGCCGTCCAGGTGCACCAGCAGCGCCAGGGTCGCGGTGCCGACGACAATCCGTGTAGGACGCGTGCCGACCGTGCGCAGGATGCGATCAATGATCGGGTCGAGCATGCCGGCGTCGGTCATGATCCCGAAGAACAGGATCGCAAACACAAACATGCCAACGACCGGGGCGACGTTCTTGATGCCAGTGATGATGAACCCGCTGGTTTGCAGGCCGAACCCACCGATCAACGCGGCGATGATCGGCAAGGCAATCAGGGCCACCAGGGGCGAGAGACGCTTGCTCATTACAGCGGCGAGCAGGCAGAGGATGGTAATGACGCCCAGGGTTGCAAGCATGGGGTACTCCAGAGCGGCCTTGGTGGCCGGTTATTGTTTTCCCTGGAGTATTGGAAGCGGGTTAGTCTTTGTAAATTGGAATATTCGGCATAGCACGTTCGGAAAAACAAAACGAAGTGACCTCATGAAAAATAGCATCCAGCACATCCAGGCCTTCCTCGCTGTCGCCCGTACCGGCAGTTTCACCAAGGCCGCCAACGAGCTGCATCTGTCTCCGTCAGCCCTCACCGTGCAGGTGCAACAACTGGAAGACTGGCTGGGCGTCGCCCTGCTCGACCGCAGCCCGCGCCACGTGAGCATCACCGCCGCCGGCCAGGAGGCGCGTGGCCCCATGGAAAAATTGCTGCTGGACCTGGACAACATCGTCACCGGCTCGCGTGACCTCGCCGCCCTGCGCCGGGGTGTGGTCACCCTCGCCGCCCTGCCCTCGGTGTGCGCCGGCAGCCTGCCGCCGGTGTTGCGCTTGTTTCGCGAGCGCTTCGCCGGGATTGAAGTGCGCCTGCATGACCTGGTGGCCCATCGCATTCATGCCCAGGTGCGTTCCGGCGAGGTGGATTTCGGCATCGGCGTGAGTGCGCGCCTGAGTCATGGCCTGGACTTCGTGCCGGTGTTGAATGACCGGCTGTGCGCGTTTGTGCCATTGAACCATGGACTGACGCGCTATCGGTCACTGACCCTGGCGCAATTGGCAGACCAACCGATCATCCTGACCGGACGCGACAGCAGCGTGCGCGAGCAAGTAGACGCGCTGTTCGACCAGACACGACTGACGCTGAACGCGGGCATGGAAGCCAACTACATGTCGACGGTATTGGCGTTGGTGCGCCAAGGGTTGGGGATCAGTGTGCTGCCGGAGTCGGCGGCGGACAGCCTGGAGGGGTTGCAGCGGATCACGATCGATCATCCTGGAGTGAACCGGGAGATCGGGTTGATCACTCGCAGTGGGATGGCGTTAAGCCCGGCAGCACAGCGCTGCTTTGACCTGCTAAATAAAGAGTTATCTGACTCGCCATTGAGCTAAATGGTCGCAGAGGGCTTAGCGATCACCACCCTCTGTAGGAGCGAGCTTGCTCGCGAAAAACTCACAGGCACCGCGTTCATTCAGGAAGCACGCGTTATCGTTGACGTTTTTCGCGAGCAAGCTCGCTCCTACATCAGGGCTTGCCCCCACCTTTTGATTGCATGATCAGTCCAGCATCGGGACATGCCGAGGATGACTGGCCACCCGCTGCAGCCACGCCTGCACCGCCGGATACGGCGCCAGATCAAACCCGCCTTCATGGGCCACATGGGTGTAGGCATACAACGCGATATCGGCAATCGAATAGTGCTCGCCCACCAGATACGGCGTGGCTTGCAGCTGGCGCTCCATCACCCTCAACGCCTTGTAACCGCCCTTGTGGCTCGTCTTGTATTCCTCAAGACGATCCTGCGGCATGTTCAGGTAAAACTGGATAAACCGCGCCACGGCAATATACGGTTCGTGGCTGTATTGCTCGAAGAACTGCCACTGCAACACTTGGGTACGCAAGCGCGGCTCGCTGGGCAGGAAGTCGCTGCCATCGGCGAGAAAGTTGAGGATCGCGTTGGACTCCCACAGGCAGGTGCCATCTTCAAGCTCCAGCACCGGAATCTTGCCGTTGGGGTTCTTCGCCAGGAACTCAGGGGTCTGGGTGTCGCCCTTGAGAATATCGATATCGATCCATTGGTACGGGATGCCCAACAGGTTGAGCATCAATTTGATCTTGTAGCAGTTGCCCGATTTGTAATCGCCATAAACCTTGTACATGGGCTCCCCTTATGCCGCTTGACGCGCCCGAAACGAACGCCTGCGCCCACAAAGTGCGGCTATCCACGGTTTGTTTCAAGGCGCTGCGCAGAATAAATCCGTCCGACTGCCGTGGTGGACGGCCTTTCATCCCTTTCTGCGCAGATAATCGAAAACATTATTTGCTTTATTTGTATACAAAAGCATAATTCGCTTCGTGCGAGTTCCTGACCTATCAGTCAACAAAACTCGCCGGTACCTCAAAGCGCTGCTGCCCACTCATGTGACCGGCGCTGGAAATAACAATAAAACGATTGAGGAGTACGCGCTGTGGATAGCCGCAAAACCGAAGCCCCCACCCTGGACCTCAGCCCGCCGCACCACGGCTGGCTCGAACGCCTGTTCAAACTGCGCTTGCATGGCACCACAGTGAAGACCGAGCTGATCGCCGGCCTTACCACTTTCATCACCATGGCCTACATCATCTTCGTCAACCCCAACATCATGGCCGATGCGGGCATCGACCATGGTGCGGCGTTCGTCGCCACCTGCATCGCCGCCGCGCTGGGCTGCCTGTTGATGGGCCTGTACGCCAACTGGCCGGTGGGCCTGGCACCGGGCATGGGCCTGAACGCGTTTTTCACCTACACCGTGGTTGGCACCATGGGCTACCACTGGGAGACCGCCCTCGGTGCGGTGTTTATCTCCGGCGTGCTGTTCATGATCCTGACCCTGTCGCGCATCCGTGAATGGCTGCTCAACAGTATTCCCGTGAGCCTGCGCCACGCCATGGGCGCTGGGGTAGGCCTGTTCCTCGGCGTGATCGGTCTGAAAACCGCCGGGATCATCGTCGACAGCCCGGCGACCCTGATCAAGCTCGGCTCCCTGCACGAGCCCGCGCCGCTGCTGGCGGCGGTGTGTTTCCTGCTGATCGCCATTCTCAGCTATCACCGCGTGTTCGGCGCGATCCTCATCAGCATCATCGCCGTCACGTTGGCCGGCTGGGGCCTGGGCCTGGTGCATTACAACGGCATTCTCTCCACCCCACCGAGCCTGGCGCCGACCTGGATGGCCATGGACGTGATGGGTGTGTTCAATGTGAGCATGATCAGCGTGGTATTTGCCTTTCTTTTTGTACACATGTTCGACACCGCAGGTACACTGATGGGCGTTGCGCAACGTGCGGGCCTGGTGAACGCCGATGGCAAGATCGACAACCTGTCCCGCGCGCTGAAGGCCGACAGTGCCTCCAGTGTATTCGGCGCCATGGTCGGCGTACCGCCCGTGACCAGCTACGTGGAAAGCGCCGCCGGTGTGGCAGCCGGTGGCCGTACCGGGCTGACGGCGGTAACGGTGGGCGTGCTGTTTGTGGCGGCGATGTTCTTCGCGCCGCTGGCCGGCATGATTCCCGCCTACGCCACCGCCGGCGCGCTGATCTACGTGGCAATGCTGATGATGGCGAGCATGGCGCATATCAACTGGGATGAAGCCACCGACAGCATTCCGGCGATCGTCACCGCGATCATGATGCCGCTGACGTTTTCGGTCGCCGACGGCATTGCGCTGGGGTTCATCACCTATGTGGCGCTGAAGGCCGGCACCGGCAAGTACCGCGAGATTTCCGTCAGCCTGTGGGTGTTGTGCGCGATTTTCATTGCGAAGTTCGTATTTTTATAAAAGGAGCAAATGATGACCCTGGATACCTGGCTGCTGTTCAGTGGGGCTGCATTGATCGTGATCCTGATTCCAGGGCCACTGTCGCTGCTGATGATCAGCAACAGCCTCAACTACGGCCTGCGCCGCTCGTACCCGGCGTTTTTGGGCGGAGTGTTTGCGTCGATCTGCCTGTTGAGTGCTTCGGCCTTGGGTCTGGGGGCCTTGTTGCTGGCCTCGGAACAGCTGTTCAGTGCCTTGAAAATCGTCGGCGCGGCCTATCTGTTTTATCTCTCCTGGCAGAGCTGGCAGCAATCGCGCCAACCGAACCGGGGCGCCGTAATGCCTGCGGCCACGGCAACACCCCGGTTCCGCACGCTATTTGGCCGGGCCTTTGTCCTGGGTGCCAGCAACCCTAAGGACATTCTGTTTTTCGCGGCCTTCCTGCCGCAGTTTCTCAATAGCCAGCAGGCTTTCCTGCCACAGTTGTTGACCATGATCGCCACCTGGACGGTGCTCGACCTGCTGTGCAAGCTGGCCTACGGCCTGGGTGCCCATGGCGCAGCGCGTTACTTGCGCAGCGGTTCGGGCCAGAGCTGGTTCAACCGTATCAGCGCCGCGCTGTTCGGCGGCGCCGGGGCGGTATCGCTGATTAATCGATAGGGACCAGTTTGATGAAGTAAACGCTTGGAGGCACTTCCCCAAAGGTAGGCCACTGAATGCCCGCCATTATCCGAACCAGACGATTTTCCTGCAGTGCGGTTTTCACCTCGACGGGTAATGACGGGTCTGCGTGGAACCAGCGATTATCAAGCCTGGCACCGATTTTGATGCTGCCCTTTTCAACCCACTGGAAGGCCACGTAATACAGTTGGGTTGGAGAGTTGGGATGGGTAGCGATCAATTCCTGTACGGTTTTTTTCCCGTAGCGTGTCACCGAGATATCCCGAAAATCGAAGCCCTGCGACGTCAGCACTGCCTTGACTGCCGCGATTTGCGCAGTCTGCCTATCGGCCACAACCGCTTTACCACCGCGCTGGAGCTTAGGGTCTGGCCTGACCGTGAAGTCTACCCGCGTGAAACCAGGCGCCTTGCCATCGTAACCGATGTGTATGAACTCTCGATCCAGATCGTGAGGACGCAATAGGCGCAGCAAATCATCCGTCTGGCCTGGCTTGGCAGGGCGTGTGGGTAGCCAATCGTCGATCGCCGCACGCACGTTGAGCATATGACCGGCCGTTGCCGGGCGCTTTGGACCTGATAACTCAATCACCCTCTCGACGGTGAATGCCCGGCTATGGCGGGTCATGGTGGGGAAGGACGAACTCACGTAGTCCGTCAAAGGCCTGTCGAACAGTGGGGCATGGACCCGCCATTCACGGGCTTGAACATATGACACCGGAAGAGGCTGCTCAAGCAGCGCCGTCGTCGTCCAGCGCTCAATGTCCACCCCCGCCAACGAAACCAGCGGCTCATTTTTGTAAATAAACTGAATGCCATTCGATGGAGCCGAATTGCCCTCGGGAAGCAGCCTGAAATAACTGCTCGCCGGATCCATCAGGCCGGAATTGGGGGGAGCCGCCCGAAGGACATTGTGAGGGTATCCGCGCGCATCCTGCGCAATATGGAACACCCCGGCAGACGGAGAATGCGATATCGGCCCTACCTCATGAGGTGGAATGCGCCACTGCTGCCAATGGGTAGCCGTCGAGACTGATTGCAGAATCGTGTTTGGCACAGCATCGCGCGAGGCCCTGGAGGGGTTCCAGTCGGATTGCGGCCCAGGCACTCTCCACGGGCTGAGGACGCCGGAACTGGGGCCCGGTTGTGGCGCATCCGCCCCCAGCAGCCATTCATGGGGCTGCTCGATGTGTAGAATCAGCTCATCTTCGCCCTGGCTATTTTTCAGGCGCAGCCCCCGGTCGTTCTCGCGTGTGTATACCCGGTAAACATCTTTACCCTCGCGGATAAACTGCTGGCCCTCTTTCACATACCGACCTTTACCGCCCGGCCCCGCCAGTTCAACGGCCCCGTCCAAACTGCCAAAGGACTGGAAGTGGTTCAGCAGATGAGGTGGTTTGATCGGTGACGGTTTCAGGCCGGCATGTGTACCCGGGAGGATTCGTTGATGACGATGCAAACGCCCCAGAGCGCCACGCGAAACGCGCGCGCCTTTTGAGGAGGGCGCAAAGGATGTCAGCACGTCTATGAATGCCATCATCGTCAAGAACACCACATCCACAGCGTCATGGGCTGACCCGCTGAAATGAAAGCGCCGCGCGGCAAGCAGCATTTCATAAAGGCTGACGCCAACGCCCAGCACCGGGACAAAACCCAGCAGACCGCGAATCGTCGCGTCGCGCTGTTCCCCCAAACGTAGCTCGCGGTAGTGCTCAAGTGCTTGGGAAGACTGGGATTGGGCTTGGGTACGACGTTGCAGATCGAACACCTGCGCATGGGCCAACAACGCCATGGCATTACCCGAGTGGGTGGGTGCAGCCGCTAACCAACGTTCAGGCTGCGACTCAATCTGCTCTTTGATCAACGCCTCGACACTGGCCGGGTCTACCCCCGGCGTCTTTGGCGGGGCCGCGAAAAACTTCACGATCTCAGTAAACGCACTATAGAAGGCGGGCAGGACTGGCTGAAGCGAGTGTTGCTCGCGAGGCAGTACCTGCAGGTCTTCACCGGGGTAACTGTCCAGCGCCTGCGCCTCCCAGCCAGGCGCCACCTGACGCGCCAACGCCTTCTGGTTTTCGGGCCGTGCACCGACAAGATTCAAGGCCTTCTGCGCTTCGCCCAAACTGGCATAGGCGACAATCACCTGGCTGGCCGCCGCCATGGGCCAATACACCACACAGAGCCCTGAGGACTGGTCATGAATAAATAACAGGCCGGCGATGTGCCGATCATGTGCCGGGGCAGCATCCATCAGCCGCAGAACCGCCAACTGTAGGTCGAACCCCTCTTTTTTCAGGTCACTTGCCGACCGGGCTGCCATCGCCAGGGTAAACAGACGCTGGGCTTTATCACTCAAGCCTTGCTGGGCTGCAGAGTACAGCTGCATGTGGGCACGCTGTTGCAAAGCCCTATAGATCAGGGCCTGCGAGAGGCCTGGGGACGTGGCCTGAGCAGACGCCGACGGATAAAATGCTTTGATGATCAACTTGTCGTACTCGCCACCCAGATCGAGCGAAGACAGGGTGTCGATCAGATAACGCACGCTCAAGCGCTCTTTCCAGGCCGGCTCCAGCCATTTTGCCCGGTTCAACCGCCAGCGGGTCCAGGGCGCCTTGGGGTCGAGGTTGTGCAACGCCAATTGCAGGAGACTGAAGGTCGTTCGCCGTTGGCTGACGACCATTTTTATATCGCGATCGCCCACTGCGCACTGGCTCGACCAGCTGCACAATTGGGAACTGACATCATCGGGCATATCAAACAGAGGCGTGTCGATATCCAGCTGCGGGCAAACCCCGTCCTGGGTCAATCGCGCAATCAACGCAGTCCGGGCGAATGACTCCAGGCTCGGCAAGTCCAGCCATAGTTTGCGCTCCACCGCAAAGGCATTCGTCAGATAACGGCGTGACAACCGTCTGTAGTGCTTTCGCTTACGGGTTGAGGCACTACCCAACCACGACGGGAGTTTTTTGGCCTGAGTGGCGGCGACCTGCAGCAGGTTGATATTGGCCAGTGCCAGGGTGCGAGCATCATTGGCCGGTACTTGCAGGCACTCGAACAACTCCCGGGCCAGCAACATACGGCTTAACTGCGGATCGCTCACCTCACTGAACAACCGGACACCCGTGCCCACACGCTTGTTCAACGCAACGTAATGTTGCATCAGTTTAATGAACAGGTCCTTGAGCATCGTGCGCTTGATGGCCTCGTAGCTCACTCCCAATGGCGTGTCCTTGGGCACCCCATGGACCCAGCGCCGCGCCGCCGCGCGGTGATCACGTCCGATGCAGCGCCACAACACGGAGCCATCGCGGCTTTTCAGGCTGGCATTCAGGCCCTTGGCAAAAGCGTTCAGGCTATCAAAGGGCACAAGCCCGCCATACAGACCTATCACGTATAACAACACTGAGTGTGGCCGATCCGGGTAAGCCTGGGCCTCATGGGTGGTCACGAGCAACGCGCCCAGCAACGGGTACGAAGGCCCGGACTCACTGCCGACGGTTACCTGCAATACACAGGTATCCGTTGCGTTGTCGCCGGGGACCCAAGACTCACTCAACACCGTGTTCAATCGCTTCAGGTGCGCGGCAGGCAATAGGCTCAACTGCTGCAGCATCTGGGCTTCCAGGAGCAAAGCCCGGCGCAGGGCCGTCTCCACCAATGAACCGCGATTAGACGTACCCAAAGGCTGCTCAAGCCAGAACGCCTTCTGAAACATGCGCTCGTGCGGGCCATGAGCCCATTGACTCGCTGCACTCACGTGTTCCTGCCAACGCTGTTCAAGGCTTAAGAAGTCCTGATAGGGCTGGTTGCTTTTGCCCATATCCGTCGGATCCAACAACGCCATCAGGCCTTTTTCGTAACGTTTGAGTTGCGCTTCACGGGTCTTGAAGGCGAGGTCCGACGTCAGGCTTGCACACACAATCTCATGGCTGCGACGCTGACGATCCCATTCCGGCAAGGCGTCCAGGGCCTTTCCCAGCAACAGGCTGCGTGCCAGCCTGCGGCGGCCCTTTTCGATGAACTTGAGCAAGCGTTTCACATCGGGAGCGCTGAACGTCCCCGCACCTTGAACGCCCACTGCCGCAGGGTTGATCGACAAGGCACAGGCCACCTCGTTATCCCACTGACCCTCCAGCAGCTCGGTTGCACTGGCGAGCAACGCATCCTCCTGGTGCACACCGATAAGCTGAAGAGTGAACGCCAGGGGCACCGCGCTTGGCATGTCACACAGTTCATGCCAACGACGCAGTGGCAAACACTGCCAAAGCACCTGGCTCAACGGGCCATTGACCAGCATTGGCAAATCACATTGCATTCGGTACCAGGAACTGAACTCGTAAAACTCGCGAGTCAGACCGGGCAGGTAAATCACGTGGGGTGAGTCCCCCGCGATGTCATCACGATAAATATGCAAAGCACCCGGCACAGGCACCAGCGCCTGATTGGTGCCAGGCCACGCCAGTCCGCTCACTTGAATACTTGCCCACTCCCCTCCCGCCCGGCGGCGCGCGTCGGCGCCCGGAATCTCCATGACGTTGCGGACCATGGCGAAGCCGCGATCCGACAGTTGGTAAACACGATGTGCGAGCAGTGCATTCTCGGCGAACAACGACTTTCGCAGCTGCACCCAATGCTGCTTGCGTGTCAGCCAGGATCCATAGGCCAATTGCTGCCAATAATCTCGTTCAGCCGCCTCAATCTGACGGAGCAGTTTCAACGCCTTCACGCGTTCCAGCGCATCCCGGGCGGTAAACGACAACGCCCGTGCAGGTTGGTCCTTGATGCACAATGAAGTGAACTGGTTAATGTTGAGCGGCACATCAGGCTCAATGAGAAGCGCCAGGGCTTTTTCGGTCAGGTTATTGACCTTCCGGGGAAGGGGCGGCGGTCGGGATTCGGTGAACAGCAGCGTATCGGGGTCCAGAGCGAAGGCCTTGCGTAAGGCCCCGCGGATAATGCCCAGGACCCGCGGCGCACGCCCAACCAAACCTTTCAAGGATTTTGCCGCCTCTCTGGCCCTGGTTTGTGCTTCACACAAGCGATTGATTTCATGACTGGGCTGCGTGACCGCGTTGAGCCGTCGGGTCAACAGTATGCGAATCGCCGCGTCACGCTCCGACTCAGAGGTTTGCGGGTCATCAAAATCAAGCGCTTGGGCCGCGGCGGCCTCAGCGGCCAACCAAGCGGTGTTGTCGGTACTCATGGCAGACTGTTCCGTACAGAAAAGCCGAGCCTAGGCACCTGGGCCGCCAACGGTGCGTTATATAGTTGGGTGGCGCGCAGCCCCGTCAGAATAAAAAAAGCCCGCAGTGTGCGCGGGCGAAAAACCAACGAAGAGCATTGGGGGTGTGAAGCGAGGTGACGACTCAGCTACCGCGATACGTGGAGTAGCTGTAAGGCGAAATCAACAGCGGTACATGGTAATGCTCTTGCTCGGCGCTGATGCCGAAGCGTAATACCACCACATCCAGAAAGGCCGGTTCGGGCAACGGAACACCGCGGGCGCGGTAGTAATCACCAGCATTGAATTGCAGCTGGTAGACACCGCTGCGGTAGTCGTCGCCTTGCAGCAGGGGCGCATCGCAGCGGCCGTCGCCGTTGGTCAGCGCGGTCGCGACGAGTGCAAGCTGCGCGCCTTCGACGCGGTAAAGCTCAATCTTGATCGCGCTGCCGGGGCAGCCATGCGCGGCGTCCAAAACATGAGTGGTCAAACGTCCCATGGCGTCATGCGCCTCCTGAAGTCAGTGAAAAACAACCCGCACTCTTTCAGGGCAGCGAAAAAGCCGGCGATGACCGATTAAGACACTTTCCACAGAAATTGTACACAATAAATTCGACAGCACTCCCATCCACTGTAGGAGCGAGCTTGCTCGCGAAAAACGCCAACGATAACGCGGGCTTTCAGGATAAAAAGTGGCGCCCTCAGGGTTTTCGCGAGCAAGCTCGCTCCTACAGTGGGCTTTTTCATTTTAACCTGACCACTTAGGCAAGTTTCTTGCAAACAGACTGTTCAGAAAAAATGCACAAATGCAGGCTTACAAAGTTTGCGATAAGTTGTATACAATCACTCATCGCTGTGACGCCACCCAGTCTTTCCACTGCCCGGCCGCCACACACACCTGCTACCACGAACAAGAAGGAAGACTGCAGTGAGCGCTGACTACCCACGCGACCTGATCGGTTACGGCAGTAACCCTCCTCACCCTCATTGGCCGGGCAAGGCACGCATTGCGCTGTCGTTCGTACTCAATTACGAAGAAGGCGGCGAGCGCAATATCCTGCATGGCGACAAAGAGTCCGAAGCGTTTCTCTCGGAAATGGTCTCGGCCCAGCCGCTGCAAGGCGCGCGCAACATGAGCATGGAGTCGCTGTACGAATACGGCAGCCGTGCCGGGGTGTGGCGCATCCTCAAGCTGTTCAAGCAATTCGACATTCCGCTGACCATCTTCGCCGTGGCCATGGCTGCCCAGCGCCACCCGGATGTGATCCGCGCCATGGTTGCCGCCGGCCACGAGATCTGCAGCCACGGCTACCGCTGGATCGACTACCAGTACATGGACGAGGCCCAGGAGCGCGAGCACATGCTCGAAGCGATCCGCATCCTCACCGAACTGACCGGCGAGCGCCCATTGGGCTGGTACACCGGGCGCACCGGCCCCAACACCCGGCGCCTGGTGATGGAAGAAGGCGGCTTCCTGTACGACTGTGACACCTACGACGACGACCTGCCCTACTGGGAACCCAACTCCCCTAACGGCAAGCCGCACCTGGTGATCCCTTATACCCTGGACACCAACGATATGCGCTTCACCCAGGTGCAGGGTTTCAACAAGGGCGATGACTTTTTCGAGTACCTCAAGGACGCCTTCGACGTGCTGTATGCCGAGGGCGCCGAGGCGCCGAAGATGTTGTCCATCGGCCTGCACTGCCGCCTGATCGGTCGCCCGGCGCGCCTGGCGTCGCTCAAGCGCTTTATCGAATACGCCAAAAGCCATGAACAGGTGTGGTTCAGCCGCCGCGTCGACATCGCCCGTCACTGGCACGCAACCCACCCGTTCACGGGAGCCGCCAAATGACCACGTTTCAAACACTGACACCCTCGACCCTGAGCCGTGACGCCTTCGTCCAGGCCTTCGCCGATATCTACGAACACTCGCCATGGGTCGCCGAAAAGGCCTACGACCTGGGCCAGGACGCCTCGATCGACCAGATCGAAACCCTGCACCAGCGCATGAGCGATATCCTGTTGAGCGCTGATCATCAAAGCCAGTTGGCCCTGATCAACGCTCACCCGGACCTGGCAGGCCGCGCCGCCGTCCAGGGCCAACTGACCCAAGCCAGCACCGATGAACAGGCTGGCGCGGGGATTCACCAATGCACGGCCGAAGAGTTCTCGCGCTTCACCGAGCTGAATGAGGCCTACAAGGCCAAGTTCAAGTTTCCCTTCATCATGGCGGTAAAAGGCAGCAACCGGCACCAGATCCTCGCCGCGTTCGAAACGCGCATCCACAACTCGACTGAAGCCGAGTTCAAGTGCGCGCTGGACGAGATCAACAAGATCGCGCTGTTCCGCTTACTGACCCTCTAAACGACCATCCCCAGCCACTCTATCCAAGGCAGACAAGAAGAATGAAAGCGCAACCCGTACCTTTCGAGAAGTTCGTCAACCTCGCCGACGCCCGCCTGGGCACCAAAATCATCTCCGTGACCGATGACTGGTTCGCCGACGCCAACCGCCTGTTCCAGCCGACTCCGGCTGTGTGGAAGGAGGGCGTTTTCGATGATAACGGCAAGTGGATGGACGGCTGGGAGTCGCGCCGCAAGCGCTTCGAAGGCTACGACAGCGCGGTGATCCGCCTCGGCGTACCGGGTTCGATCAAAGGCGTGGACATCGACACTTCATTCTTCACCGGCAACTACCCACCATCGGCGTCCCTGGAAGCCTGCTTCCTGGTTTCGGGCGAGCCTGACGAGCACACCCAATGGGTGGAAGTGCTGTCGGCCGTCGAACTGCAAGGCAACAGCCATCACTACCACGAGATCAACCACGCGCAGGCGTTCAGCCACCTGCGCTTCAACATCTACCCGGATGGCGGCGTGGCCCGTCTGCGCGTGTACGGCGTGCCGTTCCGCGACTGGTCCGCCGTGGGCGACAACGAACAGGTCGACCTGGCCGCCGCGCTCAATGGCGGTCGTGCCCTGGCCTGCTCCGATGAACACTTCGGGCGCATGAGCAACATCCTCAACCCGGGCCGTGGCATCAACATGGGCGACGGCTGGGAAACCGCGCGTCGGCGTACGCCAGGTAACGACTGGGTGATCGTCGCGCTGGGGCACCCCGGCGAAATCGAAAAAATCATCGTCGACACCCTGCACTTCAAGGGCAACTACCCGGACACTTGCTCGATCCAGGGCGCGTTCGTCAAAGGCGGCACCGACAGCCAGATCGAGACCCAATCGCTGTTCTGGCGCGAACTGCTGCCGGCGCAGAAGCTGGAAATGCACGCCGAACACACCTTCGCCGAGCAGCTCAAGGCGCTGGGGCCGATTACCCACATCCGCCTGAATGTGTTCCCGGATGGCGGTGTGAGCCGTCTGCGCGTATTGGGCAAGGTTGCCAAATAGCACCGCATGATCGTTCCCACGCTCCGCGTGGGAATGCATCCCGTGACGCTCCGCGTCACCAAGAGCGGACGCAGAGCGTCCAGGGCAGCGTTACCACGCAGAGCGTGGGAACGATCCAACACAGCATCCGGATAAGAAGACAGCCATGCGCACACTGATGATCGAACCCCTGACCAAAGAAGCCTTCGCCCCTTTCGGAGACGTTATCGAAACCGATGGCAGCGATCACTTCATGATCAACAACGGGTCGACCATGCGCTTTCACAAACTGGCGACAGTCGAAACGGCACAGCCCGAGGACCACGCCATCATCAGCATTTTCCGCGCCGACGCGCAGGACATGCCGCTGACCGTGTGCATGCTGGAACGACACCCGCTGGGCAGCCAGGCCTTCATTCCGCTGCTCGGCAACCCCTTTCTGATCGTGGTCGCGCCCCTTGGCGATGCACCTGTATCAGGCTTGGTCCGCGCCTTCGTCACCAACGGCAGGCAGGGCATCAATTACCATCGCGGCGTCTGGCACCACCCGGTGCTGACGATCGAAAAGCGGGATGACTTCCTGGTGGTTGATCGCAGTGGCACAGGCAATAACTGCGATGAGCATTTTTTCAAAGAGGATGAGCGTTTGATCCTTGCCCCCCACCAATAAGAGAAGGCCGGATCACCCGACAACAAGGGTGACAGGCGAGAGGTAAAGACTGTGGAAGCACATCTGTTGGAATGGCTGAACCTGAGCGTACGCTGGGTTCACATGATCACTGGCGTCGCCTGGATCGGCGCTTCGTTCTATTTCGTCTGGCTGGAAAACAACCTCAACCGCGTCAACCCCAAGAGCGGCCTGGCCGGTGACTTGTGGGCCATCCACGGTGGCGGTATCTACCACCTGGAAAAGTACAAACTGGCCCCGCCGACCATGCCGGACAACCTGCACTGGTTCAAATGGGAAGCCTATTTCACCTGGATGTCGGGCGTCGCGCTGCTGTGCGTGGTGTTCTACTGGAACCCGACCCTGTACCTGCTGGCCCCCGGCAGCAGCCTCAGCGGCACCGAAGGCGTCTTGCTGGGCATCGGCTCACTGTTCGCCGGCTGGTTCATCTACTCCTTTCTCTGCGACTCGGCCCTGGGCAAGCGCCCTGCCCTGCTCGGCCTGATCCTGTTCGTGCTGTTGATCGCGGCGGCCTACGGCTTCAGCAAGGTGTTCAGCGGCCGTGGCGCCTACCTGCATGTGGGGGCGGTGATCGGCACGATCATGGTCGGCAACGTGTTCCGTATCATCATGCCCGCCCAGCGCGCACTGGTGGCGGCCATTGCCGAGAACCGCACGCCGGACCCGGCACTGCCGGCCAAAGGCTTGCTGCGCTCACGGCACAACAACTACTTCACCCTGCCGGTGCTGTTCATCATGATCAGCAACCACTTCCCGAGCACCTACGGCAGCCAATACAACTGGCTGATCCTCGCCGGGATTGCCGTGGCGGCGGTGCTGGTGCGGCACTACTTCAACACCCGGCACAACAGCCAGAAATATGCCTGGACCTTGCCGGTGGGCGCGCTGGCGATGATCAGCCTGGCCTACGTGACCGGGCCCAAGCCGGCTGAACCGATCGCCAAGGCACCGGCAGCCATCGAGTACCAACCCCTGCCGGAAACCGCCTTGGGCGGTGGCTTGAAACCGGCCGCGCCCGCCGCACCGGCCGCTGAACCGGCACCGGCCCAGGCCACCACGGACTTCGGCCAGGTACACCATGTGATCGAGCAACGTTGCACCGTGTGCCATTCGGCCAAGCCCACCAGTCCGCTGTTCAGCACCGCCCCGGCTGGGGTGATGTTCGACACACCGGCACAGATCCAGCAGCAGGCGGCGCGGATTCAAGCGCAGGCCGTGGCCAGCCAGATCATGCCGCTGGGCAACATCACTCAGATGACCCAGCAGGAAAGAGACCTGATCGGCACCTGGATCAACCAAGGGGCCCGCACCAACTAATTGATTCACACAGTTCCAATGTGGGAGGGGGCTTGCCCCCGATTGCAGTGTGCCAGCCAGCACACCTGTAACTGATCCACCGCCATCGGGGGCAAGCCCCCTCCCACATTTGGTACTGCTGTGTTTTGAATATTGCGCTCCACACAACACAACAATAAAAAGATCCGAGGTGTTGCATGTCCCAGTTAGAAACGCAGACTCCTGCCGCGCCCGCCATGGTGCGGCTGCCCCTCTTGCAACTGATTCTGGTAGGCCTGCAACACGTCTTGCTGATGTACGGCGGCGCCGTCGCCGTGCCCTTGATCATTGGCCAGGCCGCAGGCTTGAGCCGTGAGGAAATCGCTTTCCTGATCAACGCCGACCTGTTGGTCGCCGGTATTGCCACCCTGGTGCAGTCGTTCGGCATCGGCCCGGTGGGCATTCGCATGCCGGTGATGATGGGCGCCAGTTTCGCCGCCGTCGGCAGCATGGTCGCCATGGCCGGCATGCCCGGCATCGGTTTGCAGGGCATCTTCGGCGCGACCATCGCCGCCGGGTTCTTCGGCATGCTCATCGCGCCGTTCATGTCCAAGGTCGTGCGCTTTTTCCCGCCGCTGGTGACGGGTACGGTGATTACCGCCATTGGTTTGTCGCTGTTCCCCGTGGCCGTAAACTGGGCCGGTGGCGGCAGCGCGGCCGCTACGTTCGGCTCGCCGGTGTACCTGGCGGTGGCCGCGCTGGTGCTGGCCACTATCCTGCTGATCAACCGGTTCATGCGCGGCTTCTGGGTGAACATCTCGGTGCTGATCGGCATGGGCCTGGGTTACGCATTGTGCGGCGTTATCGGCATGGTCGACCTCAGCGGCCTGGCCCGGGCGCCGTGGGTGCAGGTGGTGACACCGCTGCACTTCGGCATGCCCCGGTTTGAGTTGGCACCCATTCTGTCGATGTGCCTGGTGGTGGTGATCATCTTTGTCGAATCCACCGGCATGTTCCTCGCCCTGGGCAAGATTACCGGCCAGGAGGTCACGCCAAAAATGCTGCGTCGCGGCCTGCTGTGTGATGCCGGTGCGTCGTTCTTCGCCGGGTTCTTCAACACCTTCACCCACTCCTCGTTCGCGCAGAATATCGGCCTGGTGCAGATGACCGGCGTGCGCTGCCGCTCGGTCACCATTATGGCCGGGGTGTTTTTGATCGTACTGAGCCTGTTGCCCAAGGCCGCCTACCTGGTGGCCTCGATTCCGCCGGCAGTGCTGGGCGGCGCGGCCATTGCCATGTTCGGCATGGTGGCGGCGACCGGTATCAAGATCCTGCAGGAGGCCGACATCGCTGACCGGCGCAACCAGTTGCTGGTGGCGGTAAGCATCGGCATGGGCCTGATCCCGGTGGTGCGCCCGGACTTCTTCGCGCAATTGCCGGTGTGGATGAGCCCAATCACCCACAGTGGCATCGCCATGGCCACCCTCAGCGCGTTGTCGCTGAATATTCTGTTCAACATTCTCGGCGGTGCCGAGCGCCCTGCCGTTGAGCACGTCCACACCTGACGCACGCCCCATTGTCGCCCTGAGCGCGCTGTAACGGCGCACTTGAGCCCCGACGTGGGAGCCAGTATTCTCCGCGCCCGCTTGAATCGACGGTTTTTTACCGCCTTGGCGCGGCTTTTGCTGTAGCCATAAAGCTGACCAACCAGACGAGTTTTTCAGCCAATCCAAAGGCGCCGTGTCAGAGCGCCAGATGAGAAAAAACATAAAACTTTAACTCGGGAGCACCGAATGAAACCTATGTTCAAAGGCCTGATGCTGGCGGGATCCCTGCTGGCCGGTGGCCAAGCCGTGGCCGGTGATGTGTTGCAGTGGCAAAACAACAGCCTGACCTATCTGTGGGGCAAGAGCTTTACCGTCAACCCGCAGATCCAGCAAACCGTCACCTTCGAACATGCCGACGCGTGGAAGTACGGCGACAACTTCTTCTTCCTCGACCGCATCTTCTACAACGGCAAGGAAGACGGCAACGTCGGTCCGAATACCTACTACGGCGAGTTCAGCCCGCGTTTGTCATTCGGCAAAATCCTCGACAAGGACCTGTCATTCGGCCCGATCAAAGATGTCTTGCTGGCCTTCACTTACGAGTTCGGCGAAGGCGATAACGAGTCGTACCTGCTGGGCCCGGCGTTTGACTTGAATATTCCGGGTTTCGACTACTTCCAGCTGAACTTCTACCAGCGCCAGACCGAAGGCAACCGCCCGGGTGACGGCGTGTGGCAGATCACTCCGGTGTGGTCGTACACCATTCCCGTGGGCAGCTCCGATGTGTTGATCGACGGTTTCATGGACTGGGTGGTGGACAACGACAAGAACGCCCGTGGCACTTATCACGCCAACCTGCACTTCAACCCGCAGGTCAAATACGACCTCGGTAAAGCGCTGCATTGGGGCGACAAACAGTTGTACGTAGGTTTTGAATACGACTATTGGAAGAACAAGTACGGGATCGAGGACTCGGGTGCGTTCAAGACGACCCAGGACACCGCAAGCTTCCTGGTGAAATACCATTTCTAAAAAACACTGTTGTACAAATGTGGGAGGGGGCTTGCCCCCGATGGCGGCGATTCAGTCACAGATACTGTGAATGACACACCGCTATCGGGGGCAAGCCCCCTCCCACATTCAGCTCTGCGTCAGGCCCAGGAATCGGATGATTTCCTCACGCTTGGCCAGCGCATCCTTGCGCCCCAATTCGATCAGTTCGCTGCAATACCCCGCCTCGAACAGCAAGTAACTCAACACCCCCGCCCCACTGGTTTTGGTCGCCCCCGGCCCACGCAGGAACATGCGCAACGCCGCCGGCAATTCCTGGCGATGGCGTGCCGCGATTTCGTCGATCGGCTGGCTGGGCGCAATCACCAGCACCTCCACCGCCGCCAGCTCGGGCGAGACCTCGCTGAATTGATTCAAGCGCTCCAGCAATTCGATATCGCTTTCCAGGCTGTCAATGAACGTGCTGTTGAGCATGTGGCCGCCGATCTGCGCCAGGGTCGGCTCCTGGCCGGTATAGGTGCGCGGCATCGAGGGTTCGTTGCCGCGCGGGTTACCGCTGACGCCGACCACCAGCACGCGGCTGGCGCCCAGGTGCAGGGCCGGGCTGATCGGGGCCGACTGGCGCACGGCGCCGTCACCGAAGTATTCCTGGTCGAGTTTCACCGGGGCGAACAGCAAGGGAATCGCCGAGCTGGCCAGCAAGTGCTCAACCGTGAGTTGCGTCGGCACGCCGATGCGCCGATGGCGCAGCCAGGCCTCGATGGTGCCGCCGCCTTGATAGAAGGTCACCGCCTGCCCGGATTCATAGCCGAACGCGGTGACCGCCACGGCGTGCAGATGCTGGCCCCGAATGGCTTCATCGATGCCCGCCAGATGCAGTTTGTCCTGCAGCAAATCGCGCAGCGGTGAACTGTCGAGCAACGCCACCGGAAACCGCCTGCCCAGGCCCAACAGGCTATGAAACAGAAAACGACTGGCCTGGCGGATCACGCCCGGCCAGTCGCTGCGCAGCACCAGATGGCTGCGAAAGCCCTGCCAGAACGCGGTAAGGCGTTCGATAGCGGCGGTGAAGTCCGTCGCGCCACTGGCCAGGGTGACCGCATTGATCGCCCCGGCCGACGTGCCGACGATCACCGGAAAGGGATTGGGCGCCCCCGGCGGCAGCAACTCGGCAATCGCCGCCAACACCCCTACCTGATACGCCGCACGCGCCCCACCGCCGGAAAGAATCAAGCCTGTGACCGGTTCGGCTGGGCGCATTGCGTCACTCCATGTGGCAAAAAATTGGGCTTAACAACGTCACATCATTGTAGGAGCGAGCTTGCTCGCGAAGATCGCCAATGATTACGCGTACATCCTAGGTGAACGCGGTGCTATTGGGTTTTTCGCGAGCAAGCTCGCTCCTACAGTGACAGCAGGCTTATCGACGGCGTTTTTCGTACAGCTTGGGTTCGCCTGGTGGCCGGCTCTTGAAGCGCCGGTGGGTCCACAGGTATTGCTCGGGGCAGTCGCGCACCGAGGCTTCGACCCATTGGTTGATGCGCAGGCAGTCGATTTCGTCGGTTTCCCCTGGGAAATCGGTCAACGGCGGATGGATCACCAAGCGGTAACCACTGCCATCGGCCAAGCGTTCCTGGGTGAACGGCACCACCAGGGCCTTGCCCAGGCGCGCGAACTTGCTGGTGGCCGTCACCGTGGCGGCCTGGATGCCGAACAGCGGCACGAAGATGCTTTGCTTGGCGCCGTAGTCCTGGTCCGGTGCGTACCAGATCGCACGGCCGGCACGCAGCAGCTTGAGCATGCCGCGCACGTCGTCGCGCTCCACCGCAAGCGAGTCGAGGTTGTGGCGCTCGCGGCCACGGCGCTGGATAAAGTCGAACAGCGGGTTGCCGTGCTCGCGGTACATGCCATCGATGGTGTGCTTCTGCCCGAGCAGGGCAGCGCCGATTTCAAGGGTGGTGAAATGCAGGGCCATCAAAATGACGCCCTTGCCTTCCAGATGCGCTTGCCTCAAATGCTCCAGGCCCTCGACATGGGCCAGGCGCGCCAGACGCGGCTTGGGCCACCACCAGCTCATCGCCATCTCGAAAAACGCGATACCGGTAGAGGCAAAATTTTCCTTGAGCAGGCGTTTGCGCGCTTTGGCGGATTTTTCCGGGAAACACAATTCCAGGTTGCGCGCAGCGATGCGGCGACGTTCACCGGCCACGCGATACATGCCGGCGCCCAGCAGGCGACCAATGGTCAACAGCACGCGGTACGGCAGTTGGGTGACCAGCCACAACAGGCCCAGCCCCAGCCATAATGGCCAAAAACGCGGGTGGAGAAATACAGCTCGAAAACGCGGGCGATCCATTACAGATTCCGGTAAAGACAAGGGCCGCGCATTCTACAACGGTTCGACTCGGCTTGCGGCGGGTGAGTGTTCTCGTTATAAGTCTCGACACTTTTCGTGACAAGCCGCTTTCGCCGACCATGAGCCAAACCGAACCGCTAGACCAAGATCCCGTGTTCCAGCTGAAAGGCAGCATGCTCGCCATTACCGTGCTGGAACTGGCCCGCAACGACCTTGACGCCCTTGACCGCCAACTGGCCGCCAAGGTCGCCCTGGCGCCGAATTTTTTCAACAATGCCCCGCTGGTGCTGGCCCTGGACAAACTGCCAGCAGGCCAGGGCGTCATCGACCTGCCCGGCCTGATGCGCGTGTGCCGCTCCCACGGCCTGCGTACCCTGGCCATTCGCGCCAGCCGTATCGAGGACATTGCCGCGGCCATCGCTATTGAACTGCCAGTATTGCCGCCGTCCGGTGCGCGCGAGCGTCCGCTCGAACCATTGGTCGGTGAAGAGAAGAAAAAACCGGAAAAACCACCTGAACCTCTGATCAGGCCTACAAAGATCATCACCTCGCCCGTACGCGGCGGACAGCAGATTTACGCCCAGGGCGGCGACCTTGTGGTGGTCTCCTCGGTCAGCCCCGGCGCGGAACTTCTTGCCGACGGCAACATCCATGTATACGGCCCGATGCGCGGCCGCGCCCTGGCCGGCATCAAGGGTGATACCAAAGCGCGTATTTTCTGCCAGCAGTTGACCGCTGAGCTGGTTTCCATCGCGGGTCAGTACAAGGTTTCCGAAGATCTGCGCCGTGATCCGCTATGGGGCGCTTCGGTACAGGTCAACCTGTCGGGCGATGTGTTGAACATCATCCGTCTTTAACGGATACTGCCGCATTTTCCAAGCATCTCTAGACTCTGATAGCAAAGCGAAACCGGCAATACTTGCGTAGGACTATTTGGAAGTTGGCGTTTCCCCTGGGCAAACCCTGGCTTTTCCCTACAAAGGCTGTCCGCCTGCAGCGAGTTTCAAGAGATGTTTTTCAGGGACCGAAAGTCCTTTTTCCTTAGGGGTGAAACACCTTGGCCAAGATTCTCGTGGTTACATCCGGCAAGGGTGGTGTGGGTAAGACCACCACCAGCGCCGCTATCGGTACCGGCCTCGCTTTGCGCGGCCACAAGACAGTCATCGTCGACTTCGACGTCGGTTTGCGTAACCTCGACCTGATCATGGGCTGCGAACGCCGCGTGGTGTACGACTTCGTCAACGTGGTGAACGGCGAAGCCAACCTGCAACAGGCCCTGATCAAGGACAAGCGCCTTGAGAACCTGTACGTGCTGGCCGCCAGCCAGACCCGTGACAAGGATGCGCTGACCAAGGAAGGCGTAGGCAAAGTCCTCGCCGAGTTGAAAGAAACCTTCGAATACGTGGTATGCGATTCCCCGGCCGGCATCGAAACCGGTGCTCACCTGGCGATGTACTTCGCCGATGAAGCCATCGTGGTGACCAACCCGGAAGTGTCCTCGGTACGTGACTCCGACCGCATGCTCGGCCTTCTGGCCAGCAAGTCCAAGCGCGCCGAAGAAGGCCAGGACCCGATCAAGGAGCACCTGCTGCTGACCCGCTACAACCCTGAGCGTGTCAGCAATGGCGAAATGCTCGGCGTTGAAGACGTCAAGGACATCCTCGCCGTGACCCTGCTGGGCGTGATCCCGGAATCCCAGGCCGTCCTCAAGGCTTCCAACCAGGGCGTGCCAGTGATTCTTGACGACCAGAGCGACGCCGGCCAGGCGTACAGCGATGCCGTCGATCGTCTGCTGGGCAAGACCGTGGAACACCGCTTCCTCGATGTCAAGAAGAAGGGATTCTTCGAGCGTATCTTTGGAGGCAACTAAACAATGAAATTTCTCGACTTCTTTCGCGCCAACAAAAAACCAAGTACCGCATCGGTCGCGAAAGAGCGTCTACAGATCATCGTGGCGCACGAACGCGGCCAACGCAGTACCCCGGACTACCTGCCAGCCTTGCAGAAGGAACTGGTCGAGGTCATCCGCAAGTACGTCAATATCGGCAACGATGACGTGCATGTCGCCCTGGAAAATGACGGCAGCTGCTCGATTCTGGAACTCAATATCACCCTGCCTGATCGTTGATCGAACAGGCGGCCGCCACGGCGGCTCTGCGACCTGGCTCCTCCCCCCGTAGGAGCGAGCTTGCTCGCGAAGAACCTGAGGCCACCGCGTTTCACCTGAATGAACGCGGTGCCGTCGAGTTTTTCGCGAGCAAGCTCGCTCCTACAAGGTGAGGGGGCAGTCAGTGGAGCCGCCGTTGGCGTTTGTTACGAGGCTGTTTAATGCCGCTGTCCAACATCCATATCCTGCATCAGGACGACGCTGTCCTGGTGGTGAACAAGCCGACCCTGCTGCTCTCGGTGCCGGGCCGCGCCGACGATAACAAGGACTGCCTGATCACCCGCCTGCAGGAAAACGGCTACCCCGAAGCCCGCATCGTTCATCGGCTCGACTGGGAAACGTCCGGCATTATCCTGCTGGCCCTGGATGCCGATAGCCACCGCGAACTGTCCCGCCAGTTTCACGACCGCGAAACAGAAAAGGCCTACACCGCCTTGGCATGGGGCCAGCCGGAACTGGACAGCGGCAGCATCGACTTGCCCTTGCGCTATGACCCACCGACCAAGCCACGCCATGTGGTGGATCACGAATTCGGCAAACATGCGCTGACCTTCTGGAAAGTGCTGGAGCGTTGTGGCGACTGGTGCCGCGTCGAACTGACGCCGATCACCGGGCGCTCGCACCAGTTGCGCGTGCATATGCTGTCCATCGGGCATCCGCTGTTGGGTGACGGCCTGTATGCCCACGAACAGGCCCTGGCTGCCTGGCCGCGCCTGTGTCTGCACGCGAGCATGCTCGGCTTTACTCATCCGCAAAGCGGCGAACGCCTGCGCTTCGAGTGCCCAGCACCCTTTTAAGTTGTGAATGCAGTCAAATGTGGGAGGGGGCTTGCCCCCGATAGCAGTGTGTCAGTCAACAGATTCAGTGACTGACACTCCGCCATCGGGGGCAAGCCCCCTCCCACATTTGTTCTGTGCACTTCTGGCCTTCGAACGGTAAACTCCGCGCATTGCTGTCTGGAGCTATTTATGCGCGATGCGTTGAATCAAGGCCTGATCGACTTCCTCAAGGCCTCCCCTACTCCTTTTCATGCCACTGCCGCCCTCGCCCAGCGCCTGGAAGCGGCCGGCTACCAGCGTCTCGACGAGCGCGACACCTGGACTACCGAAGCCAACGGTCGCTACTACGTGACCCGTAACGACTCCTCGATCATCGCCTTCAAACTGGGCCGCCACTCGCCGCTGCAAGACGGTATCCGCATGGTCGGCGCTCACACCGACAGCCCGTGCCTGCGGGTCAAGCCACAGCCCGAGCTGCAGCGCCAGGGTTTCTGGCAGTTGGGCGTGGAAGTCTACGGCGGCGCATTGCTGGCCCCGTGGTTCGACCGCGACCTGTCCCTGGCCGGCCGCGTGACGTTCCGGCGCGACGGCAAGGTCGAAAGCCAACTGATCGACTTCAAGCTGCCGATCGCGATCATTCCCAACCTGGCCATTCACCTGAACCGTGAGGCCAACCAGGGATGGGCGATCAATGCCCAGACCGAACTGCCGCCGATCCTCGCGCAATTTGCCGGTGACGAACGCGTGGACTTTCGTGCCGTGCTTACCGAGCAACTGGCACGCGAGCATGGGCTCAATGCCGACGTGGTGCTCGACTACGAGCTGAGCTTTTACGACACCCAAAGCGCAGCCGTGATTGGCCTGAACGGCGACTTCATCGCCGGCGCGCGCCTGGACAACCTGCTGTCGTGCTATGCCGGGCTGCAGGCCCTGCTCACCAGCGACACCGAAGAAACCTGCGTGCTGGTGTGCAACGATCACGAAGAAGTCGGCTCCTGCTCGGCCTGCGGCGCCGATGGCCCGATGCTGGAACAGACCCTGCGCCGCCTGCTGCCAGAAGGTGAAGAATTCGTACGCACCATTCAGAAATCCCTGTTGGTGTCTGCGGACAATGCCCACGGTGTGCACCCGAACTACGCCGAGAAACACGACGCCAACCACGGCCCCAAGCTCAACGCCGGCCCGGTGATCAAGGTCAACAGCAACCAGCGCTACGCCACCAACAGCGAAACAGCCGGGTTCTTCCGCCACCTGTGCATGGCCCAGGAAGTACCGGTGCAGAGCTTTGTAGTACGCAGCGATATGGGCTGCGGCTCGACGATAGGCCCCATCACCGCCAGCCACCTGGGCGTGCGCACCGTCGACATCGGCCTGCCGACGTTTGCCATGCACTCCATTCGCGAGCTGTGCGGCAGTCATGACCTGGCACATCTGGTGAAGGTGCTGGGTGCGTTCTACGCGAGCCGCGACCTGCCCTGATTCGATGGGCTAAATGCGATCCAAATGTGGGAGGGGGCTTGCCCCCTCCCACATTTGGATCGCAGACCGGCAAATGATACCGGTCGGCTCTAAGGCCGCCGCGCTTTTGATCTTGATCTTAGGCGCCCCGTTAAACCACGCTGGCCGAACGCAGGCTTGAATTCGTGGGTAACCCGGCAGGACGCCGGGTTAGCCGCACTGGGCCAGGGATGGCCCATTGCGG
>NZ_JAFLXH010000046.1:0-34519 GCF_019891515.1 Pseudomonas sp. Wu6 | reverse complement strand
GACTCTTAGCTTGAAAGCGGCGTCGAATTTTCTGTACTTCTTGGTCATGGAATACTCCTCAATAGGTGTAGTTTCACCTATTGAGGTGTCCGGGACTATTAGACCAGCTCAAACGCATGGCGCTCAAATGTGGGAGGGGGCTTGCCCCCGATTGCGGTGTGTCAGGCGCAGATGCATGCACTGACCCTCCCTCATCGGGGGCAAGCCCCCTCCCACATTGGACTGGTGTACGGCTTGGGGCTCGCGTACTGCCCGAAAACCAATCCAGTCACGCCGCGTCTGCTGGTGAATACATTCTTCCTGACGCATGGCGCTCAAATGTGGGAGGGGGCTTGCCGCCGATGGCGGTGGGTCAGTTGCAGAAGCATTCACTGACCCTCCCACAGTGGATTGGTGCATGGCTTAGAGATCGCGCACTACCCGGAAACCAATCCAGTCACCGCGCGTCTGCGGGTAGATGTTGTTGCGGTTGCCGGAGCGGGAGAACACTGGCGCCTCGCCCCAGTCATTGCCGCGAATCTGGTAGGACTCGCAGTTCGGTTCCATCCAGGCACTGCCGTCAGTCGGTGCACCGATGTAGTTCGGGTGTTCGCAATCGGCAACCCGTTCATACACATTGCCGTGCATGTCGTACATGCCAAACGCGTTCGGCGGGTAGCTGCCCACCGGTGACGAATAGCTGTAGCCGTCCGCCGGGCCGTAGGTGTTGGCGTGCCTGGCAATGCTGTAGCCCTTGCCGTCGTCGAACGGGAAGGGGAACGGCCCGCGGGTGCCGGCGCGGGCCGCGTATTCGCGTTGGGCTTCGCTGACCATGTGGTACTGCTGGCCGGTTTTTTTCGACAGCCAGGCCACGTAGTTTTTAATGTCGTCCATGTCCATGCACACCGCCGGCTGGCGCGGGCCCTGGGGGTAGCGCGGCTTGCTGGCGATGCATTCGCGGCCGGGACGATCATCACCATTGGCGATCTTCACCCCGGTCTGGCGGACATAGCTGTCCCATTCACCGGCGGTAATGTGGAAGCGGCTCATGGCGAAGGGCTTGGCGAAGGTCACTTCATGCATCGGGCCTTCGTCCGGTTCGCGGCCGACTTCGTCTTCCGGGGTGCCCATGGTGAAGGTGCCCGCAGGCAATACCACCATTTCCGGGCAGTCCTTGCAGTCCTTGAAGACTTTGCCCGGTTGCGGTGCCGCCGCCTGGGCCATGCCCGGGAGCAGGGCGCCGCACAGTACGGTCAGCGCCAGGGCTGTCAGGGGTTTGAGTCGAAATGGCGTCATGTGAGCGTCTCGTTCAAATAAAAAAAGGTCACAGCCGCTGGCTCAGCAACGCCATGAAGCGCTGGATCTCATCCGAGCTGTTGAGCAGGCCGGGGGAGGTGCGGATCACCGGCCCGACATCACGGTCCACGGCGTCGATCACCACTCGGTTTTTCATCATGTAGCTGGCCACCACATCGCAGTCCTGGCCCTTGACCCGAAAGAAGGTAAAACCTGCCGACAGCGCTGGACTGCGCGGCGTGACCAGTTCTATCTGCGGATGCGCCAGCAGTTGCGCTTTAAGCTCGGTGTTGAGTGCGTGGATACGCGCCTGCACCGCTGCCTTGCCCAGTTGCAGGTGCAGCTTGAAGGCTTCGTCGGCGGCCCAGCGATGCTCGAACGCGTGGTAGCCGCCGGGCGTCATGGTGGTGGCGAAATCCTTGTCTTCGGAGAAGGTCGGCACCATCGGTGTGACGTAGGTGTTGTCGGGGCTGCGAGCGCACACCAGGCCGGTGCCGCGCGGGCCGAACATCCACTTGTGGGTGCCGGCGATGAAGAAGTCGCAGTGCATGGCCGGGAAGTCGAGATTTTCCACGCCGAAACCGTGCACGCCGTCGACCACGTAGAGCAGGCGGTCGTTGTCGTCGCGGTTGCGGTTGTATTCATTCACCAACTGGCCGATTTCGCCAATCGGCAATTTGACACCGCTGCCCGACTGCACCCAGGTCATGCCCAGTACGCGGGTGTTGGGGCGAATATTGCGCTGGATATTGCCCAGCACTTCATCGGCGGACACGCCGCTGGCGCTGTCGAACAGCCGGATGCGGCGTACCTGGGTGCCTTCCCTGCGCACGCGAAAATCCAGCACGTTCTGCGTCGCGTAATGCTCATGCTCGGTGGTGAGAATTTCCTGGTCGGCGCGCACCTTGATCCCGCCATAAATCATCGCCAGCCCTTCGGAGGTGCTGCCGGTCAGGGCGATCTGTGGCGGTGTGGCGTTCAGGTAGCGGCCCGCCCATTCACGCACCTGGCCTTCGCGTTTCCAGGTTTCCTGCAGGTCCCAGTCCATCGCCAGGCCGGGGTTGCGGTCGATCTGGGCGCGGTAGCGCTCAATGGCCTCGCGCACCGGCCTGGGGTGCGACGCGACCAGGAAGTTGGAAAAATGCAGGTAATCCGGGTCCTGGTTGAACAGTTGTTTCAAGCCTGTCCATGGGTCGTTCGTGGCGGCGGCCAGCGCCTGGGGAATCAGCGTGTTGCCCAGCGGCAGGCTGGCGGCCAATACGCCGGCCTGCTTGAGGAATGTGCGACGGTCGGTCATGGGCTGACTTCTTGATGGGCCAAGGGTTTGGCGGCTTTCTGGACCTGCTCCCACACCCGCAGGAAGTTGCCTCCCCACAGCTTGGCGATATCGGCTTCGGAATAACCGCGCTGGATCAGTTCGGCGGTGACGTTGCGCACTTCGCCAACGTTCTCCCAGCCCTGCAGGCCACCGCCGTCGTTGAAGTCCGACGCGATGCCGACGTGGTCGATGCCGATCTTGCGCACGGTGTAGTCGATGGCATCGCCCCAGTCCTTGAGGGTCGCCTTGGGTTCTTCCTCGAGAATCGCGTACAGCTCGCTGGCGTACTGGCCGAAGCGCTGTTCGGGCCACGCGGCGATGATCGCATCGCCCGGCATCAAGGCCATCGCCAGGTTCGGCAGCGGCGGCAAGTCGAAGCGGGCGCGCAGGGCGTTGAGCTTGTCCTGGGTCGGCTGGCTCAGGGGGCGCAGGTAGGCAGGAAAGCCCACCACCTGCACCACGCCGCCGCTGCGCTTGATCAGTTGCAGTTCCTTGTCGCTGAGGTTGCGCGGAATGTCCACCGACGCCCGGGGGGCCGAGTGGGACGCTACCATCGGTGTACGGCTTAACTGCGCGACCTGTTCCAGGGCTTTGGTCGACATCTGCGACACGTCGATGATCACTCCCAGGTCATTGAGGCGCTGCACCGCTTGCTGGCCGATGGGCGACAGGCCCTCGAGGGCGTCGGTGGTGTCATTGAAAAACGGCAGCGGGCGCGACGAGTCCGACCAGGCGTTATTGCCGATGTAGCTGAAGCCGAACATGCGCATGCCGCGCGCCGCCCACAGGTCCAGCTGGTTCAGGTCGTCACCCAGCGGGTAGGCGTTGAGCATGCTGATAAAGATCGCGAACTTGCCTTCGCCGTGCAGGCGGCGCATGTCGTCCGGGGTGTAGGCGATGCCCACCTGGTGGGGGAAGTCGCGGACCATGCCGGAGATGATTGTGTAGCGCACCTCCTGCTCATGGCGGGCTTCCTCGACAAAACCGTCGGTGGGTTTGTGCGGGGCGTTGGGACCGTTCCAGATTTCCGGCCAGCCGAAAATGGTCAGGGCCGCGCCGGATAATCGGCCGCGCGCCGCTTTGGCCAGGTCGAACTGGCCGCTGCCATCCTTGTCGGCTTCATTGCCGGCGGTGCCGAAATCCATGGGCACGGTGATGTGGCTGTCGAACGACAACAGGCGATCCTGCATTTCATTGGCCTGCTTGATCACCTCCAGCGGGTAGCCGGCGTTGCCCTTGAACCAATGATCCCAGACCAGAAAGCCGGCCCCGGCAGCGACCGCCAGTGCCAGCGGCAAGCCGATATACAGCGCCTTTTTCGAACGTGGTTTTGTCATTGCCATCTCAGTCAGTTGAGGCCTTTGCTATCAGGGAAGAACGAGCGATGACCGGGGAAATTTAGCGGGCGCTGCCCGGGCGGTAAATTTCCCCAGGCTGCAAACGTTCTAGCTCTGATTAAGCCGTTTCCTAAGGTAGACAATGACGATCTCTCGACGTGGGTTCATCGCAGGCCTGGCGCTGACCGGCGCGGCGGTGCCCGCGGCCTTTTACGCCCATCGCGAGCTGACGCGGGAAGAAGAATTCCCGGTCACCCCCGGCGAAGCCACGGTCGACCTGGCCGACACCCAGGGCCAGCACCTGGCGAATACGTTGCGCGGCGTGTGGAGCCTGCGCCTGGAAGGCCGCGATGCCGGCCTCAGGGGCTTGCCGTCCCGGGGCCTGGAACTGCTGCTGGACATCGCGCCCCGTGGCCGTGGCTTGCGCGGTTACCTGGACACCGCCGAGAACCTGCGGGCCGACGGCGAGCCACGCTACCGCGTATTGGGCGATCTGCTGACGGGCGAGGGCGCCTTGCTCTATTGGCGGCTGATCGACCGCGAATCGGCGGCGGGCATCCCGGCCTACGAATTCAAGATGACCCTCGATGAAGTCTGGGCCGACTTCGGCAATGCCGGCAGCGGCACCCTCAGTGGGCAGATCCTCGACCTCGAGCGGCCCCTGGCATTGACCGAGCGCGACAACCGATTCATCGCCCACAAACAGCTGTTCCCCGAAGCCCGCCAGCGTATCGGCCTCAACCCGACCCTGCTGGCCTGGCTGATTGCCCCCGAACATCGCCTGTTTCACCAGCTGTGGCACGCCACCCGTGACCAATGGCACAAGCTCTCCGAAGAAAAGCGCGAGGCCCTGCGCGGCATCGGCTGGCAACCCGGGCCGCGTGGCCGGGAGCGCGATGCACGGGGCAAGCTCAAGGACCGTAACGGCTCGGGCATCGACTTTTTCTTCATGCACCGCCATATGCTGGGCACTGCCCGCTCCATGCAGGACCTGCCGTCGTGGCCGCATTTCCCCGAGCCCCAACCGGCGCTGGAGCGCGATCGCCCGGGCTTTGTGCGCTACTTCGATAACCACGACGGCTTTGCGTTGCCGCCGTGCTGGTCGGCGCCGGATGACGCCGATTACACCCAGTGGGTCAGCGACATCAAGGCTGCCGAGACCTACCACAGCAATTTCCAGGTGTGGGAATCCCAATACCGCGACCCACGCTACCTGGCCAGGCTGACCCTGGGCCAATTGGGCTCGGAGATGGAGCTGGGCCTGCACGACTGGCTGCACATGCGCTGGGCTTCTGTGCCGCGTGACCCGTCCAACGGCGCCCCGGTGCCGTTTGCCCGCGACCCTGCGGACTTCGCCGCACGCTGGTACGCACCGGAAAACGACTTCCTCGGCGATCCGTTTTCATCCCACGTGAACCCGGTGTTCTGGCACTTCCACGGCTGGATCGATGACCGCATCGAAGACTGGTTCCGCGCCCACGAGCGGTTCCATCCGGGCGAAGTCACCCGGCTTGAGGTCAACGGCGTAGCCTGGTTCGCACCGGGACGCTGGGTTGAGGTCGGCGACCCCTGGCTCGGCCCGGATACCCACGGCTGCAGCACCACGCCGGGGTTGCAGCAGGGCCGCTCGATGGAAATGGACCCGGAAATCATGAAACTGGCCCTGCGCATCACCTTCGGTGCCGATGAGGAACTGCTCAAGGGCCTGTTCAAGCGCGTGCCGAAGCGGCCCTGGTATGCGCGGCATTTGAAGGTTAAGCGCGAGGCCTGAGTGCGGTGTTTTGGCTGCGTGTTCCTTGACATCCTCGCACTGGCGCGCAACGATCAACTCAATTTTCCAAAATTGAGTTTCAGTCGTGGCGAAAATCCATAAACCCACTGATTTCGCGGCTTTGTTAGATCGTCATGGTTTGCAGGTTTTCGAGCTTGCACGCATTTTCAAGGCGGTCGATGACAAAGGCCGATATTTGCACTGGGACGAATTCCGCCGTTACCCGACGCCGGGGATCAATAAAGAGGCGGCCTGGGCCGCCATCAAGATGTCCCGGGCCTGTGGGAGCAAGACGCTTGAGCTCAAGAGCGAATGCGGCAGTGCTTTTTTCTTGTGCTCCACGGATTTCAGCGATGCGGTGATTCACGCTGTCGAGTCGGTGACATCCCGTTTAGGCGGGGCGGCAGCGTCGTCTCCTCAATACCGTGATAACGCTCAGTACCTGGTCGACTCCTTGATGATGGAAGAGGCAATTTCCAGCGCCCAACTGGAAGGTGCCGCGACCACGCGCAAAATCGCCAAGGACATGCTGGCCAAGGAGCGCCCGCCGCAGAATGACGATGAGCGGATGATCCTCAATAACTATCAACTGATGAAACATGCCAAGTACAACCAGGGCGAAGACCTGTCTGTCGCATTGATCTGTGAGTTCCATGGCATCGCGACAGCAGGGATTGACGAGGACGATATTCGCCCCGGGCATATCAGGGAAACCGACGATATTTTTGTCGGCGGCGCGGGGAATGAAATTGTTCATCAACCCCCTCAGGCTGCATTGCTACCGAATAGGCTTGCGGCACTTTGCAGGTTTGCCAATGACCGCCATGACGGTCAAGGCGGCAGGCACTTTATCCATCCGCTGGTCAAAGCCATCATTCTTCATTTCATGCTGGGTTATGAGCACCCCTTCAGGGACGGCAACGGCCGCACCGCACGCGCGTTGTTCTATTGGTTCATGCTCAAAAGTGGTTATTGGCCTTTTGAGTACATTTCCATCAGCGCCTTGCTCAAAGAAGCCCCGATGCAATACGGGCGCTCGTATATCCATACGCAAACCGATGGATTCGATTTGACCTATTTCGTCATTTATCAATTGCGGGTCATCGAGCGCGCGATGAACGAATTCATGCTGTATTTCGAAGGTAAAAGGCAAGAAGCCGTAGAGCTGATGAGCTGGCTCGATTCGCTTGATTTAAAAGAAGGGTTGAACTACCGACAGGGCCATTTCCTGAAAAAAGTGCTGCAACACCCTGGGCGCATCTATACGCCCAGGGAACTCACCCATGACTATGACATTTCCGAAAATACGGCACGCAAGGACCTTGAAAAACTGGTCGGTATGAAACTTCTATTCAAGGTACAGGAAGGAAAAAGCCACCTGTACATCGCGCGCGACGATGCGCAGGTCAACCTGAAGAAGCTGACAAGCGCGGGTTGATCGAAAACGAAAAAAAACCGGCTGATCAGGCCGGTTTGGGTTCCCTTCAACAGCAGGGGTTATACGTGGTTGCTCAGCAGGCGTTCAGCACCGCCTTCGGCCAGGCCGCGTTCCTGCAGACGATCCGCACCGCCTTCAGCCAGGCCGCGTTCCTGCAGGCGATCCGCACCGCCCTCGGCCAAGCCACGTTCCTGCAGGCGATCCGCTCCGCCCTCAGCCAGGCCACGTTCCTGCAAGCGATCCGCACCACCTTCGGCAACACGGGTTTCAATCATGCGATCCGCGCCGCCTTCAGCGACTACCGGGTGGGCGAAAGCGTTTGCAGCCAGTACCGAGAAAGCGAGGCTAAGCAAGAGTTGGCGTTTCATGATGGTGTGCTCCAAGTGTTTTAGTGAGGTGCCGTTTGGCATGGGTTTGATGTTACGCGTCGCAGTTTTTAAGAGAACTTCATTGCGCTGATGGTGACTATCGACGCCAGCGATGGACCCGCTCACGGGCCATCACTGCGACCGTCATGGCATCTGCGGCACTTCATTGGGGCGCAGGTCAAAGACCAGCACCTCGGCGTCCTCGCCATGGCTCAGGCGAATCTGGCGTTCGTCCCGTACGCGCGCACCGTCGCCTTCCTGCAAGCGCCGGCCATTGAGCTCGACGCTGCCGCGCGCCACATGGATGTAGGCATAGCGATCCGGCGGCAAGTCCAGTTGCGCGCTTTCATCACCATCGAACAGCCCGGCATACACCCGCGCATCCTGGCGAACATTCAACGAACCGTCGGCGCCATCCGGCGAGATGATCAGTTGCAGGCGCCCGCGTTTTTGCGCTTCGCTGAAGTGCTCCTGCTGATATCGCGGCTTGGCCCCGGCTTCATTGGGCACGATCCAGATTTGCAGGAAGTGCACACCCAGGCGGTGACTGTGGTTGAACTCGCTGTGGGCCACGCCGCTGCCGGCGCTCATCAATTGCACATCGCCGGGGCGGATCACCGAACCGGTGCCCAGGGTGTCCTTGTGTTCCAGGGCGCCTTCGAGCACATAGGAGAAAATCTCCATGTCACGGTGCGGGTGCTGGCCGAAGCCTTTGCCGGCGGCGACGCGGTCATCGTTGATCACCAGCAGGTCGGAAAACCCTTGTTCATTCGGGTTCCAGTAGTTGGCGAAGGAGAAGGTGTGGAACGACTTCAACCAACCGTGATTGGCGGCGCCGCGTTCGGAAGCTTTGCGAAGGGTCAGCATGGTCCAGTCCTCAAGTGAGCGCGGGCTGCGAGATGCAGGGCGCTTGCGTTGAGAAGAAGGTTAATGGTTAACGGGTAATTCATTAAGAAGATGAAATCCGAATAACTGTCGCTTATAAGTTGACAGTAAAAGGCATGCCATAATGCAGTCGCCTTTCTTCTCGATGGACGTTTCCTGCTTATGAAAACCGTGGCCATGGCGCTGTTTCCGGACTTCCTGCTGCTCGACATGGCCGGGCCGCTTGAAGTGTTTTCGATTGCCAACCGCTACCTGCCGGCGGCCGACCACTACCGGATCGTCACCATCGGCACCGAGCCCGGGCCGTTGCGCGCCTCCAATGGCGTCACGGTGCAGACCGACCTGCTGCTGGAGCAGGCCCAGGACGCCTATGACGTACTTCTGGTGCCTGGCGGTCCGGGGGCCTATAACGAATGCCATCCCGCGCTGCTGCCCTGGCTCAAGGCGATGGCGCCACGGGCACGGCGTTTCGGTTCGATCTGCACCGGCGCCTTTGTGCTCGGACACGCCGGCTTGCTCGACGGGCACCGCGTGACCACTCACTGGCATTACACCGAACGCTTGATCAAGGCATTCCCGAACGCCATCGTCGAGACCGATCGCATCTACCTGCAGGACCGACGCTTGATCACCTCGGGTGGCGTCACGGCCGGTATCGACCTGGCCCTATCGATTGTCGCCCAGGACCATGGCAAGCAAGTGGCGGTGGACGTGGCCAAGGTGTTGCTGGTGGTGATGAAACGCCAGGGTGGCCAGGCCCAGTTCAGCCCGATGACCGCCGCCGTGGCGCCCCAGGAAACCGCGATCACTCGGGTGCAGCACCACGTGCTGGCGCAGCTCGACCAACCCTTTACCATCGAGTCGATGGCCGAACTTGCCGGCATGAGCGCGCGGCACTTTGCGCGACTGTTCGCCAGGGAAGTGCAGATGACGCCCATGGCGTTTCTGCAAGGCGCGCGCATCGACCGTGCCCGCCAGTTACTGGAAACCACCGACCTGCCGCTCAAGACCGTGGCGTTCCACTCAGGCTTCGGCAGCGTGCGGCATATGCGCTTTCTGTTCAGTGAAAAGCTCGGCCTGAACCCTACCCAATACCGACAACAGTTCAGTTAACGACACCCTGTCCGTCTGAGGCCCCCGATTGTCCGTATCGCTCCCCGTGCCAGCATTGTCCTGTTATCGCCAGCTGGCAAGATAACGTCGAGCCCACGGAAAAAGGATGCGCAGGCACTCAAGCACGGGTGTTTCAGCGCTGTTACGGACATGAATCATTCTGCGGCGGTGAGCTTCGGCGCCTATACGTTTCATCGGCACCAGCGTCTGGTCAGCAAGGCCGGCTGGCCGGTGCCGCTGGGCGGGCGCGCCCTGGATATCCTCGCGGTGTTGCTGGAAGCGCCGGGGCACTTCATCAGCAAGGCGACCTTGATCGAACGGGTCTGGCCCAACAGCGTGGTTGAAGACAATAACCTGCGCGTGCACATTGCCGCGTTGCGTCGCGCCGTGGATGTGCAGCCTTTGATCCTCAATCATCCGCAGCGCGGTTATTGCTTCGCTGCGCCCGTGCAAGGCGCGCTGCCGACGTTGCCGGCAGAGCACAACCTGGCGGCGCGGCTGAGCCCCGTGGTCGGTCGCGATGAGTTGGTAGGCATGCTGGTACGGCGCATGGCCGGGCAGCGGCTGTTGACCCTGACCGGAGTGGGCGGTATCGGCAAAAGTACCCTGGCCCTGGCGCTCGCCGAACGCGTGTTGCCACGCTATCGCGACGGGGTGTGGTGGGTCGACCTGGGCGACCTGCGCACGCTGGGCGAACTGCTCGGGCACCTGGCCACGCTCTTGCAGTTGGACGCGGTCGACAGCCTCGATGAGCTGTGCCGACGGTTGGCCGCGCGCCGATTGCTGCTGGTATTCGATGGGGCCGACCTGCTGCTCGGTGCCTGTCGCAAGCTGCTGCGCGCGCTGCACGAAAGGGCGCCGGAGGTCAGCGTGCTGGTCAGCAGTCGCGAGGCCTTGCTGGTGCCGGGCGAATGGGTGATGCGCGTGCCGCCGTTGGACGTGCCGTCGCCGTCGGCGCTGGGCAGTGTCGAGCAGGCCATGGCCTGTCCCGCCGTGCAGTTGTTCGTCGCACGGGCGCGCGCCAGTCAGCAGGGTTTTGTGTTGCGGCCCCAGGAGTTGATGCCGCTGCGTGATATTTGCCGGCGCCTGGACGGTATCCCGTTGGCCCTCGAACTGGCGGCCGCCCAGGTTGACGCCCTGGGTATCGGCGGTGTGCAGCGGCAATTGCGCAGCGGCCTGCACGGGCTGAGCCACGGTCGTCGCACGGCGGTGGAACGCCATCGCTCAATGACCGCCGCGCTGGACTGGAGCTACGAGCGCCTGAGCCTGCCGGAGTGCTGGCTGTTCCTGCAGTTGGGCCTGTTCAAGATGGCGGTGACCCTGCCCACCTTGCGTGAAATGGTCAGCGGGACCGAGCTTGAGCACGCCGATTTGTCCTACCTGCTGGCGCGTCTGGTCAATCTGTCGCTGCTGACCGCCGAGCCTGGCCCGGGCCCGACGCGCTATCGCCTGCTCAATAGCGTGCGCAGCTACGCCCTGGCGCAGTTGCGCGATCCGCTTCAGGTCGAGCGCTTGCAGCAAGGTTATGGGCAGTGTCTGGGTGAGTTTTCAGGCCGGCCGTTTGTCCTGCAACTCGTCGAGCAGGCGGCGTGCGCGCAGTAGATCGCGGGTGGCGAAGCCTTCGGTAAATCGAGCGTAGATCGGCTCCAGCAAATCCTTGGCGGCTTGCCTGCGCCCTTGTTGCTGCCAGCGTTGCGCCAGGCAGCCCGCACAGCGCAACTCCCAGGCCAGGGCACCTTGCCGGCGTGCCAGGCCAAGGGCTTCGAGCAGCAGCGTTTCAGCACCGTGGGTATCCCCCTGGAGCGACACCTGCCCGGCGTACACCCGCAGGATTTCCGGGGCGCACCAGCCCGCCGTGCCACTGCGCGCGCGGTGCATGCCCGGCTCATCGACCTGCCGCATGCCGAAGGTGACCAGGGTGTCCTCGATCAGTCCCAGGCCCTGCAGATCCTGGTCGCCCAGGATACCGGCATAGTGCCCGGCCCAGGTCTGGAACAGTTGCACCGAATGCTTGTGCGCCTGCTCAAGCAACAGGCGTTGCATGGCCTGTGCCTCGTCGTCGGCCCCGTTGTAGCGGGCGATGACTACACCAGCCAAGGCCAGGGTGTAGCAGATCGAGGTGCCGTGGTTGATCTGCAGCGCCAGCTCCAGTGCCTGGCTCGCGGTGCGCCAGGCGCGTTCGGGGAAGCCTTGCAGCCAAAGGATGCGCGCCAGGACGGTCAGGGACGCGACGCTCTGGTCGTACTGCACGCCAACGCCATGGGCGAAGCGATTCACGTGGCCGCTGTGGCTCATCCGTTGCAGCACCTGCTCGGCATGATGCCGGGCCAGTACCTGATCGCCGGTGTAATGCCGGGCGAGGGCGCGCAGGCGTTGGGTGCTCAGGTCCAGCAGCGGCTCGGTGCGTGGGTCGAGGCGATCGAATTGCAGGCTCTGTTGCAGCGCCTGGTCATAGCGCCCGGCACACAGGTTCACCGCCATATGCCCGGAGACCGCGCGCAACTGGCCGGCCAGGTCCTGGCGTTCTTCGGCCAGGCGCTCAGCACCGACAAACGCCGCAATGGTCTGTGGCGCGGCGCCCAGGGCGTGGTAGGAGAGGCTGCCCAGGGCCAATTGCAGTTGCAGGGTCAATTGCGTACAGGGCGCTTCGACCTGATCGATCAGCGCCAGCGCCTTGTCCACATAACCGGCATGCTCGCGCAGCAACGACAGTTCCTGCCACAGGGGCATCGCACTGACCGTCAGGCGGATCGCCAGCAAGTGCCCCGCGTCGTCGGCAAAGCCCCAGTCGAGGGCGGCGCGCACGTCTTCGCGCAGCGGTGCGTAGCGCTCGATCCAAGGCTGGGTGGCGATCAGTTCCCAATCACCGCGGGCCTGTTCCATCAGCGCCAGGCAGCGTGCCGCATGGCGTTCGCGCGTGGCTTGCAGTTCGCCGGCGAGGCTGAGCTTTTCCAGGGCATACGTGCGCGTGATATCCAGCAGGCGATAGACCATCTCGTCCTCGCCGGCGTCCACATTCAGCAGCGACTTGGCCACCAGTTGCGTGATGGAACCGAGCACTTCGGCCAGGGCGACGTTTTCTCCGGCGATCACCGCCGCCGCGCTGACCAGGCTGAAGCCCCGGCGAAACACCGCCAGCCTGCGCAGGCAGATTTTTTCGCCTTCGGTCAGCAGGTCAAAGCTCCAGTCGAGCGTGGCCCGCAAGGTTTGCTGGCGGGGTAGGGCGTTGCGCCGTCCGCGGGTCAGCAGGCGAAAGTTATCCTCCATCTGCACCAGCAGCCCCGGCAAGCCAAAACGCTCGATCTGCGCGGCCACCAGCTCGATTGCCAGCGGAATGCCGTCCAGCCGCTGGCAGATATCGATGGCCAGCGGCAGTTCGGCATCGCTCAGGGCAAAGCTGTCCTGATGGGCCATGGCCCGCTCGATCAGCAATTGCATGGCCGGGTAACCCAGGGCCTGGGCGCGGTTGCCGGTGGCGGGCGGGCAACTCAGCGGCTCCAGGCGTTGCACCGACTCACCTTCGGCGCGCAGCGCTTCACGGCTGGTGGCGAGGATGTGCAGGTGCGGCGCATGGCGCAACAGGGTTTCGCTGATCAGAGCAATGTCGTCGAGCAGGTGCTCGCAGTTGTCGATCACCAGCAGCAACTGGCGTGCCTGCAAGCTGCGGGCGAAGCTTGCCAGCGGCGCATTCTCCCCAGGTGCGGCACCCAGCAAGGCGGCGAGGTTGGGCAGAATCATCGACGCGGCACTGAGCGGCGCCAGGTCCAGCAGATGAATTCCATCGCGGTAATGCCCGATCAGCAATTCCGCGACGCGCAGCGCGACGGTGGTCTTGCCGATGCCACCGGCGCCGGTCAGGGTGATGAAACGTTGCTGCGGCAGTTGCTGCACCAGCGCATCGATCAGGGCCTGGCGGCCGATCATGCGCGTGCGCCGCAGCGGCAGGTTGTGGCTTGGGCGTTGGGGCGCGCCGTCGGTGGGTAGCGTCATCGGTTCGATGCTCAGTGGCGCGACAAAACTGTAGCCGCGCTGGGCGACCGTGACGATATAGCGCTGCCCGGCCTGGCCGTCGCCCAGGGCCTTGCGCAACGCGGCCATGTGCACCCGCAGGTTGCCGTCTTCCACCACGCTTCTGGGCCAGACCCGCGCGATCAGCTCCTGCTTGCTCACCACATTGCCGGCGTGCTCCAGCAGGATCAGCAGAATGTCCACCGCCCGCCGTCCCAGGCGCAGCGGGCGACCGGCCTCCAGCACCAGGCGCTCGCGCGGATGGATGCGGTAGGGGCCGAAGTGCACGGCCTGGTCGCTCAACTCATTCATGGCTGCCCAGGTTCAAAAGTAACGGATGGGCAAGCATATTCCAGGCGCTTGAAGACCACTAGGCTGCGATCACCTCGGGCTTGGAGCGCGAGTGGTGGTTTCGCCAGGTCATCGGGTTCACGCCCTCGCTGCGCGTGAACATGTGACAGAAGTGCGCCTGGTCGCAAAAGCCGCATTCCAGGCTGATTTGCGTAAGGCTCAGGGAAGAACCGGTAATCAGTTCCTTGGCGCGCAGGATGCGCTGGTGGCGAATCCACTCCTGGGGCGACACCCCGGTGGAACACTTGAAGGCGCGGGAAAAGTGACTGCGCGACAACGCGCACGCCTGGGCCAGCTCGGCGATGCTCAGGCTTTCGCCGAGGTTGGCGAGGATCAGTTGCTTGGCGATACGCTCGCGCCGGGGGCACAGGCCTCCGGTGGCGGATAGACGAGGGGCATATTGCTCGAGTCGGGCCATGACAAATATCCGCAGTCGATGGGAGCTTTCCCGTTGAATGGATGCAGTGTAGACGCCGTTCATCTTGTTGCCGGACCGCCTGGCTGACGAGTTAATCGTTGTTAATTTCGCCAGGTGCCGGCGGGGAAAAGACAGCACAGGTGTGCAATCGCGAGCGTTGCGGGCGTGCTTCCCTGACTCCCTGCAAACCGTCTGGATACCGCCATGAACCGCAACGACCTGCGCCGCGTCGACATGAACCTGCTGGTGATTTTCGAAGCCCTGATGTTCGAGAAGAACCTGACCCGGGTCGCCGAGAAACTCTTTATGGGCCAGCCGGCGGTGAGCGCGGCACTGGGCCGCCTGCGTGACTTGTTCGACGACCCGTTGCTGCTGCGCAACGGTCGCGGCATGGAACCCACGCCACGGGCGGTGGCGATACTCAAGGAACTGCAACCGGCCATGGACACCATTTCGGGCGCCGTCAGCCGTGCCAAGGATTTCGACCCCTCCACCAGCTGCGCGGTGTTTCGCATCGGCCTGTCCGACGACGCCGAGTTCGGGCTGTTTCCGCCCTTGCTCAGTCACCTGCGCGAAGCAGCACCCGGCATCATCGTGGTGGTGCGCCGGGCCAATTACCTGTTGATGTCGTCGTTGCTGGCCAGCGGTGAAATCTCGGTAGGGGTGAGCTACACCACCGAACTGCCGGCCAACGCCAAGCGCAGGAAGCTGCGCGATATTCCCTGCAAGGTGCTGCGCGGCGATGATGGCGAGGCGCCGCTGAGCCTGGACGATTACTGCGCCAGGCCCCATGCCATGGTGTCGTTCTCGGGTGATTTGAGCGGCAATATCGACCTGGACCTCGCACGCATCGGCCGTTCGCGGCGGGTGGTGCTGGCGGTGCCGCAGTTCAGCGGGCTGCGCGCATTGCTGGCCGGTTCGCAGATTATCGCGACCGTGCCCGATTACGCGGCGTGTGCATTGACCGAGGGCACCCGCCTGCGGGCCGAAGACCCGCCGTTCGCGATTGATGCGGCAGAGCTGTCGATGGTGTGGAGCGGGGTGCATGACAATGACCCGGCCGAGCGCTGGTTGCGGGGCAAGATTGCGCAACATATGGCCGCATAGGTTTAGCGGTTCAGCCCTGGCGCCGAACGCGGTCTCACGTTGGCCGGCCTCGATGTACAGCAAAGTCCTAACGATGCGCACGCTTTTTCCGGCTGCCCGCCTGGGGTTGGCCCGCCTACCATGGGTCAACTTTCAGCAGGGGCGGGTAGCGACTATGTATATCTCTCAGAGGCCACAGGTTATTCCACCGGTTACACCACAGCCGGGTCATGACGCGCCCGCTTCGGCGTCGCGGCACCCGGAGTCAATACCCGCGAGCGCTGATTCGGGCGCTGGCCTCGCGGGCTCAACCCGCTCTGTCGTCTCCACGCCGGGGGCTGTGCCGGTGACTGTCGAGACGTCAAAACTGGACAGGGTGAGCGATCCGCGTCTGGAGATTAAGAAGGAGGCCTCAGCACCCGATGGGATGTACCTCGTTTCCTACACGGTTCCCGGATCAGGCCAGGGGGTGAGCAACCTTACTTTTCCAATCAGTATTGGCGCGGGCGCGCAAAGAACCCCTAGCGAGCCTGCGGGGATTTATTACGCGATGCAGTTCGGCATTAATGATGCACAGGGTAATTCCCTTGGCGACGGGTATATCGGGCTGCAGCCAGGGGAGGACGGCAAGGCGCAAGTGCCGTTTTCCGGGTTCGGGTCGCACTTTACCGCTCCAGACGGCAGTTGCGACGCGGACGGTGGCCCGGGGGCGAGCAACAGTACAACGGTGGATTTCACGTTCGGCCATCAATACAACCTCACGGTGGAACAAGACCCGCAGAATCCGCAGCGGTTGAGCGGGTATATCCAGGACGTCACGGACCCCGAGCACCTCGGGCCCAGGCAACACGTCAAAGACCTTTACGTCGATCGCAAGGTCAGCTTGACCACGAGCTATAGCGGGTTCGTCGAACACTACGGTAAGGAGATCGATCGCAGTTCGCAGATAGCGCCGACCGCAGGCAGCTTTTCCGCGCCCTTTACCACGGATGACCAAGGCAATATCAAGGTGGGTTCAGTCAAGAGCGAAGGGTTGTATGGTCGGTTCCGCAATTCGATCACCGGCGATCTGCAAGTGACTCGAGTGAACGGCGAGGGTAAGGCGCTCAAGTTCTCCTTCCAGGGCGTCGGTTACCAAAAGCCAGGCTGAGCGTCGCGGCAAACAGCACATACATTCAATTCTCCACCGCCTTTGCCCAGCACACTCCCCCCATCGCTCAATGCACCGGGGGGAAACACCCATCATGGACCCAACACCCAACATCAGCCCCGACGAAGTCGTCACGCTGGTCGTCAAGCACCGGGTCAAGCCCGGCCGTGAAACCGAGTACGAAGCCTGGCTGCGCCGCATCGTGCGCATCGCCGGTGAACGCCCAGGTCACCTTGGGGTTGACGTCGTGCGCAGCCAGCAGAGCGGCATGGCCCTGTTTACCTGCGTACTGCGCTACCGCTCCACCGACGCCCTGGAGTTGTGGCTCGACTCCCCGCAACGCCAGGCCCTGATCGACGAAGCGGCGCCAATGCTGGCCGACGGCGACCAGACTGAAGTCGGCGCCGCCAATGAATTCTGGTTCGCCCCCCAGGCCGACGGCACCGCCAAGCCGCCGCGCTGGAAGCAGGCGGTGGTGAGCCTGTGTGTGATCCTGCCGCAAACCCTGCTCCTGCCGTTTATCTGGGGGCCGATCCTGCGGTTGCACCCGTTTCTGTCCAACTACGTGGTCTCCACCTTCCTGGTCACCCTGACCATCGTGCTGCTGGTGGTTTACCTGCTGATGCCGGCGGCCACTCGCCTGTTCGCTCCCTGGCTTGAAGCCTCTGTAAAGGAAACCCCATGAACGCCGATCTGATTCTGTTCAATGGCCAGTTCCACACCGTGGACCGGGAAAACCCACGCGCCAGCGCGGTCGCCATTCGTGACGGGCGCTTCGTCGCCGTGGGCACCGACGGTGAAGCCATGGCCCTGCGCGGCAGCACCACCGAGGTCATCGACCTCAAGGGCCGTACCGTGATTCCCGGCCTCAACGACTCGCACCTGCACCTGATCCGCGGCGGGCTGAACTACAACCTCGAGTTGCGTTGGGAAGGCGTGCCGTCCCTGGCCGATGCCCTGCGCATGCTCAAGGACCAGGCCGACCGCACCCCCACGCCGCAATGGGTGCGCGTGGTGGGCGGCTGGAACGAATTCCAGTTCGCCGAAAAGCGCATGCCCACCCTTGAAGAACTCAACCAGGCCGCGCCGGACACGCCGGTATTCGTGCTGCACCTGTACGACCGCGCCTTGCTCAACCGTGCGGCGTTGCGCGTGGCCGGTTACACCAAGGACACGCCGAACCCACCGGGCGGCGAGATCGTGCGTGACAGCAACGGCAACCCCACCGGCATGCTGGTGGCGCGGCCCAACGCGATGATTCTGTACTCGACCCTGGCCAAAGGCCCAAAACTGCCGTTGGAGTACCAGGTCAACTCCACCCGCCAGTTCATGCGTGAGCTCAATCGCCTGGGCCTGACCAGCGCCATCGACGCCGGCGGCGGTTTCCAGAACTATCCCGACGACTACGCGGTGATCGAGCAACTGGCCAGGGACCAGCAGTTGACGGTGCGCATCGCCTACAACCTGTTCACCCAGAAGCCCAAGGAAGAGCTCAGCGACTTCAAGCACTGGACCGGCAGCGTCACCCTGCATCAGGGCGATGACTACCTGCGCCACAACGGTGCCGGTGAGATGCTGGTGTTTTCCGCCGCCGACTTCGAAGACTTCCTCGAACCGCGTCCGGACCTGCCGCTGACCATGGAGCAGGAGCTGGAACCGGTGGTGCGCCACCTGGTGGAACAGCGCTGGCCGTTCCGCCTGCATGCTACTTACGACGAATCCATCTCGCGCATGCTCGACGTGTTCGAGAAGGTCAACCGTGACATTCCGTTCAATGGCCTGCCGTGGTTTTTCGACCACGCCGAAACCATCACGCCGAAAAACATCGAGCGCGTGCGTGCCCTCGGCGGCGGTATTGCGATCCAGGACCGCATGGCGTTCCAGGGCGAATACTTCGTTGAGCGCTACGGGGCCAAGGCCGCCGAAGCGACGCCGCCGATCAAGCGCATGCTCGCCGAAGGCGTACCGGTAGGCGCGGGCACCGATGCCACGCGGGTGTCGAGCTACAACCCGTGGACATCGCTGTACTGGATGGTCAGCGGCCGCACCGTCGGTGGCCTGGAGCTGCACGCCGAGGGCCTGCCGCGCCTCACCGCACTGGAGCTGTTTACCCACGGCAGCGCCTGGTTCTCGTCCGAGCAGGGCAAGAAGGGCCAGATCAAGGTCGGTCAACTGGCCGACGTTGCAGCGTTGTCGGCGGATTTTTTCAGCGTCGACGAAGAAGCCATCAAGTGGATCGAGTCGGTACTGACCGTGGTCGGCGGCAAGGTGGTATATGGCGCCGGCGACTTCGACGATTACGCACCGCCACGGGTTCCGGTGCTGCCGGACTGGTCGCCGGTGGTCAAGGTGCCGGGGCACTGGCGGCCGACTTCACCGCTGCAAGCTCAAGTACACCAGTGCAGCGGCCCCTGCGGCGTGCATGCCCACCGCCATGAAAAAGCCCGTTTTTCCAGCGTGCCGGTCAGCGACTTCCAGGGCTTCTGGGGCGCGTTCGGCTGCTCGTGCTTTGCCTTCTAACCAACACCAACGGAGTTAACCCATGACTTACAAGCGCTTGAACAAAGACGACGCGGTTGTCCTGCTGGTCGATCACCAGACCGGCCTGATCTCACTGGTGCAGGATTTCTCCCCCAACGAATTCAAGAACAACGTGCTGGCCCTGGCCGACGTGGCGAAGTTCTTCAACCTGCCGACCATCCTGACCACCAGCTTTGAAGCCGGCCCCAACGGCCCGCTGGTGCCGGAACTCAAGGCACTGTTCCCTGATGCGCCGTACATCGCTCGCCCTGGCCAGATCAACGCCTGGGACAACGAAGATTTCGTCAAGGCCGTCAAGGCCACCGGCCGCAAGCAGATCATCATTGCCGGTGTGGTGACCGATGTGTGCGTCGCGTTCCCGACCCTGTGCGCCCTCGATGAAGGCTTCGAGGTGTTCGTGGTTACTGACGCTTCCGGTACCTTCAACGAAACCGTGCAACAAGCAGCCTGGGCGCGTATGACCGCTGCCGGTGCGCAACTGGTCAACTGGTTCGCCGTGGCCTGCGAGCTGCAGGTTGACTGGCGCAACGACATGGAAGGCCTGGCCAACCTGCTGTCGCCGCGCATCCCCAACTACCGCAACCTGATGAACAGCTACTCGGCGTTCACGGCCAAGTAACCCGGTCTCAAAGCTGTAGATAATCCCTGTGGGAGGGGGCTTGCCCCCGATAGCGGTGCAACAGTCACAGTTGCTGTGTCTGAACCACCGCCATCGGGGGCAAGCCCCCTCCCACATTTGATTGTGTTTCACATTGGGTTTGTGGTGTGGTCACTGACCGGGTATAAAACAGCCCATCGTCCACCGAGAAGCGACAATGAACCCCTTCGAAGACATGCGCCTGTTCTGCCAGGTCATGGAGTCCGGCAGTTTTACTGCGGCCGCCGAGCAGTTGGGCCTGTCCAAGCAGTTCGTCAGCCGCCGCCTGATCCAGCTGGAAGACCGCCTCGGCGTGCGCCTGCTCAATCGCTCCACGCGCCGTCTGGATGTCACGCCGCTGGGGCAGAGCTACTACGAATCGGCCTTGCGCCTGCTCAGTGATGTCGAGCAAGTGGAGCAGGGTATCGCCGGCCAGAACAGTGAACCGCGCGGCACCCTTCGCCTCAGCGCGCCGCTGTCGTTTGCCATGGCGCATTTGGGGTGCCTGCTGCCGTTGTTCCTGCAGCGCTATCCGGAAGTCGCGGTGGAAGTCGACCTCAGCGACCGCCCGGTGGACCTGATCGGTGAAGGCTACGATCTGGTACTGCGCATCGGCACCCTGGAAGATTCCACCTTGATCGCCCGACGTATTGCCAGCATCCCGCGCGTCTACTGCGCCAGCCCCGACTACCTGGCCCTGCGCGGTACGCCGCACAAACCCGATGACCTCGCCGATCACGATTGCCTGCCCTACGGGCACGGTCGCCAGGTGCAATGGCGTTTCAAGGGCAAGCTGCAAGCGCTGCATGTGAGCGGGCGCATGCGCGTCAATAACGGCGATTTGCTGCGCGACGCCGCGATTGCCGGACTGGGCGTGACCTACCTGCCAACCTTTATCGTTGGCGATGCGTTGAAGGACGGCCGCCTGGTCAGCGTACTGGACGCGTTCGCGCCCGAAGCCCTGACCTTGTCGGCGGTGTACCCCCAGCACCGGCAGAGTTCGCGGCCGGTGCAGGCGCTGGTCGAATTCCTGCGCGAACGCCTGGCCGGCGGTTGCTGAGCGACTGCCCGCAGTGTTTAACGGGGCGCCCCAAGATCCGCGCACAGCGGCCTTGGAGCCGACCGATATGCTGTGTCGATCCCGGTCCAAATGTGGGAGGGGCGGTGCGACGATTCGACTTGGCCCCGATGGCGGCCTCTGAGCCGACCAGGATGCTGGATTGGACCGAGTACATATCCGTTTCTGCGGTAACGGCTGCTAATGGTTCCGCTTTTACAGCGGCTCACTTTTGAAAAGCGCAAAAGTAAGCAAAACGCTCTTGCCCCACCACTCGGCACCTCGCTAATGCTCGGTGTGCCCGAACGCAGGCTTGAATCCGTGGGCCGCCGCAATGGGCCATCCCTGGCCCAGTGCGGCTAACCCGGCGTCCTGCCGGGTTACCCACGGATTCAAGCCTGCGTTCGGCCAGCGTGGTTTAACGGGGCGCCTAAGATCAAAAGCAGATCAAGATCAAGAGCGACTCGCTTCGCATCGTGGTTACCGTCGGCTGCTACGGTCTGAAACGTTGTGTAGATACCTATGCCCCGATGGCGGTGCATCAATCACATCATCCGTGACTGACACTTCGCTATCGGGGGCAAGCTCCCTGCGCATTGGTGCGGTTTATTCCGCCCGGTTGTGCTGGATTTGCTGCTTGGCCAACCCCACCACATTTTCCACGGTGAAGCCGAACTTTTCCTGCAACTTCGCCAGCGGTGCCGAGGCGCCAAAGCTGTTCATCACCACTTTGGCCCCGGTCTGTCCGACGTAGCGGTCCCAGCCCAGGGGGCCGGCCTGCTCGACCACCACGCGGGCCTTGACGGTCGGCGGTAAGACGCTGTCGCGGTAGGCCTGGTCCTGGTCTTCAAACAGTTCCCAGCTGGGCATCGACACCACTTGCGCGGCAATGCCTTCGCCGGTGAGTTGTTCATAGGCCGCCACCGCCAGGCTGACTTCACTGCCAGTGGCGAGCAGGATCACGTCGGGCTTGTCCGCACCCGCCAACACATAGGCGCCCTTGGCCGCGCCTGCGGCCGACGCGTAGCGGCTGCGGTCCAGGGTCGGCAGCGGCTGGCGCGACAGCACCAGGCAGCTCGGCCGATGGGTTTGCGCCAGCGCCACCTTCCACAACTCAAGGGTTTCATTCGCATCCCCCGGGCGCAGGGTCAGCAAGCCCGGGGTGGCGCGCAGCTGGGTCAGGTGTTCGATGGGTTGATGCGTCGGGCCGTCTTCGCCCACGCCGATGGAGTCGTGGGTAAACACGAACACCACCGGCAGCTCCATGATCGCCGCGAGCCGGATCGGCGGTTTCATGTAGTCGCTGAACACCAGGAACGTCGAGGTGTACGGCCGCAGGTAGGACAGCGCCAGGCCGTTGGCAATCGCGCCCATGGCGTGCTCGCGTATGCCGAAGTGCAGGTTGCGCCCGCTGTAGTCGTCGGCACTGAAACAGCCTGCGCCGTCGAACGTGAGGTTGGTCTTGGTCGACGGCGACAGATCCGCAGAACCGCCCAGCACCCAGGGAATATTCTGCGCGAAGGCGTTCAGCACCTCGCCGCCGGATGCGCGGCTGGCGACGCCCTTGGCATCGGCCGTAAAGCTCGGCAGGTCGGCCTGCCAGTGCTCGGGCATTTCCCCGGCGCGCATGCGCTGCAGCTCATCGGCGCGTTGCGGGTCGAGGGCGGCCAAGGTCTGGTTCCACTCGGCGAACAGCGGCTCGGCACGCTCAACGAGTGCATCGCGCAACGTTGTGCGCGCTTCATCGGGCACCAGGAAGCTGGCGTCCTCAGGCCAGCCATAGGCGGCCTTGGTCAGGCGAATTTCGTCTTCGCCCAACGGCTCGCCATGGGCGGCGGCGGTGTTGTGTTTGTGCGGCGAGCCGTAGCCGATCACGCTGTCGACCACAATCAGGGTCGGTGCGCCGGTATTGGCCTTGAAGGTTTGAAGCGCCACACTCAATGCCTGCAGATCATTGGCATCGGTGACATGCACGGTGTGCCAGCCATACGCCTGGAAGCGCTTGATCACATCTTCACTGAAGGCCAGCTCGGTGTGACCCTCGATGCTGATGGTGTTGTTGTCGTAGATCCAGCACAGGTTATCGAGCTGCAAATGCCCGGCCATTGACGCCGCTTCGCTGCTGATGCCTTCCATCATGTCGCCATCACCGCACAGGGTGTAGACGTCGTAATCGAACAGCACCTGGCCGTCGCGGTTGAATCGCTTGGCCAGCCAACGCTCGGCCATGGCCATGCCCACGCTGTTGGCGCAACCCTGGCCCAGGGGGCCGGTGGTGGTTTCCACGCCGGTGGTCATGCGGTACTCGGGGTGCCCCGGGGTCTTGGAACTCATCTGGCGGAACTGCTTGATGTCGTCCAGGCTGACCGCCGGCTCGCCGGAACGCTTGCCGTGGGCATCGATCTCCACCACGCCGGCCAGGTGCAGCAGCGAATACAGCAGCATCGACGCATGCCCCACCGACAACACAAAGCGGTCACGGTTGGGCCAGTCGGGATGCTCCGGGTGATAGCGCAGGAAACGACTCCACAGCGTATAACCCACTGGGGCCAGGCCCATCGGCGTACCGGGGTGGCCCGAGTTGGCCTTCTGCACGGCATCCATGGCCAGGGTGCGGATAGTGTTGATACATTGCGTGTCGGCGGCGGTTGCGGTGTGATTCATGAAACCGGTCTCCCTCGAGTGGCGATCTACAGTGGAGGGCAGGGCAGGCCAAAAGGTTTGATCCCATCGCCAGGGTTGCGACGAACGGGGCTGTATCGACTGCAAACATGACAACACCCCGGTCAATGGGCTAGCTTCAAGGGGTAGGCCATTGATCAACTTGTGGAGGTAAGTCATGCCAGTGAAACACGACCTGTATCAGGACTTGGGGTTGAGCAAGGAAGTTGTCCACGAGCGCAGGGCGGGGGACAAACGGCTGGACTCGCTGCTTACGCAATACGACGCTGCCGACGGGGAGGTGCTGAAGGCGGAATCGGCAAGCGCCAGTGATGAGGACGTGGAGAAGTTGAAGAAGAAACGGTTGCTGATCAAAGACGAAATTGTCGCGAAGTTGGGTTAAGCAAAAATCGCTGCCGGTGGACGCTCTGGTTATATCTGCAGCGTTTTATACCGGCAGCTTTTTTATACCAGCAGTGCTCTCACACACGCCTCCACGGAACGCTGCTGCGTTTCGTCATATAACTGCAACTCGTCAATCGTGCTGCGGCCCAGCGCCTTTTCGAACTCGGCTTTGTTTGAATGGGCCGCGTAGTGGCTCTGCGCGGCATCGCCCAGGTTCGACTGGAAGATCCCCGCTGCGCTCACCGGCAGGAAGTCCTCGTACACCAGCGGTTCCACCTCCACGTGCCCTGCGCTGAGCAAGGCCTGCAGCGTGCGCGGTGGGTCGGGCTGGCCGCGGGCTGCGAGGCCTTTTTCGCTGGGGAAATAGCGAAAGTAGGCCAGGCCTAGTTCGCGCATCTGCGTGTGGTTGTCCGGGAATGCCTGGAAGTGTTGCTCCAGCAATTGCTCGTAGCGCGCCGCATTGGCCTCGTTGGGTGCCGCGCCGAGTTCATCGCGGGCGGTATTCAGCAGCTGGTCGTACAGGGCGCGGCCCTTGGGCGTGAGCGCGACGCCGCGTTGTTCGATTTCACCGAAGCGCGCGCTGTGGCTGCCCTGGGCATCGGTAAAGGCAATGGGTTCGTCGAGGGCCTTGAAACTGGTCTGGCGCAGCAGGATCGGGCAATGGCGTCGCGGTGGGCCTTCGATCACGGCTTTGGGGGTGATGCCGTGGGCGGGCATGGCGGCCTGTACCTGATCGATGTCCAGGGTGCGCGGGGTGAGGTGGTTGATGTGCGGGCCCTTGAAGGCCACCACGTCGGCGATCAGGCGATGCTGGTCGCTGAGTTGCCGATACTGTTCGGCCGTGACGGTGGCGCTGTGGTGCCAGCGAAAGGTCTCCAGCGCCTGGCGAATAAAGGCCTCGGCATCCTCGGCATCGAGGCCGCCGTCGGTTTCGGCCTGCTCGATCAACGCCAGGGCGCCTGGGGTGAAGATCGAACGCTTGGCCAGGGCGGTTTCGGCGAAGCTGCGCAGCGCGGGGTTTTCGATCAGCTCCAGGCGCAGCAGCGAGGTGAACACGCGGAACGGGCTGGCTTGCAGTGACTGCTCATGCACGGCGCGAAAGGCGGTGGAATGCACCGGCACGCCCGCCGGTGTCAGGTCGTAGTAGCCCACCGGTTGCATGCCCATCACGGCAAACAGGCGGCTGATGGTCGCCAGTTCGGCGGCGGTGCCCAGGCGGATCGCACCGTGGCGTTCCATGCCCAGGCGCTGGATTTCGCCAGTACGGTGCAGGTGCTCGGCCAGGCCCCGGTCGCTTTCCAGCACGTGGGTATTGGTCTGCGCCACCAGCTCCAGCAGCGCGCCGTACAACGGAACTTCATCCCGGTACATGTCGGACATCGCCTTGGAAAAGCCCTTGCGGATCTCGTCGGGGCTGACATGTGCAGTGGCGTGCATAGAAAAATTCCTGATGGCTGGGATGACAAAAGTGGCCTTGTCCCGATTTTGTTGAGCGCCACGCCGGCTTGCAAACGAAGAATCCTCTGGACTTCATTCTGCAAATGAATGAGATGAGATGAACATGACCACAATCGGGCAAACACACCGGCACCGCCGACCAGGCCCGCCTGAGTCTTCATGTGCATCCGGGCGTCATTGGGTTCTACACTGCTGCTCATCCGGCAGGCGATGGAGCACTCAATGACGGCCACACCCACACACCCGATACTCGACACCCTCGAAGGCCGGCGGCTGGCAACAGAGGATGCCGAACGCTGGCGCGAGTGGGGGCCTTACTTGAGTGAACGCCAATGGGGCACGGTGCGCGAGGACTACAGCGCCGACGGCGACGCCTGGGCCTACTTCCCCCACGAACACGCCCGCAGCCGCGCCTACCGTTGGGGCGAGGACGGCCTGGCCGGTTTCAGCGACAAGGCGCAACGCTGGTGCCTGGGTTTGGCGCTGTGGAACGAGCGTGACAGCATCCTCAAGGAGCGCCTGTTCGGCCTCGACAACGCCGAGGGCAACCACGGAGAAGACGTCAAGGAGCTGTACTTTTTTGTCGACGGCGTGCCCAGCCATGCCTATATGCGCATGCTCTACAAATATCCCCATGCGGCGTTTCCCTACACCGACCTGATCGCCGAAAATGCCCGCCGTGGGCTTGAGGATGCCGAGTACGAAGTGCTCGACACCGGCGTATTCGAAGACAACCGCTACTGTGATGTAACGGTCGAATACGCCAAGCATCAGCCTGACGATATTTTCATGCGCGTCACCGTGCACAACCGCGCGGACCAGCCGACGCGTGTGCAGGTGTTGCCCCAACTGTGGGCGCGCAATGACTGGAGCTGGACCTTTGACGCGCCCAAGCCGCAGTTGCGCCTGGACGGTGAGCGGGTGCTGGCCCGGCATCATGAGCTGACTGACCGTCACCTCAGCGCCTGGGGCCAGGACGGGCTGGAGTGGCTGTTCTGCGAAAACGAAAGCAACGTCCCCAAGCTCGATGGGCAACCGGCGCCGGGGCCGTTCAAGGATGGCATCAACGACTATGTGGTGGGCGGCGCGGACTCGGCAATTCGCCGCGACACGGGCACCAAGGTCGCCGCGCGTTTCAGCCTCGAGCTGGCGGGCCAGGAGAGCAAAACCCTGTACCTGCGGTTTGCGCCGGTGGACGCGCCCGAGGTCAATGCACGCAAGCTGTTCGAGCTGCGCCGCCAAGAGGCGGACGACTTCTACGCCGCCTTGCAGCAAGGCATTGCCGATGCTGACGCGCGCAATGTGCAGCGCCAGGCCCTGGCCGGGTTGCTGTGGTCCAAGCAGCTCTACTACTTTGATGTAAACCAGTGGCTCGACGGCGACCCGGCCCAACCCGCGCCGCCGCCCGAGCGCCTGCATATCCGCAATACCCATTGGCGACACTTGTCCAATTTCGACATTTTGTCCATGCCCGACACCTGGGAATACCCGTGGTACGCGTCCTGGGACCAGGGCTTCCAGGCCGTGGCAATGGCGCTGATTGATCCGGGGTATGCCAAGCAACAGTTATTGTTGCTGGTTAAAGATCGCTTTATGCACCCCAATGGCCAGCTGCCGGCGTATGAATGGCGTTTCGACGACGCCAACCCGCCGGTACACGCCTGGGCCAGTTGGCGCGTGTATCAGCAGGACAAGGCGCTGACCGGCGTGGGCGACATGGACTTTCTCGAGCGGATTTTCCACAAGCTGCTGCTGAATTTTTCCTGGTGGGTCAACCGCAAGGACGCCGAGGGCCGCAACCTGTTCCAGGGCGGCTTCCTGGGCCTGGACAACATCGCCTTGTTCGACCGCTCGGCCACCTTGCCGCCCGGCTACCAGCTGGATCAGGCCGACGGCACCGCGTGGGTCGCAGCGTATGCCCTGGACCTGATGCGCATTGGCCTGGAACTGGCCAAGCGCAATGGGGTGTACGTGGATATCGCGGTGAAGTTCTTTGAGCACTTCCTGTACATCGCCGGCGCGATCAACCGCGTGGACGACAGCGCCGAAGGCTTGTGGGATGAGCAGGACCAGTTCTTCTACGATGTGCTGCACCGCCCGGACGGCCAGAACGAGCCGGTGCGGCTGCGCTCCATCGTCGGCCTGATGCCATTGTTTGCCGTGTTGGTGCTGGAGCAGCGCGAGCACGAAGGGCTGCAAGGCCTGCGTGAGCGACTGCTGGGTTTTATGAAACACCGGCCGGACCTGGCCAAGCTGGTGTCGCGCTGGAACGAACCGGGGCAGGGCAACCGCCTGTTGCTCGCCTTGCTGCGTGGCGAGCGCACCAAGGACCTGCTGCGGCGCATGCTCGATGACCATGAGTTTCTGTCGACGTTTGGCGTGCGCTCGTTATCCAAGGCCTTTGCCGAACAGCCGCTGGCGCTGAAGATGAACGGCGACACCCTGTGCGCGCGCTACCAGCCCGGCGAGTCCGACTCACGCTTGTACGGCGGCAACTCCAATTGGCGCGGGCCGTTGTGGATGCCGGTGAACTACATGCTGATCGAATCGCTGCGCGAGTTTCACCGCTACTATGCGGATAATTTCTCGGTGGAGTACCCCACGGGCAGCGGTTATCTGGCGTCCCTTGAGGAAGTGGCAGACAGCCTCAGCCAGCGCCTCACGCGCTTGTTTCTACGCGATGAAAATGGCCAGCGCCCTTCGATGGCGGGGTATGCGCAATTGGAAGCGGACCCGGCCAGTCGCGATCTGGTGTTGTTCCATGAGTATTTCCACGGCGAAACCGGGCGTGGCCTGGGGGCGTCGCATCAGACGGGGTGGAGTGCGTTGGTGGCGTTGTTGCTCAATGTTCCGCTCAAGGCATCAATCAGGTAGATTTGCCCACCCCCCCAACCTTACATGGATGTAGATCATGCTTAAGTGCGTCACCCTTTCAGGTCCGGCCAGCCGCTTGGGCATCTTGCTGGGCGCCGGTGTATTGGTCTCCTGCCTGTCTGTCGGCAGCGCCAGTGCGGCCTCGATGAGGGCAGCGTGTCTGCGCTGTCAGGATTCAGAAAGCGTCGATGCCTCCAAATGGGTCAAAAACGGTACGTACCGTCTCGAGTCAGTGACACTGTCGCTGGACGACGAAGTACGGGGAGCGGACCCTGATTCGGTGCGCAAGATGACCCGGCTCAAACCTGTGGCCATAAGCGCCGATGCCAATGACGCCCTGGTTGAAGAAGCCATTCGTGCGATGGACATCGTGGGTGAGGACGGGGATGTCGCTGTACTGGAGGCGCAGTGGCCCAACCTGGCCCGTCGTGCGCGTTATGCCTACAGTATTTTCATCACTGAAGATCAGCTGGTGGATTTCTATAATGTGTATGTGCGCGTTGGGCGCAACAAGTATGTGCTGGTGATCGGCCGCGATGTGGAGTCCGGGGAGTTCCAATTGAAGCCGGGGGAGGGGCGTCTCATCAACCGGTACGGTACCGAGGGCAAGCCACGGGATCTGGAACAGTTCAAAAAGGTCGACGCCGCCGCAGGTGGCTGACAGCCGGGCCTGTGCGTTTAAATGAAAAAATCCCGCCTTCAGCGTAAGCCGTTCAGTCAAGCGTATATCGCCCCGTGTAGGAGCGAGCTTGCTCGCGAAAAACGTCAACGATAACGCGTGCGTCCTGAATAAACGCGGCGCCTGTGAGTTTTTCGCGAGCAAGAGCTAGGCGCCCCCCTCGTTCCTACAAAAAGCCTTGACTGAACAACATTACGCCATTGGCGGGATTTTTCGTTTAAGGCGCGTTACAACCTGGGTGATCAGGAAGGGAACAACTCGCTCAGTTTCATCGCCAGCATCATGTCGCCTTCGGTGCGCAGTTTGCCGCCCATGAAGGCCTGCATGCCGTCGGTGGAACCGTCGACGATGCCTTCCAGGGTTTCGCTGTCCATGACCAGGGTCACTTGGGCGTCCGGGTTTTCGCCTTCCTGCAGTTCGCAGGTCTTGTCCTTGACCACCAGCGAGAAATTCTTGGTGTCGTCGATACGGAAACCGAATACCAGGTCCAGGCCTTCGGCAGCGCTTGGGTTGAATTTGGCTTTCATTGCTTCTACAGCTTTGGCTACGTCAGTCATGGTTTCGATCCTTTAGGGTGGAGTCCAGTGACCTTGGGGTCACGGTTGGCCGCAGTTCATCGGAAAGTGATGAGCTGCGGCGCCTTCAACAGCTGCAAGTGGGCATGGCTGTTGAAGGAAGCCAGTACCACCTCGCGACCACGGAATTTCAGCTGGTTGAGCGAGGTGTTAACAATTTGCCAGTTCAGTTCGAACGCCTGGGCGACCGGCATTCGGGTAATCAGGTGGAGCAGGGCGGTGATGGTGCCGCCGGAAGTGAACACGGCGATTTTGTCGCTGTTGTCGGCCGCTTCCAGAATGCGTTGCAGGCCACCCTGCACACGCTCCACGAAACCCAGCCAGCTTTCCAGCCCCGGTGGATCGTAGGTGCCGGCCAGCCAGCGCTCGATGATCAGGGCGAAGATGCGCTGGAATTCGCTGCGGTTCTGCGCGCCATTGCGCAGGATGTGCACGGCGTCGGGTTCCGCGCCAAGCAGGTCGGGGAGCAGGCCGCGAATGATCGCCTCGCCGTCAAATTCATTAAATGCGCTGTCGATTTCCAGGGGCGGAACCGGCAGGCCGAGGGCGCGGTATTGATCGAACGTGGCGGTGGCGGTGTGCTGCTGGCGGCGCAGGTCGCCCGACAGGCAGCGATCGAACGTCAGCCCCAGCTCTGCCAGGTGGCGACCGAGTACCTGGGCCTGTTCCACGCCGACGGGCGACAGGACGTCATAGTCGTCTGCACCGAAGGAGGCCTGGCCATGTCGAATCAGATAGATGCTGCCCACGTCCGTTTTCCCGGTACGTTGAAAGTCTGGCGAGGTTATGAGGATGCCCGCGAGCTGTCAATGAAAAAACATACGCTTGTTTTAAAAGTCCGTTAGAGGTGCGCTGCTGGCGGTCTGGGCACTGGTCCGCAGGCATTGGCGCCGGTATGCTGGGCCATCCGCGCCTGGCGCAGTGCATTCTTAAGGAGACATATGGATTTTTTGGCCGAATACGCGAGCTTTCTGGCGAAGACCGTCACCCTGGTGGTCGCTATTCTGGTGGTGTTGATCAGCTTCGCGGCCCTGCGCAGCAAAGGGCGTCGTAAAGCCGCCGGCCAATTGCAGGTCAGCAAGCTGAACGATTTCTACAAGGGCCTGCGCGAGCGCCTCGAATCGTCGTTGCTCGACAAGGACCAGCTCAAGGCTCTGCGCAAATCCGAAAGCAAAGCCGAGAAAAAGCAGGGCAAGAACAAGCCTGAGGCCAAGCCGCGGGTGTTCGTGCTGGATTTCGACGGTGACATCAAGGCCTCGGCCACTGAAAGCCTGCGCCATGAAATCACCGCATTGCTGAGCCTGGCCACGCCAAAAGACGAAGTGGTGCTGCGCCTGGAAAGCGGCGGCGGCATGGTGCACAGCTACGGCCTGGCGTCGTCGCAACTGGCGCGTATCCGCCAGGCGGGCGTGCCGTTGACCGTGTGCATCGACAAGGTCGCGGCCAGCGGCGGCTACATGATGGCGTGCATCGGCGAGAAGATCATCAGCGCACCCTTTGCCATCCTCGGCTCCATCGGCGTGGTGGCGCAGTTGCCCAACGTCAACCGCCTGCTGAAAAAGCACGACATCGACTTTGAAGTGCTGACCGCCGGCGAATACAAACGCACCCTGACGGTGTTTGGCGAAAACACCGAGAAGGGCCGCGAAAAGTTCCAGGAAGACCTGGACATCACCCATCAGTTGTTCAAGAACTTTGTGTCGCGCTATCGCCCGCAGCTGGCCATCGATGACGTCGCGACCGGAGAAGTGTGGCTGGGTGTTGCAGCGCTCGATAAACAACTGGTCGACGAACTGCAAACCAGCGACGAATACCTGGCGACCAAGGCCAAGACGGCCGAGGTGTTCCACCTGCACTATGCCGAGCGTAAAAGCCTGCAGGAGCGTGTAGGGCTGGCGGCCAGTGGTTCGGTGGATCGGGTGTTGCTGACCTGGTGGAGCCGGCTGACCCAGCAGCGGTTCTGGTAAAGGCTGCTCCATGGGGGCGGGCCCTCAGTCCGCTTGTATGCGTGCGCCACCGGAACCGGTGGCCGCTGTGAGTACCGACGTTCGAATGATGGCTGGAATACCTACCAGGCTTCCTTAAGGTGCTGACGTGAAGCGTGATACCCGTCTTGTGATGCTTTTGCTGTTGGTCATCGGCTGTTCCCTGACTTCGTTGACGATCTGGAAAGTCCTGTCTTCCCGTGAGCGGGCGCTGGCGGAAGTGGACGTGCATGGCTTGAACCTGACCCAGGCGCTCAACACCTACACCGAAGGCATCGTGCGGCAAAGCGCGCTGCTGCTGCTGGGGCTGGTCGAGCGCCTGGAAACCGAAGGCAGTGGCCCGGCGCAGATCGAGCGCATCAACGCGTTGATCCGTCGACAACAGCCGCTGATGCCGCAACTGAGCGGCATCACCATCTACGACCAGCAGGGCGGTTGGCTGATGTCCTCCAATCGCTTGATTGCGGCGGGTGCCAACAGCGGCACGCGTGCCTATTTCATCCATCATCGCGAAGACCCGAGCCGTGAGCCGTTCATCGGCCCGCCGATTCAGAGCCATACCAACCGAGAGTGGGTAGTGACCATCAGCCGCCGCTTCGATGACGCGGCCGGCCACTTCGCCGGGGTGGTCGCCGTGACCCTGGGGGTGGAAAACTTTCTGCGGGTATTCGGCAAACTCGACATCGGCCAGGAAGGCGCCATCGGTTTGTCTTATACCGACGGCACCCTGCTGGTGCGCTACCCCTTCCGCGAGCAGGACATGGGCCGCAACTTTTCCAAGTCGCCCATCTATTCCCAGTATCTGATCGACCGCTCCGTCGGCACCGCGTCGTACACCTCCAGCCTGGATGGCGTAGAGCGCCTCTATGCCTTCCGCAAAAGCGAAAGCCTGCCATTGATTACCACTGTTGCCCTGGGCAAGCATGAGTCGCTGGCGGCCTGGCGTATCGAAGCTGCGTTGTCGGCGGTGGTGGTGGCGGGGCTGCTTGGGCTGACGGGTTTGATCGGCTGGTTCCTGATCCTCGATATCCGCCGGCGAACCCAGGTGGAAGAGGCGCTGCGTATCGCCCAGCAACAGCTGCTGGAGTCCAACCGGCAGCTTGAATTACTGGCGATGAAGGACGCGCTGACCGGCCTGGCCAACCGTCGCTGCTTCGATGAGACCTTGGCCTTGGAAGCGCGTCGGGCGCAACGCGACGGCACGACATTGGCCTTGCTGATGATCGATATCGACTATTTCAAGCGCTACAACGATGCCCTCGGTCACGTCGCCGGCGATGCCTGCCTGCAGCGGGTCAGCGCCTTGTTGGAGACCTGCGTGCGGCGCCCCTCGGATCTGGTGGCGCGTTACGGCGGAGAGGAATTAGCCATCATCATGCCCGCGACCGACAGCGATGGCGCGGTGGTGGTGGCGCAACAGATCATTGATCGGCTGCAGCGGGAAAACATCGAGCATCCGGGCAGCCCGTTGGGGCGCGTGAGCGTGAGTGTCGGCGTGGCGGCGGCAGCCAGTGCGGAACTGGAGCCTGTGCTCGGCTTCATCGAGGCCGCCGACAAGGCGCTTTATGGCGCGAAGTCGGCGGGGCGCAACGGTTTTGCGCTGAGTTGAGCACGCCAAGGGCTGAAAAAGCCAACGCAACGGTCATCTGATTTTCCTGAAATTGCTCTGAACTATCGTGCTCGGATAGCCCTCGCAACACTATCCATACACAGGAGGGAATCCGATGACCCACTACCCAACACCACCCTTCAAGCCACAGCAGCAGCCCGTTCCCGGCGACCAGCGCAAGATGGAGCCAATGCCTGATTGCGGTGAGCAAAGCTACAAAGGCTCGGGCCGCATGGCCAACAAGATTGCCCTGGTCACCGGCGCCGACAGCGGTATCGGGCGTGCGGTGGCCATTGCCTTTGCCCGCGAAGGTGCCGACGTTGCGGTGTCGTATCTGGATGAACACGAGGATGCGAAAGAGACCGCGCGCTGGGTCGAAGCGGCGGGGCGCCAGTGCCTGTTGTTGCCCGGCGACCTGGGCGAGGCCGCGCAGTGCAGCGCCATCGTCAATGACACGGTCAAGCAGTTCGGACGTATCGACGTGCTGGTCAACAACGCCGCGTTCCAGATGACCTACAAATCGCTGGAAGACATCCCCGACGAAGACTGGGTAAAAACCTTCAACATCAACATCACCGCGATGTTCCGGATCTGCAAGGCGGCGCTGCCGCACATGGCCAAGGGCAGTTCGATCATCAACACCACCTCGGTCAATTCCGACATGCCCAATCCGTCACTGCTGCCTTATGCGGCGACCAAGGGCGCGATCGCCAACTTCACCGCAGGCCTGGCGCAGATGCTGGGCGAGCGCGGCATTCGCGTGAACAGCGTGGCGCCGGGGCCGATCTGGACGCCGTTGATCGTGTCCACGATGACCGACGACATGGTGAAGGAGTTTGGCAGCAACACACCGCTGGGTCGGCCAGGCCAGCCGGTGGAGGTTGCACCGATCTATGTGCTGCTGGCGTCCGATGAGGGCAGTTATATCTCTGGCGAGCGCTATGGCGTGACCGGGGGCAAGCCGATTCTCTAAGGAAGTTGGAAACACTGCAGGCCTCAATGTGGGAGGGGGCTTGCTCCCGATAGCGGTGTATCAGTCAAATTTTTATAACTGACAGATCGCCATCGGGGGCAAGCCCCCTCCCACAGTGGATATTCGGTGCTTTCGGATTATTGGTTTACTTCATCTTCGTGCGGTGAATACGCGACTCAGGCGGGGGCTGCTGAAGATGCCGAGCACTGTGCAAGTCTAAAATGTGGGAGGGGTCTTGCCCCTGATAGCGGTGTATCAGTCAAATTTTTATAACTGACAGATCGCCATCGGGGGCAAGCCCCCTCCCACAGTGGATATTCAGTGCTTTCGGATTATTGGTTTACTTCATCTTCGTGCGGTGAATACGCGACTCAGGCGGGGGCTGCTGAAGATGCCGAGAACTGTGCAAGTCTAAAATGTGGGAGGGGGCTTGCCCCTGAGGTGGTCAACTTTTTCCGGACACCTCAATCGGTGTTTTCAGGCTGTTTGCCGCTCGTACTGATTGGGCGGCAAATAGTCTAACGATGAATGCATTCGTCGTTCATTG
>NZ_JAFLXH010000045.1:0-35007 GCF_019891515.1 Pseudomonas sp. Wu6 | reverse complement strand
CAGGAGGCGTTACCACGCGGAGCGTGGGAACGATCAACCACCCAACAACCCCTCACACCGATCGTGCCCACGCTCTGCGTGGGTATGCAGCCCGTGACGCTCTGCGTCACCACCACTCAAGCGGGACGCGGAGCGTCCCGGGAGGCGTTACCACGCGGAGCGTGGGAACGATCAACCGCCCAGTAACCTCCTCACACTGATCGTGCCCACGCTCTGCGTGGGCACGCAGCCCGTGACGCTCTGCGTCACCGCCACTCAAGCGGGACGCGGAGCGTCCCAGGAGGCGTTACCACGCGGAGCGTGGGAACGATCAACCGCCCAGTAACCCCCTTACACTGATCGTGCCCACGCTCTGCGTGGGCATGCAGCCCGTGACGCTCTGCATCACCACCACTCAAGCGGGACGCAGAGCGTCCCAGGAGGCGTTACCACGCGGAGCGTGGGAACGATCAACCACCCAGCAACCCCTCACTCTGATCGTGCCCACGCTCTGCGTGGGTATGCAGCCCGTGACGCTCTGCGTCACCGCCACTCAAGCGGGACGCGGAGCGTTCCGGGAGGCGTTACCACGCGGAGCGTGGGAACGATCGGCTGTCAGAACTCGATACGCACATCGCCCTTCGGCACACTGCAGCACGACAGGATATAACCCTCGGCTTCATCCTCTTCAGTAATCCCGCCGTTGTGCTCCATCTCGACCTCCCCGCCCAGCTTCATCACCTTGCACGTGCCGCAGATGCCCATGCCGCACGCTTTCGGGATCAACAGCCCCAGCTTGGCCGCCGCCGCATGCACCGTTTCGCCCGGCGCCACCCGAATGCTTTTGCCCGATGCAATGAATTCCACCTGATGCAGGTCCGCCAGGTCGACTTCCGGCGCATCCGCCGCTTGTTCGGCCTGCTCCACTGCGTCGGCCCGCGCTTCCGCTGGCGTCGCGCCAAAGGACTCTTCGTGATAGCGCGTCATGTCGAAACCGGCGGCTTCCAGCAGGCGCTTCACCGCGCTCATGTACGGCGTGGGGCCGCAGCAGAACACTTCGCGCTCAAGGAAGTCCGGCACCATCAGTTCCAGCATCTTGTGGTTCAGGTAGCCACGGTAGCCGGCCCAGGGCTCCCCAAGACCATGCTTCTCGCAGATCAGGTGCAGGCTGAAGTTGTCGATCCGCGACGCCATGTGTTCCAGCTCGCGGTGGTAGATGATGTCCTTGGGTGAACGGGCGCTGTGCACGAACGTCATGTCGACATTGGCGTTGGTGTCGTAGAACCAGCGCGCCATGGACATCACCGGCGTGATGCCGACGCCGCCGCTCAGGTACAGCACTTTGGGGCTCGGGAAGTCGATCGCATTGAACAGCCCGACCGGACCGTGCACCGCCAGTTCCTGGCCTTCATGCAGCGTATCGTGCAACCAGTTGGAAACGCGGCCGCCCGGCACGCGCTTGATGGTCACCGAGAAGCTGTACGGCACCGACGGCGAACTGGAAATGGTGTACGAGCGCATGATCGGCTGGCCTTCGATCTCCAGCTCCAGGGTGACGAATTGCCCCGGCTTGAAAAAGAACAGGATCGGCTGGTCGGCCATGAAACAGAAGGTGCGCACGTCCCAGGTTTCCTGGATGACTTTGACGCAACGGACGATGTGCCGACCATTGGCCCAGGTCTGGGTGGTTACCGGGTTCAGGAAATTATTGGACATGTTGTTCTCCACCGCCGAGGCTCGGCCTTATGGTGGCGATTCTGCGTAACGCGCGAATCGCCCATTTACCTATCTGCGACATTCACATACTTACCGCGACCAGCCCCCAACGACAGGGGCTTGCGCGTCGGGATCAGATTGGGCCATGTCGCCCATGGATAAGGTTCGCCCCCACGCCGGGCCCACACTCGCTCCCAACAAAGACGCGTTCTTTACGCCTTGCTGCAAACCTGATCAGCCACTATTCGCCGGCCACACAGAATGGCCATGAGGACATACACGATGGACGTCACCGCAACCTTAAGCTTGGGCGATCCGCTGGAACCCGCACGCAAGGCCACCGCGCACATGCTGCAAGAGCGCGAACGCACCTATTCGCTGCCGCAGCCGTTTTACTCTGATGAGCGGCTGTTCGATATCGACATGCAGGAAATTTTCCAGAAAGAGTGGTTGATCGCCGGCATGACCTGCGAAATCCCCACCAAGGGCAACTACCTGACCCTGCAAGTGGGCAAGAACCCGATCATCGTGATCCGTGGCGCCGAAGGCGTGGTGCATGCGTTTCACAACGTGTGCCGGCACCGTGGTTCGCGCTTGTGCACCAGCGACAAGGGCAAGGTTGCCAAGCTCGTGTGCCACTACCACCAGTGGACCTACGAGCTGGACGGTCGCCTGTTGTTTGCCGGCACCGAGATGGGCGCCGACTTCGACATGAAGCAGTACGGCCTCAAACCGGTAAACGTGAAGACCGCCGGCGGCTACATCTTCATCAGCATGGCCGAGAATCCGCCGGCCATCGATGACTTCCTGTCGACCCTGAACCACTACATGGAACCCTACGACATGGAAAACACCAAGGTGGCGATCCAGACCACCTTGTTCGAAAAAGCCAACTGGAAACTGGTGCTGGAAAACAACCGCGAGTGCTACCACTGCAACGCGTCGCACCCGGAACTGCTGAAAACCCTGCTGGAGTGGGACGACGTCACCGACCCGCGCGCCGACCAGGCGTTCAAGGACCACGTCGCCGCTTCCGCCGCCGCCTGGGATGCCGAGAAGATTCCTTACGCCCACGCCAGCTTCGGCCTGCGTAACCGCATCGTGCGCATGCCGCTGCTCAAGGGCACCGTGTCGATGACCCTGGACGGCAAGCAGGGCTGCGCCAAGTTGATGGGCCGGATCAAAAATCCCGATCTGGGCTCGATGCGAATCCTGCACCTGCCCCACTCGTGGAACCACTGCATGGGCGACCACATCATCGTGTTCACCGTGTGGCCGATCAGCGCCCAGGAAACCATGGTCACCACCAAGTGGATCGTGCACAAGGACGCCGTGGAAGGCGTGGACTACGACGTGGAGCGCATGCGCCAGGTGTGGGACGCCACCAATGACCAGGATCGGCGCTTGGCCGAAGAGAACCAGCGCGGCATCAACTCCACCGCTTACCAGCCGGGGCCGTACTCCAAGACCTATGAATTCGGTGTAGTGAATTTTGTGGATTGGTACAGCGAGCGCATGCTCAACAACCTGGGGGCAGCGCCTGCGCCTTACCTCAAGGGCGTGGCCGCGCACGAGTAACTGACACACCGTGGATAAAATGTGGGAGGGGGCTTGCCCCCGATTGCAGTGGTTCAGCCGGCAACTTCATGGGCTGATGCACCGCTATCGGGGGCAAGCCCCCTCCCACATTAAGAGTCTGAGCTGTTCAAAATTTGACCAACAGTAGTCAAGCCCCCTGCGGCTGGGCGCTTCAGCGGTTACCCAACAACTTATCCACAAAGCCACCCACAGCAATTGTGGGCAACTGCCGGCCGCCTTCAAAATTAAACCAGGAAAATCCGTGACTTATTCATATGCATGGATTTAACACGCGCCTGATCGTTTTTTGATCAACCCATTGAAAGCCTCGAACTACGTGCCCTGCAGCGGTACGCGAACACCTTATCCACAGAAGCACCAACAGACTTTGGGGGCAACTTTGCCCACACTGTGGAAAACCACCTCAAAGCTGCATATCTCGGGGGATTCAGGGGTGTTTAGAGAGGTAAACACGACAATTGATCATATTTTGATCGTATCGAGCAAAGCCTTTATCTATAAGGCCCCCAGCCGACAGCGAACATCTTATCCACAGAAGCGCCAACAGACTTTGGGGGCAAGTCTGTACGCCCACCCGGGAAAAACCCCAGTAAAAACCGCCAGTTAGGCTGGTTATTTTTCGTACAGAGGGCTGCAGGGCATGATGCGCCGGGGGTGTAGACAACCGCGAACAGGTTATCCACAGGCGCATCAACAGCGATTGTGGGTAAACATTTGTAGGAGCGAGCTTGCTCGCGAAGAACCAGAGAGCGCCGCGTTAAAACCGGACACGCTGCGTTATCGTTAACGTTTTTCGCGAGCACGCTCCCTCCTACAGGGAATCAGCGTACGACGCCTTCTTCTATGAGCAATTTGAGTATCGCCTGCGCGCCCTCTTCAGCACTCACACCCTTGAGCACCTGCCCACCGCCCCCGCTGGCCTTGGCCGTCGCGGCCTTCATGCGATCAGCGCCGCTCTTGGCCTTGATCACCTTGAGGCGCTTGGGCCGAGGCTTGGCCGGTTGCAGCAGCGCGTCTGTGAATAACTCATCCTGTTCAATCTCGACGTCGTGGGCGGCAAGCTCACCACGTTGCGCCGGGCCGTAGGCACTCTGGCGCGGCTTGGGAGCGGCGTTATCCACCGTCGCCAGAAACGGCAGGCGCACCTTCAGGCGCCGTCGCTGGCCGCGTGGCAACGCCTGCAGCACATGGGCCACGCCGGCGTCGATGGACTCGACTTGAGCCAGCCCCACAATCAGCGGCCACCCCAGTTGCTCGGCCAACAGGAACGGCAGCATGCCCGAGCCCTCACCGGTTTCCGCCTGGCTGCCGGTCAGGACCACCTGGGCGCCGGCGTCGCGCAGATAGTCGCTCAACACCGGCAACGCATCGGCACCGGCCGGCTGTTCCAGCACATGCAGTTGCGCCAATCCCATGCCCAGGTAGCTGCGCAAGGTCGGCTCGCTGATGTCGCCGGCGTGCAGCACCTGCAACTTATCCCCAGCCATTTGCAGGCCAAGCTCGACGGCACGCGCATCCTGTTCGGCACGGCGCGGGCGCCCGGAAGTGGGATGGGCGCCGATGGATACCAGGCTGATTACATTGGTTGTCATGGTCATGTCCCTAGGCTGCATCGCGCTTGGCGCCGTTGCGGTAGGCCTCGACCGCAGCGATCAAGGCGTGCAGAATCGCGGCGCTTTCGCCGATCACCGACAGGTCGGCACGCTTGATCATGTCGCAGCCGGGGTCGAGGTTGATCGCCACCACCTTGTCGCAGGCACCAATGCCTTGCAGGTGCTGGATCGCCCCGGAAATACCCACGGCCACGTACACCCGCGCCGTGACCCAGGTGCCGCTGGCGCCGACCTGGCGATCACGCGCCATGAAGCCATCGTCCACCGCGACCCGTGAAGCGCCTTCGGTGGCGCCCAGCGCGGCGGCGGTCTGGTGGAACAGCGCCCAATCCTTCACGCCGTTACCGCCGGAGAAAATGAATTCGGCTTCGGCCATCGGAATCGCCGCCGGGTCCACTGCCACCGCGCCAAGGTCTTCGATACGCGGCAGGCTGCGTGCCAGGGTTGTGGATAACTCCACGGGCAACACTTCATGGCGCGTCTCGCTGACCGGATCGGCGCACTCGACGGCGGCGAGAATCAGGCGTGGCAGCGGCCGCGCCAAATCTTCCTGGCCGGCGCCGGCGCGACCGATACACGACTCGCCTTTGATCTGCCACACCCGCGTGGCCGGGCGTTCCTTGAGGCTGGCGGCGAAACGGCGGCCCAGTTCACCGCCACCGCTGCGGCTGTCGGGCAGCAACCAGTGACGCGGGTTGAACTGGTTATCCACAGCCCGCAGACCCTGGACGCGTTGCTCCGGTGAATAACCGTCGAATTCATGACCGTCCAGTACCAGCAGGCGGTCTACGCCGGCTGTGGCAAATGCATTTTCCTTGTGTTCACCAAACACCACGGCCAGTACCGCGCCGTCACTGCCGACCAGTTGCCGGGCCAGGCCGAGCACATCGCGGTCGTGGCTGCTCAAGCGGCCGCCGACCATATCCGGCACCACGTTGATGTAGAACGCCGGCGCCGCAACCTGATGCAGCGGCAGTTGCACTTGCACCGCCGCCGTACGCTTGGCCGCACCGCCCTGTTGCGCGCCGCTGCGGTCGATGCGCTTGATGCCGTTGGGGCCGATAAACCCCACACCGTGCACATTCTTGCGGATGACGCCGTTAGGCCCCATCCAACTTTGTTGCACCGGCTGCATCGCCGCATGCAGCGGGTGCAGGCGATTGCGGGCGATCCATTCGGCCCGTGGGTCGCGGCGGATAATGTCGCTCATCAGTGCACCTCCGCAGGTTCACGTTTGGGGGGCGCCTTCGCAGGCAGGGCGTCGTCAAGCAGCGCGTCGGCCACCAGTTCGGCGATGTCCTTGATCAGCGGGCGCGGTTCGACCACGCCTTCGAGCATTGCGGTGCACTGCGGGCAACCCACGGCCACCAGCTCGGCGCCGGTTTCGCGGATGTCGTCCATGCGCATATCCGGGATACGCTGCTTGCCGGGAATGTCCGTGATCGGTGCTCCGCCGCCGCCACCGCAGCAGCGCGAACGGAAGCCCGAACGTTGCATCTCCTTGACCTCGATGCCCAGCGCGCGCAGCACTTGGCGCGGCGCCTCATATTCACCGTTGTAGCGGCCCAGGTAACACGGGTCGTGGTAGGTCACGCTGGTGCCTTTGTGCTGACCCAGGTTCAGCGCGCCGTCGCCGATCAACTCGGCCATGAAGGTGCTGTGGTGCTGCACGAGGTAGTTGCCGTTGAAGGCGCCGTACTCGTTTTTCAGCACGTGGAAACTGTGCGGGTCGCAGGTGACGATGCGTTTGAAACTGTACCTGGCCAGGGTCTGGATATTGCGCGAGGCGAGCAGTTGGAACGTCGCTTCGTCGCCCAGGCGCCGCGCCACGTCGCCGCTGTCGCGCTCTTCAAGACCGAGTACCGCGAAGTCCACACCGGCGGCCTTGAGCACCTTGACGAACGCGCGCAGGGTGCGCTGGTTACGCATGTCGAAGGCACCGTCACCGACCCAGAACAGCACGTCGCAGCTGCTCTTGTCGCTGAGCAGCGGCAGGTTCAGGTCCGCCGCCCAGTTCAGGCGACCGCCGGGGGCGAAGCCGCCGGGGTTGTCGGTGGCGATCAGGTTTTCCAGGACTTCGGCGCCCTTGTTCGGCGTGGCGCCCTTTTCCAGGGTGAGGTGGCGACGCATGTCGACGATGGCGTCGACGTGCTCGATCATCATCGGGCACTCTTCCACACAGGCGCGGCAGGTGGTGCACGACCACAGGGTCTCGGCGTCCACCAGGCCGTTGACGATCGGCTGGTGCGGGTTGCCGGCGTGTTCACCAATCGGTTTGCCCGGGTACGGGCTGCCGGCGAACTTGGCATCGGTGCCACCGGCCAGGCCGACCACCATGTCCTGGATGAGTTTTTTCGGATTCAACGGCTGGCCGGCCGCGAACGCCGGGCACGCCGCTTCGCACTTGCCGCACTGCACACAGGCGTCGAAGCCGAGCAATTGGTTCCAGGTAAAATCCCTGGGTTTTTCCACGCCCAGTGGCGCGGTCTTGTCGCTCAGATCCAGCGGTTTCAAACCGGTGGAACGGCCGCCACCAAAGCGTTCGGCGCGGCGGTGCCAGGCAAGGTGCAGGGCGCCGGCGAAAGCATGTTTCATCGGCCCGCCCCAGGTCATGCCGAAGAACATTTCGGACACGCCCCACAGCACGCCCACGCCGAGCAGCGCAGCGAGCAGCCAGCCACCAAAATCGGCGGGCAGAATGCCGGCCACCGGCAAGGTCACCAGGAAAAAGCTCACCGAAAACGCCATCAGGCTTTTCGGCAGGCGCATCCACGGGCCTTTGGACAGGCGGGCAGGCGGATTGCGGCGGCGCAGGTACATGAAGATGGCGCCGACAAACATCAAGGTCGAGGCCAGCAGCAAGGCGTAACCGAGGATACGGTTTTGCAGGCCGAACCCATGCACCAGGATTGCCAGCAACGCCGACAGCACAAACCCCAGCGCCGTAGCGACGTGGGTATTGGCAATGTATTTGTCGCGGGCGACCACGTGGTGCAGGTCGACCATGTAGCGCTTGGGCATGGCCAAGAGGCCGCCAAGCAAGTCGACTTTGGAGGCGCGGCCACGGCGCCACATGTTTGCCCGGCGCAAGGCACCGAGGACCGCGAGGCCCAGGGCGGCAAACAAGAGAATAGGCAGCAAGGTGTTCAACATGGTGAAGCTCCCAAAGACCACACAGGCCTACTGTGAAACTGGCCTTGAATGTGGGAGGGGGCTTGCCCCCGATGGCGGAGTGTCAGTTGATACAGCTGTCGCTGAACCACCGCTATCGGGGGCAAGCCCCCTCCCACATTTGACCGCGTTCACCTCATCAAAAGTCTTTGCACAGGCGCAGGGCGTCGTAGATCGCAGCGTGGGTATTACGCTGGGCCACGCAGTCACCGATGCGGAACAGCAAGTACCCCTCACCCGCCTCGCTCAGGCACGGCTGCGGCTTGATCGCGAACAGGGCTTCGACGTCCATCTGGCCCTTGTTGCGCGAGCCTGGCTTGAGGGCGTAGTAAATTTCTTCGTCCGGGCGCACGCCGTTTTCGATCACCACCTGGTCCACCACCCGCTCCTCTTGGGCCCCGGTGTATTCGTTCTCCAGCACCGCCACCAGTTTGTCGCCTTCGCGGTAGACCTTTTCCAGCATCATGTCGCCGGTCATGATCACTTCCTTGGGGTACATGCTGCGGTAGTAAGTCGGGAACGACGTACCGCCGATGGCCACGCCCGGCTTGATATCGTCGGTGACGATCTCGACCTGGCAGCCTTTGTCCGCAAGGAAATCCGCCACCGACATGCCGGTGAATTCGCAGATGGTGTCGTACACCAATACGTTCTTGCCGGGTGCGACTTTGCCGTCGAGCACATCCCAACTGCTCACCACCAACCCTTCGGCAGCGCCCCAGTGTTCGTTCTGCTCGATGAAGGGATGCCCACCGACGGCCAGCACCACCACGTCCGGGCGCAGGTCGAGGATGGTGTCGGCATCCGCAGCCACGCCCAGGCGCAGGTCGACTTTCAAGCGTGCCAGCTCCAACTGGTACCAGCGCGTGATACCGGCGATCTGGTCACGCTGCGGCGCTTTCGATGCCGTGGTGATCTGCCCGCCGATAAACTCTTTCTTCTCCAGCAGGGTTACGTCGTGGCCACGTTCGGCGGCAACGCGTGCAGCCTCCATACCGGCAGGACCTGCGCCCACCACGACCACCTTGCGCTTGGGCCCGGTGGACTTCTCGATGATATGCGGCACGCCCATGTATTCACGGGAGGTCGCGGCGTTCTGGATGCACAGCACGTCCAGGCCCTGGTACTGGCGGTCGATGCAGTAGTTGGCGCCGACGCACTGTTTGATCTGGTCGATCTGGCCCATCTTGATCTTGGCGATCAGGTGCGGGTCGGCGATGTGCGCACGGGTCATGCCGACCATGTCCACATAGCCGCCTTCGAGGATGCGCGTGGCCTGGTTCGGGTCCTTGATGTTCTGCGCGTGCAGCACCGGGACCTTGACCACTTCCTTGATACCGGCCGCCAGGTGCAGGAACGGCTCCGGCGGGTAACTCATGTTCGGGATCACGTTGGCCAGGGTGTTGTGCGTATCGCACCCCGAGCCCACCACGCCGATGAAGTCGAGCATGCCGGTGTCGTCGTAATACTTGGCGATCTGCTTCATGTCTTCGTGGGACAAGCCGTCCGGGTGGAACTCGTCACCGCACAGGCGTATGCCCACGCAGAAGTCGTCACCCACTTCGGCACGTACGGCCTTGAGCACTTCCAGGCCGAACTTCATGCGGCCTTCGAAGCTGCCGCCCCATTCGTCGGTGCGCTTGTTGACCCGCGGGCTCCAGAACTGGTCAATCATGTGCTGGTGCACGGCGGACAGTTCCACCCCGTCCAGGCCACCGGCCTTGGCCCGGCGCGCAGCCTGGGCGTAGTTGCCGATCACGCGCCAGATCTCTTCCGGCTCGATGGTCTTGCAGGTGGCGCGGTGCACCGGCTCACGCACGCCGGACGGCGACATCAGGGTCGGCCAGTTGAAGCCGTCCCAACGCGAACGACGGCCCATGTGGGTAATCTGGATCATGATCTTGGCGCCATGCTTGTGCATGGCGTCGGCCAGGTTCTGGAAGTGCGGGATGATGCGGTCGGTGGACAGGTTCACCGAACTCCACCATTCCTGGGGGCTGTCGATGGCCACCACCGACGAGCCGCCGCAGATCGCCAGGCCGATACCGCCCTTGGCTTTCTCTTCGTAGTACTTCACATAGCGGTCGGTGGTCATGCCGCCGTCGGTGGCATACACCTCGGCGTGGGCGGTACTGAGCACGCGGTTGCGGATGGTCAGTTTGCCGATCTGGATCGGCGCAAACATTGCTTCGAAAGCCATGGCACGGTCCTCGGCTTACAACGGTTTTACGGTGAACAGGCCATCATCGTGGCCCTCTTCGGAGCCTCCGTAGACTTGTTCGGCCACAGTGCGGATTTTGCTGCCGCGCGCTTGCAGGATCTGGTCCATGGCGCCGGCAAACCAGCCGGTGAACATGTAGTCGACTTTGCGCCCGACCTTGCCGTACACGTAGACGAACGCCGAGTGCTCAAGCTTGACGCTGGCGGTGCCTTTATCCAGGTCGATGTCCTGGATCTTGAACAGGCCCCAGCCGCGTTGCGACAGGCGCTTCATGTAATGCTCGAACACCGCGACGCCTTCCAGGCCGTGGCATTCGGCTTCTTTTTCACACCAGTGCCAGGCGGATTTGTAGCCGGCCTTGTAGAGGATTTCGGCGTAGGCGTCGGCGCCCAGTACTTCTTCGATACCCATGTGGTTGTTGACGAAGAAATGGCGCGGCACGTACAGCATGGGCAGGGCGTCGGAGGTCCAGACACCGGTTTCGCTGTCGACTTCGATAGGCAATTGCGGGGCGATCTTGGCCATGGAAACTTAACTCCAGAAAAATTCGTGGTGGTGTTGCCGATAGGTGTCTGGCTTATTCGCCCCAGACGTCCTTCAAGACGTTGACCCAGTTCTCGCCCATGATCTTGCGTACCACGCGTTCGGGGTGGCCGCGCTTGAGCAGGGTCTCGGTCAGGTTGGGGAACTCGCCCACGGTGCGGATGCCCAGCGGGTTGATGATCTTGCCGAAGCTGGTCAGGCGGCGGGCGTAGCCCTTGTCATGGGTCAGCATTTCAAAGAAATCCTGGCCATGGCCCTGGGTGAAGTCGGTGCCGATACCGATGGCGTCTTCGCCGACGATGTTCATGGTGTATTCGATGGCTTCGGCGTAGTCGTCGATGGTCGAGTCGATGCCCTTGGCCAGGAACGGCGCGAACATGGTCACGCCGACAAAACCACCGTGGTCGGCGATGAACTTGAGTTCTTCATCGGACTTGTTGCGCGGGTGCTCTTTAAGCCCGGACGGCAGGCAGTGGGAGTAGCACACCGGCTTTTTCGATTCGAGGATGACCTCTTCGCTGGTCTTGGAACCGACGTGGGACAGGTCGCACATGATGCCGACACGGTTCATCTCGCCGACAATCTCACGCCCGAAACCCGACAGGCCGCCATCACGCTCGTAGCAGCCGGTGCCCACCAGGTTCTGGGTGTTGTAGCACATCTGCACCACCCCGACGCCGAGCTGCTTGAAGATCTCGACGTAGCCGAGCTGGTCTTCAAACGCGTGGGCATTCTGGAAGCCGAAGATGATGCCGGTCTTGCCCTGCTCCTTGGCCTTGCGGATATCGGCGGTGGTTTTCACCGGGATCACCAGGTCGCTGTTCTCGCGGATCAGGGTCTGGCTGGCAACAATGTTATTGATCGTGGCCTGGAAGCCTTCCCACACCGACACCGTGCAGTTGGCGGCGGTCAGGCCACCTTTGCGCATGTCTTCGAACAGGTCGCGGTTCCACTTGGCAATAATCAGACCGTCGATAACGATGCTGTCGGCGTGCAACTCGGCTGGGCTCATCAGGCGTCCCCTTATTGGCGATTCATGCGCCGAATCGTCTGCCGGCGCTTTGGGGCCAGCATATGCCCAGGGACCGACGGAGCCGGGTGCAAAAACGACAGGGGAATTGCCGAAAGCGTCAATCCACGACAAAGGCTGTTAAGAGAGGTCTGACTGGCGGCTGTTCTTTGTCTTACGCTTGAGCCAGAATTCCCGCATCACCTGATATGAGACGGCGCAATGAAATCGATTTTCCTGGCTTTGGCACTCATCGCAACCGGCGTCCACGCGGCCGAAGACACCGATAGCACGCCGTGCGACGGCATCGAAAACGACCAGCAAACCCTGGAATGCGCCACCTACAACAAAACCACCGCCGAGCAATTGCTCAAGGACAACTATCAGGGGCTGCTCGAACGCATGGGTTCGACCTATGGCAGCGACAAGACCAAACTGGCGGACATTACCGCCCGTCTGAAGGACGCCCAGCAAAAATGGGAAAAACTGCGCGACGCCGATTGTGCGGTGGACACTTTCCCGGCGGTCACCGGGACCAAGGCCTATGCGATTGCGCACAACGATTGCCTGGCGCGGATGAGTGACGAGCGGTCGGAGTTTTTGGAGTCGATTGGGCAGGAATAAGCGACAATCCCCACCCCTTTCAATCTGAACCAAGGCCACTCATGACCCTCTGCGGCATCGAAATCAAAGGCAGCGAAGCCATCATCGCCCTCGCTTCACTGGACAACCAGGCGCTGACCCACGTCGCCCTGGCCACCAAGAAAATCGCCCTTGAAGACGATGACGAAGCCGCCAACGTCAAGGCCTTCGCCGCACAGGTGAAGGCATTCGTGCAGGCAAACGCCATCACCCGTATCGCGATCAAGAAACGCAGCAAGAAAGGCGAATTCGCCGGTGGCCCGACGACATTCAAGATTGAAGGGGTGTTTCAACTGCTGGACGGGGTGGAGGTAACGCTTTTGTCACCGCAAACCATCAATGCGCAGAACAAGAAGCACAACTTTGACCTGCCCGCGACGCTGAACAAGTATCAGCACGAGGCTTACAAGGCGGCGTGTTCGGCCCTGCTGAAAAAATAAGCCACACCACAATCTACTGTGGGAGGGGGCTTGCCCCCGATGGCGGTGTGTCAGTCACTTATGTGCTGCTGACCCACCACTATCGGGGCATAGGTATCTACACAACTCTGTAGCGCTCAACCGTAACCACGATGCGAAGCGAGTCGCTCTTGATCTGCTTTTGATCTTGATCTCAGGCGCCCCGTTAAACCACGCTGGCCGAACGCAGGCTTGAATCCGTGGGTAACCCGGCAGGACGCCGGGTTAGCCGCCCCGCGCCATGGATGGCGCGTGGCGGCGGCCCACGGATTCAAGCCTGCGTTCGGGCACACCGAGCCTAGGCGAGGTGCCGAGTGGTGGGGCAAGAGCGTTTTGCTTACTTTTGCGCTTTTCAAAAGTGAGCCGCCGTCAGGGCGGAACCCTAAGTGGCCGTTACCGCAGAAACGGATATGTACTCGTTTCAATCCAGCATCCTGGTCGGCCCAGAGGCCGCCATCGGGGGCAAGCCCCCTCCCACATTTGGACCTCGGAGCGTCAGGTAGATACGCGTTAGCTCCCTCGCCACAGGTGCGGTGTCGCCAAAAACTGTGTAGATACCTATGCTCATCGGGGACAAGCCCCCTCCCACATTGATCTGCGGTGCCGGCCGCTTTTATACCTAATTGACTAAAAAACGATCAAACCACCTCCCGTCGCCGATCCTCTCTCGGACATTTCGCAAACCTTGCCCGATAGCTCCTTGTGAAATACGACGGCGACTCAAACCCGCACGCAATGCTCACCTCCAGCACACTCATGCCGCTCTGGCGCAGCAGTTTCCGGGCTTTTTCCAGGCGCAGGCCCAGGTAGAAGTTGCTGGGCGTGTCGTTCAGGTGCAGGCGAAACAGCCGCTCCAGTTGGCGCCGGGTGACCTTGATCGCCTCGGCCAGGGCCAGGGTGCTCAGGGGCGGCTCGGTGTGTTGCTCCATTTCGCCGATCACCTGCACCAATTTCTTGTTATGGATGCCGTAGCGGGTGGCGATTTGCATGCGCTGGTGGTCTTTGCGCGGGCGGATGCGGCCGAGCACGAATTGCTCGGAGACCTGGATTGCCAGGTCCGGGCCGTGGGCCTGGGCGATCAGGTCGAGCATCAGGTCGATGGACGCGGTGCCGCCGGCGCAGGTGATGCGGCGGCGGTCGATCTCGAACAGTTCCTGGGTCACGCTGAGGTGCGGATAGGCCTCCTTGAAGGCGTCGATCGCTTCCCAATGCAGGGTCAGCCGGTGGCCGTCGAGCAGGCCCGCCTCGGCCAGTACGCAGGCACCTGTGTCGATGGCGCCGAGGGTTGCACCGTCGTGGTCGAGGCGACGCAACCAGTGCGCCAGGGCAGGCGTAGCGAACTGCAAGGGTTCAAAGCCGGCCACCACCAATAAGGTCGCGCCTTTTTTCAGCGGCTCCAGCGCGGCATCGGCGTTGACCGACATGCCGTTGCTCGCCAGCACCGCACCGCCGTCGGCGCTCAATATGTGCCAGCGGTACAACTCGCCACGAAAGCGATTGGCCACGCGCAGCGGCTCAAGGGCGGAGATAAAGCCGATGGCCGAGAACCCCGGCATCAGCAAAAAATAAAAATCCTGGGACATGATGGCGCTCTCGTGGGACGACCAGCGTGGCACTGTGATACTCCCGTTCACGGGCGGATTCAAGCGCGCAGGTCGCTGCAGTGCAAGAGCCGGTCGCCGCTGTGCGTTTCGGCGCTGGCGAAGGTACGTAACTTGGCTGCACGGTGCACAAAGACGCCGGACCCCACAATAACGACCTGCCGAGGGCTCCACCATGAACCGACTGATCAGCCGCAGCGTGCTTGCACTCAGCGTCAGCGCTATTTTGAGCACCCACGTCATGGCAGCGGATGCCGCTTCATGCCAGAACGTACGCCTGGGCGTGGTGAACTGGACCGACGTGATCGCCACCAGTGCCATGGCCCAGGTGTTGCTCGACGGCCTCGGCTATAAAACCAAACAGACCAGCGCCTCCCAGCAAATCATCTTTGCCGGCATCCGCGACCAGCGCCTGGACCTGTTCCTGGGCTACTGGAACCCGCTGATGACCCAGACCATCACGCCGTTCGTCGACGCCGGGCAAGTCAAGGTGCTCGACAAACCGAGCCTGGAAGACGCCCGCGCCACTCTCGCCGTCCCCACTTACCTGGCGGACAAGGGCCTGAAGACCTTTGCCGATATCGCCAAGTTCGAGAAAGAGCTGGGCGGCAAGATCTATGGCATCGAGCCGGGCTCAGGCGCCAATACCCAGATCAAGGCGATGATCGCCAAGAACCAGTTCGGCCTGGGCAAGTTCCAACTGGTTGAATCCAGTGAAGCGGCCATGCTCTCTGCCGTCGACCGTGCGGTACGCCGCAAGGAAGCCGTGGTGTTCTTCGGCTGGGCGCCGCACCCGATGAACGTCAACGTCGCCATGACCTACCTCACCGGCAGCGACGACGCCCTGGGCCCGAACGAAGGCATGGCCACCGTGTGGACGGTCACCGCGCCGGCCTACGCCGAGCAATGCCCCAACGTGCACAAGCTGCTGACCAACCTGACCTTCACCGCCGCCGATGAGAGCCGGATGATGCAGCCCCTGCTGGATCACAAGGACCCCATTGAGTCGGCCCGGCAGTGGCTCAAGGATCACCCGCAAGACCAGGCGCGCTGGCTGCAAGGCGTGACCACCTTCGATGGCAAACCCGCCGCTGCCGACCTGAAACTGACCAGCCAATAACCTTCTCCGAATCACCGTTTCGCGGCCATTTGAGGCCGCGAACGGCACCACCACGCCTGTAAGGAACCGTCCCATGAACCACGACGTCATCATCACCTGCGCACTCACCGGTGCTGGCGACACCAGCGCCAGAAGCCCGCACGTACCGGTCACCCCCAAACAGATCGCAGCCGCCGCGGTGGAAGCGGCCAAGGCCGGCGCGACCGTGGTGCACTGCCATGTGCGTGACCCGCACACCGGCAAGTTCAGCCGCGACGTGGCGCTGTACCGCGAAGTGATGGAGCGCATCCGCGAGGCCGACATCGACATCATCGTCAACCTCACTGCCGGCATGGGCGGCGACCTGGAGATCGGCGGCGGCGAGCACCCTATGGCGTTCGGTCCCAACACCGACCTGGTCGGCCCGCTGACCCGCCTGGCGCATGTGGAAGAACTGCTGCCGGAAATCTGCACACTGGACTGCGGCACGCTGAACTTCGGCGATGGCGACACCATTTACGTGTCTACCCCGGCGCAACTGCGGGCGGGCGCCAAGCGTATCCAAGAGCTGGGCGTGAAGGCCGAGCTGGAAATCTTCGACACCGGCCACCTGTGGTTCGCCAAGCAGATGATCAAGGAAGGCCTGCTCGACAACCCACTGTTTCAACTGTGCCTGGGCATCCCGTGGGGCGCCCCGGCCGACACCACCACCATGAAAGCCATGGTCGACAACCTGCCCGCCGACGCGGTGTGGGCCGGTTTCGGCATTGGCCGCATGCAAATGCCGATGGCAGCGCAAGCGGTGCTGCTGGGCGGCAACGTGAGGGTCGGCCTGGAAGACAACCTGTGGCTGGACAAGGGCGTGCTCGCCACCAATGGCCAACTGGTCGAGCGCGCCAGTGAAATCCTCAGCCGCCTGGGGGCGCGGGTCATGACCCCGGCGGAAGGCCGCGTGAAGATGGGCCTGACCAAGCGCGGATAAAAAATGTGGGAGGGGGCTTGCCCCCGATAGCGGTGGATCAGTAACGAATGCATCGACTGACGCACCGCCATCGGGGGCAAGCCCCCTCCCACAGGGGATCACCAAACTCTTTAGGAATGCACCCATGCGCTTTATCACAGAAATCAAAACCTTCGCCGCCCTCGGCAGCGGTGTTATCGGCAGCGGCTGGGTATCTCGCGCCCTCGCCCACGGCCTGGATGTCGTGGCCTGGGACCCGGCGCCCGGTGCCGAGGCGGCGCTGCGCAAGCGTGTCGCCAATGCCTGGGGCGCGCTGGAGAAACAAGGCTTGGCCCCGGGCGCTTCCCTGGATCGCCTGCGCTTTGTCAGTACCATCGAAGCGTGCGTCAAAGACGCCGACTTCATCCAGGAAAGCGCCCCGGAACGCCTGGAGCTGAAGTTGCAATTACACCGCCAGATCAGCGCGGCAGCCAAGCCGGATGCGTTGATCGGCTCGAGCACGTCTGGGCTGCTGCCGAGCGAATTCTATGAGGACTCGACCCACCCCGAACGCTGCGTGGTCGGCCACCCCTTCAACCCGGTGTACCTGTTGCCCCTGGTGGAGGTGGTGGGCGGCAAACGCACCGCGCCGGAGGCGATCCAGGCCGCCATCAAGGTGTATGAATCCCTCGGCATGCGCCCCCTGCACGTGCGCAAGGAAGTGCCGGGGTTCATTGCCGACCGGCTCCTGGAAGCGCTGTGGCGCGAGGCGCTGCATCTGGTCAACGATGGCGTGGCGACCACCGGTGAAATCGACGATGCGATTCGTTTTGGCGCCGGCCTGCGCTGGTCGTTCATGGGCACCTTCCTCACCTACACGCTGGCGGGCGGCGACGCGGGCATGCGCCACTTCATGGCGCAGTTCGGGCCGGCATTGCAGTTGCCGTGGACGTATCTGCCCGCGCCCGAATTGACCGACACGTTGATTGACGATGTGGTTGCCGGCACCAGCGACCAACTGGGCAGCCACAGCATTTCCGCGCTGGAGCGCTATCGTGATGATTGCCTGCTGGCGGTGCTGGAGGCCGTCAAGGTTACTAAAGCCAAACACGGCATGACCTTCGCCGAATAACAGAATGTGGGAGGGAGCTTGCCCCCGATAGCGGTGGGTCAGCCAGCCCATCTGCCGCTGACGAACCGCCATCGGGGGCAAGCCCCCTCCCACATTTTTTACCGAGTACAGCCCCATGTCCGCATTAAAAACCTACACAACTAGAATCCAGCCCGCCTGGGTGGACTACAACGGCCACCTGCGCGATGCGTTCTACCTGCTGATCTTCAGCTACGCCACCGACGCGTTGATGGACACCCTGGGCCTGGACAGCGATAACCGTGAAGCCAGCGGCCACTCGCTGTTCACCCTGGAACTGCATTTGAACTACCTGCACGAAGTGAAGCTGGGGGCCGAGGTCGAAGTGCGCACCCAACTGATCGCCTTTGATGCCAAGCGCCTGCACCTCTATCACAGCCTGCATCTGCTGGGTGATGAAAAGGAGCTGGCCGGCAACGAACAGATGCTGCTGCATGTCGACCTGGCCGGCCCGCACGCAACGCCGTTCACTGAGGCCACGCTGCACAAGCTCACCGCAATCAGCGCTGCACAGGCCGAGCTGCCACGGCCCGCCCTGCTCGGCCGGGTCATCGGTTTGCCGGCAAAAAAAGCCCCGAACCAGCCGTGACTGGATCGGGGCAGAGGTGCCTTGTGTGAGCCGTGCATCCCGAGGGTGACCAAACCATCAAGCTGCGTGCCTGGCGCCAGTGTGCCTATTACCTGCAGGCCTGAGTAACCCGAAAACGACCTGTTCATAGCCATCCGAGGCATTGCTCGATTCTGCGCTTGCCCACCGGCCGGGGGCCTACCAGAATCCAGCTCAATCACCGTTCCCTACACTAGGATAAACGTCATGATGCACGCGGATTTGATTGACCAGGATGACCTGCTGAGCCAACTGCGCTCGCTGGGTTTTGAAGTGTCCAGCGGTGCCACGGCCGAGCAGGCATGCGAGTGTGCGGTACGCGGTTTGAGCGAAGCGCGGGCCAAGGCGCTCAAGGGCATGGTGGAACAGATGTACACCGGCAAGGCGACGATTCTGCCGGCGGTGCGGCAGGCGATCGATAAGCAGTTGTTGCCGGCTTTGATGCAGTTCAAGCAGAACTCTGGCGCCTGAGACACACTCTCCCTGTAGGAGCGAGCTTGCTCGCGAAAATCGTCAACGATAACGCGGGTAATCAGACACCCCGCAGCGATCTTGAGTTTTTCGCGAGCAAGCTCGCTCCTACAATTTAAAGCGGCCAGTGTCAGAGCCTTACGCTCGCGAAGGTCGACTCATTGCGCGCCTGGCTCAACGCCGACATCGGCCCCGACAGCGGTGACAACACCAGTGCCTGGGGAATCGGCATCATCGCCACTTGCTGGGTGGTGTTGGAACCTACGCGCTCATCCCGCGGCGGAATGCCGAAGTATTCGCGGTAGCACTTGGAGAAGTGCGGCGTGGACACAAACCCGCACACCGACGCCACTTCGATGATCGACATCGGCGTCTGCTTGAGCAACTGCCGCGCACGGATCAAGCGCAACTTGAGGTAGTAGCGCGACGGCGAACAGTGCAGGTATTTCTGGAACAGCCGCTCCAGTTGGCGACGCGACACGGCGACGTACACCGCCAGTTCGTCCAGGTCGATGGGCTCTTCCAGGTTGGCTTCCATCAGCGCAACGATTTCCTGCAGCTTGGGCTGGTTGGTGCCGAGCATGTGCTTGAGCGGCACGCGCTGGTGATCCTGTTCGTTACGGATGCGTTCGTACACAAACATCTCGGAGATGGCTGCCGACAGTTCACGGCCGTGGTCGCGGCTGATCAGGTGCAGCATCATGTCCAACGGCGCAGTGCCGCCGGAGCTGGTGAAGCGGTTGCGGTCGAGGGTGAACAGGCGGGTGCTCATGGCTACGCGGGGGAACGCTTCCTGCATCGACGCCAGGCATTCCCAGTGCACGCTGCAATCAAAACCATCGAGCAGACCTGCGCAGGCCAGGGCCCAACTGCCGGTGCACACCGCACCGAGACGCCGGGACTGACGCGCCTGGCTTTGCAGCCACGACACGTGTTCGCGGGTGACGGTGCGCTGAATGCCGACGCCGCCGCAGACAATCACCGTGTCCAGCACCGGGGCCTTGTGCATCGCGGCATCGGGCGTGATCTGCAGGCCATCGCTGGCCCACACCTGGTTGCCGTCGACACTCAGGGTTGTCCAGCGATACAGCTCGCGGCCGGACAGCTGGTTGGCCATGCGCAGCGGTTCCACGGCCGACGCCAGGGAAATCAGCGTGAAATTGTCCAGCAGCAAAAAGCCGATGGATTGAGGCGCACGGTTCTGGGGTTGGCCCCCGGAGTTGGACGACGTCATCACAGTATCTCCTCACACAAAGCAGGTGATGGCCTCAGGCGAGGCTCTTGTTATTGCGCTCATCCCTTGCAAGGACAGAGGCTTTGAATTGATAGAGCAAATGCCATGCCTAAATTTGAATGGCCATTCAACAAATCCTGAAAACGACCTGTTGACGCGTCTATATAAGCCCGCGCATTAAACGTGGGATATAACGCACAGGATGGGCGTTCAAGGGCCGTGAGCAGAACGGTAGCACTTGTGGGAAGGCGCTTTGCGGGCGTAGGAAAAGTCTGTCACCCAAAGCACGGGGGACGGGTAACGGAGGGGTAAATCGTTCGCAGGCTACTTATCTATTTGCGACGCGCTAAAAGGTGGCGGTTTTGGTTGGGGGTGTTCACTTTGTGAGCAGTGTCGCCTGGACAACCGCTATCGGGAGCAAGCCCCCTCCCACATTTGACCGAGTACATCCTGTAGGAATGCGGTCAAGTGTGGGAGGGGGCTTGCTCCCGATGCAGGCGACGCGGTCTCAGCACTCAACAGCGCTGACCGCCAACCCACCGCGCGACGTTTCTTTGTACTTGTCGTGCATATCCGCCCCGGTATCGCGCATGGTGCGGATCACCCGGTCCAGGGAAATAAAGTGCTGGCCGTCGCCGCGCAAGGCCATCTGCGCCGCATTGATCGCCTTGACCGCCGCAATCGCATTGCGCTCGATACACGGCACTTGCACCAGGCCGCCGACCGGGTCGCAGGTCAGGCCCAGGTTATGTTCCAGGCCGATTTCCGCAGCGTTGCACAGTTGCTCCGGCGTGGCGCCGAGAATTTCGGCCAGGCCCGCTGCGGCCATGGCGCAGGCGGAACCCACTTCGCCCTGGCAACCGACTTCGGCACCGGAGATCGAGGCGTTCTTCTTGCACAGAATACCCACTGCCGCCGCGCCGAGCAGGTAGTCGACCACGTTGGCCTCAGTCACTTCTTCACTGAACTTCATGAAATAGTGCAGCACGGCCGGAATAATCCCCGCCGCGCCATTGGTGGGTGCGGTGACCATGCGCCCACCGGCGGCGTTTTCTTCGTTGACCGCCAGGGCGAACAGGTTGACCCACTCCATGGCGCTCAAGGTCGAACCGATCACATTCGGCTTGCCCAGTTCCTGCAGGCTGCGGTGCAGCTTGGCAGCGCGACGGCGCACGTTGAGACCGCCGGGCAGGATACCTTCGTGCTTGAGGCCCTGCTCCACGCAATCCTGCATGGCACGCCAGAGTTTCATCAGGCCGCTGCGGATTTCTTCTTCGGAGCGCCAGGTTTTCTCGTTGGCCAGCATCAGTTCGGCGACCCGCAGGTTGTGGGTCTTGCACAGCTGCAGCAACTCGGCCGCGCTGGAGAAATCGTAAGGCAGTACGGTGCCGTCCATATCGGCCACGCCACTTTGCGCCTGAGCTTCATCCACCACAAAGCCGCCGCCCACCGAGTAGTAGGTGTCGCGGTGCAACTCGCCGTCATCCCCCCACACCACCAGGGTCATGGCGTTGGGATGGAACGGCAGGTTTTCGTCGAGCAGGCGCATGTCCCGTGACCATACGAACGGCACCGGCAGACGGCCGTCGAGCAACAAGGTGTCGGTTTCGCGCAGCGTGTGAATGCGCACGCCGATCTGCGACGGGTCGATTGCGTCCGGCCATTCGCCCATCAGGCCCATGATGGTGGCGGTGTCACTGCCATGGCCGATACCGGTGGCCGACAACGAGCCGTAGAGTTGCACCTCGACGCGCCGAACCTGGCCCAACAGATCACGCTCGCGCAAGCCTTGAACGAACAGCGCGGCGGCGCGCATGGGGCCGACGGTGTGAGAACTCGAAGGCCCGATGCCGATCTTGAACAGGTCGAAAACACTGATAGCCATTGCGGTAGAACTCCTCGATAAGCACGGCCAGGCTTGAACGAGGTGCTACGCTCAGATCGCCCAGATGGCCGCATCATCAGGCTTTTGCAGCCGCTCACGGCGTCTCACACCGACGCATCCATGCTCACCAGCGTCGCTCGCGTGTAATGGCCTGTTTTGGGCGTTTTTTGCGGTGCAGAAGGGTAAGAACAGCGGTTTTACCTTTGGAAAAATCTGTAAGCGACGTCATCGGTACTGGATGCGACCCTCCCTGTACTGGATACGACGCCCCCTGTAGGCGTCAGATTTTCACTGGTACATGATCAGTCACGACTCGTTTGCAAGGCACCGTGCCAGAGCTGTCCAACGCACACTCCAATAGCAGCACTTATAAAGCGCGGCGAATGCCGCCAGAAAAAACACAGGAGTCTACCCCGATGAAAGGTTCACCCTCGTTGTTGTTGGCCGCCATGCTGAGTCTGCCGGTCATGGCGCACGCCGCAGAACCGGAACAGTGCAAGACCGTCAACTTCTCCGATGTCGGCTGGACCGACATCACCGTCACCACCGCGACCACCAGCGAAATCCTCAAGGGCCTGGGCTACAAGCCACGCACCACGATGATTTCGGTCCCAGTGACCTACAAGTCCCTGGCCGACGGCAAGAACATGGACATCTTCCTCGGCAACTGGATGCCGACCATGGAAAACGACATCAAGCAGTACCGCGAAGCCGGCACCGTGGAAACCGTACGTGCCAACCTGGAGAACGCCAAATACACCCTGGCGGTGCCCGAGGCGCTGTATGACAAGGGCCTGAAAGACTTCGCCGACATCGCCAAATTCAAGGATGAGCTGGGCGGCAAGATCTACGGCATCGAGCCGGGCAACGACGGCAACCGCACCATCCAGACGTTGATCGACAAAGACGCCTTCGGCCTCAAGACCGCCGGTTTCAAGGTGGTCGAATCCAGTGAAGCCGGGATGCTCTCCCAGGTTGAACGCGCCTCAAAGCGCAACCAGGCCATCGTGTTCCTGGGCTGGGAACCGCACCCGATGAACACCCGCTTCAAGATGAAGTACCTGACCGGGGGTGACGATTCGTTCGGCCCCAACTACGGCCAGGCCACCATCTACACCAACACCCGCAAGGGCTACACCCAGGAATGCAGCAACGTTGGCCAGTTGCTGAAAAACCTGGTGTTCACGCTGGACATGGAAAGCACCCTGATGGGTAACGTCCTGGACGACAAGATGAAGGCCGACGCCGCCGCCAAGGCCTGGCTGCAGAAGAACCCGCAAGTGCTCGACACCTGGCTGGCCGGTGTCACCACCGTCGATGGCAAACCAGGACTCGACGCCGTCAAGGCTTACCTCGCCAAGTAACCCCCGCTGACCCCGGGGCGGTGCGCTGCCCCGGGATGTATTCCCCTTCGCATGTGGACATTCACTACCATGCTGACTGAACAGAAAATCCCACTAGGCCAGTACATCGCTGCCTTCGTCGACTGGTTGACCCAACACGGTGCCAACTACTTCGACGCAATCGCATCGACACTGGAAACGATGATCCACGGCGTGACGTTTGCGCTGACCTGGTTCAATCCGCTGGCATTGATCGGTCTGATTGCGCTGCTGGCTCACTTTATTCAACGCAAATGGGGCCTGACGGTGTTCGTCATTGCCTCCTTCCTGCTGATCCTCAACCTGGGGTACTGGCAGGAAACCATGGAAACCCTCGCCCAGGTGCTGTTCGCCACCCTGGTTTGCGTGGTCATCGGCGTGCCGCTGGGCATTGTTGCCGCGCACAAGCCGATGTTCTACACCATGATGCGGCCGGTACTCGATCTGATGCAGACCGTGCCGACCTTCGTCTACCTCATCCCAACCCTGACCCTCTTCGGGCTGGGTGTGGTGCCTGGGCTGATTTCCACCGTGGTGTTCGCGATTGCCGCGCCCATCCGCCTGACCTACCTGGGTATCCGCGACGTTCCGCAAGAACTGATGGACGCCGGCAAGGCCTTCGGCTGCTCGCGCCGCCAGTTGCTCTCGCGCATTGAACTGCCCCACGCCATGCCGAGCATCGCCGCCGGCATTACCCAATGCATCATGCTGTCGTTGTCGATGGTGGTGATCGCGGCGCTGGTGGGTGCCGACGGCCTCGGCAAGCCGGTGGTCAACGCACTGAACACCGCCGATATCGCCCTGGGCTTTGAAGCGGGCCTGGCAATCGTATTGCTGGCCATCATGCTCGACCGTATCTGCAAACAACCCGACGCCAAAGTAGGGGGTGATGCATGAGCATTATCCGATTCGACAAAGTCGACGTGATCTTTTCCAAAGACCCACGCGAAGCGCTCAAGCTGCTGGACCAGGGCATGAGCCGTAACGAAATCCTGAAAAAAACCGGGCAGATTGTCGGCGTGGAAAACGCCAGCCTGGATATCGAAAAAGGCGAGATCTGTGTGCTGATGGGCCTGTCGGGCTCCGGCAAATCCAGTCTGCTGCGCTGCATCAACGGCCTCAACACGGTCAGCCGTGGCCAACTGTTTGTCGAGCACGAAGGGCGCCAGATCGATATCGCCTCCTGCACGCCGGCCGAGCTGAAAATGATGCGCACCAAACGCATCGCCATGGTGTTCCAGAAATTCGCCCTGATGCCCTGGCTGACGGTGCGCGAGAACATCAGCTTCGGCCTGGAAATGCAGGGCCGTCCGGAAAAGGAACGACGCACGCTGGTCGATGAAAAACTCGAACTGGTGGGCCTGACCCAATGGCGCAACAAGAAGCCGGACGAGCTGTCCGGCGGCATGCAACAGCGCGTCGGCCTGGCCCGTGCGCTGGCGATGGACGCCGATATCCTGCTGATGGACGAACCCTTCTCCGCCCTCGACCCGCTGATTCGCCAAGGCCTGCAGGATGAACTGCTGGAACTGCAGCGCAAGCTGAACAAGACCATCGTGTTCGTCAGCCACGACCTCGACGAGGCCCTCAAGCTGGGCAGCCGCATCGCAATCATGAAAGACGGCAAGATCATCCAGTACAGCGTGCCGGAAGAGATCGTGCTGAACCCGGCGGACGACTATGTGCGCACCTTCGTCGCCCATACCAACCCGCTGAACGTGCTGTGCGGCCGCAGCCTGATGCGGACGCTGGACAACTGCACGCGGGTCAACGGTTCGGTATGCCTGGACCCGGGCGGCGACTCCTGGCTGGACCTGGCCGAAGGCAACACCATCCAGGGCGCGCGGCAGAACGGCGTGGTGATGAACCTGCAGAACTGGGCGCCGGGGCAAGCGGTGGAAGGTCTGGGCCGGGTGCCGACGCTGGTGGACTCCAACATCGGCATGCGCGATGCGCTGCAGATTCGCTATCAGACAGGCAACAAGCTGGTGCTGCATGACAACAACAAGGTGGTGGGCATCCTGGGTGACAGCGAGCTCTACCATGCCCTGCTGGGCAAGAACCTGGGCTGAAGGAGCTGATCGTTCCCACGCTCCGCGTGGGAATGCCGCCTGGGACGCTCCGCGTCCCGCCAACGGTCCGCTGCGCTGGTGACGCGGAGCGTCACGGGATGCATTCCCACGCGGAGCGTGGGAACGATCATGGCAAGCCCAACTATCAGCTATAGACCCGGCCAAGGAGTTGCCGATGGCTTTCAAACTGATCGAGCACATCCCGGGTGATCTGCTCCTGGGTGAAGCCCATCAGGTCGTATTCCTGAGGCCCGTTGTGCAGGTACACCTCGGCACGGTAATACCGCGTGCGCTCTTCTTCAGGCAAGTCAGCCGGCGCCGACGAGTAGGCATCCAGGCTGACTTCATAGACAAACGGGTTGCCCTCTTCCATCTCGATCCGCACACCGATGCAGCGCTTGGATTTGCCCAGCAGCGTCTGCACGTGCAAACCCTGCTCACGCAACGCCGTCGCCGCTTCTTCAAGCGCCGGCGTGACGTGCTTGTCCATAAAGCGTTGCACGGTGCCCTGGCTCGGTTGCAGGTCCAGTGCGGTCAAGCGCTCGCTGAAGCCGCGACGCCCGCGTTCAGCCAACTGCGCCTGCTCCTGTTCGATGGCCACGTCCTGGCGCATGGCCTTGTGCAAACCGAACATGAACAGAATCAGCACCACCGAGAACGGCAGCCCCGCCAGCACCACCATGGTCTGCATGGCTTCGAAGTTGCCGGCGAACAGCAGGCCGATGGTCACCAGGGTAATCACCGCCGACCAGAAAATGCGCAGCCAGTGCGGCGCATCTTCATCCACGTTGCCGCCCTTGCACGACAGGTTGGCCATCATCACCGCGCCGGAATCCGCCGGCGTCAGGAACAGCACAAAGCCGACGAAGATCGACACACCGATGACGACTTTCGACGCCGGGTAATGCTCAAGCAACTGGTAGATCGCCATGGACGGTTGTTCCAGCGCGGTCTTGCCCAACTCCACGGCGCCATGGTTCAGCACCAGGTCCAGCGCCGAGTTGCCGAAGATCGACAACCACGCCAGGGTGAAGCCCAGCGGGATCAGCAGCACGCCGGCCACCAGTTCACGCACGGTCCGCCCACGGGAAATACGCGCAATGAACATGCCCACGAAAGGTGCCCAGGAAATCCACCAGGCCCAGTAGAACAGGGTCCACAGGCCCATCCAGCGTTCGGTCTTGGCGCCGTCGCCTTCATACACATACAGGTCGAAGGTTTTCAGCACGATACCGTTGAGGTAGTCACCGGTGTTCTGCACCAGGCCGTTGAGCAAGTGCAGCGTGGGGCCGAACAGCAGCACGAAGATCAGCAACCCGCTGAACAAGACGATGTTGAGGTTGGACAGGCGGCGAATGCCGTTCTCCACGCCCGACACCGCCGCGATGGTCGCCACGGTGCTCATCACGATGATCACGATCAGCAGGTTGGTGTTGCTGTGCGCCATGCCGAACAGGTTTTCAAGCCCCGACGACACCTGCATCGCGCCAATCCCCAGGTTGGTCACCAGGCCGAGCAAGGTCACGAACATGCCGAAACCGTCCACCGCGTGGCCGGCCGCGCCTTTTACCCAGCGCTCGCCCACCAGCGGGTACAGCGCCGAACGCAAGGCCAGCGGCTGGTTATGGCGATACGCGAAGTACGCCACGGCCAGGCCGACCAGCGCATAGATCGCCCAGCCATGCAGGCCCCAGTGCAGGAAGGTCAGTTGCAGGGCCTGACGTGCCGCGCCATTGCTGGCAGCCGCGCCTTCGGGCGGGTTGAAGTAGTGATCCAGCGGCTCGGAGGCGCCGAAGTACAGCAGCGAAATGCCGATGCCCGACGAGAACAGCATGCCGGCCCAGGCGCCGTAGCTGAAGTCCGGGGTGTCGTCCTTGCTGCCCAGTTTCAATTTGCCATAGGACGAAAACGCCAGGCCGACCACGAACACCAGGTAGGCGGCGATGACCACCATGTAGTACCAGCCGAAGCTTTTCGACAGCCAGGCCTGGGCGACGCCGAGCATGCGCCCGGCCTCCTGCGGGGCGATGATCAGAATGGCAGTCAACAACAGAATCAGCGCGGTGGAGGTGTAGAACACCCAACCGTTGACCCGCACCTTTTCGGGCGGAGTCTTTATAAGAGAGGCAGAACTCATGGCGCAGATGCTCCGGGCAGTGCGAGAGAGAAACACAAGGCAACGGTTATCCCGGGACATCGATTTTTCGGCAGTCGACGGACGGGTGTTATAAAGACATCCCGAAAATCCCGGACCCCGCCGAAGCGGTGCCCAAGCCCTGATACGGCCTGTTTCAGGGGTTTTAGCAGGTGTCAGAGGTCGCGGCTCTCAGGTAGGAAACTTCTGTAGGCAGCGACCATTTGTCGCAGAGCTTATTCTTTGTTGATTGAACGTTCAATCAAAACAAAATAGACTGGCCTTCAAGCCGACGGACGTGGATCGCCTGTCGGCAGGCCAAAGGAGAGGTGCTACATGCCCAAGGTCGGTATGCAACCCATACGCCGCCAGCAGTTGATCGAAGCCACGATGACGGCCATCGATCAAGTCGGAATGGGAGATGCCAGCATTGCGCTGATCGCCCGTTTGGCAGGCGTCTCGAACGGCATCATCAGTCACTACTTTCGGGACAAGAACGGCCTGATCGCAGCGACGATGCAGTACTTGATGAGCGTGCTGATGGAAAACATCCACGCACGTCGACGAGCGTTGAAGGATGACAGCCCGCGCGCCCACCTCCAGGTGATCGTCGCCGGCAACTTCGACGCCAGCCAGGTCAACGGCCCGGCAATGAAAACCTGGCTGGCCTTCTGGGCCTCCAGCATGCACCACCCGTCTTTGCACAGGTTGCAGCGGATCAACGATCAACGTCTGTATTCCAACCTGTGTTGCCAGTTCCGCCGTGCGCTGCCGTTGCCCGAAGCACGCAGCGCAGCCCGAGGCCTGGCGGCCCTGATCGACGGTTTGTGGTTGCGCGGTGCCCTGTCGGGAGACGCTTTCGACACGGAGCAGGCGCAACGCATTGCTCACGAATACATGGATTTCCAATTGGCCAAGCAGGTGAGTCAGAGCACATAACCGCTCAACTCCCGAACCGCGCCAACCACTTATGCACTTGCGAGGACTTTATGGCCCGTTTCGAACTGCAAAAACTCTACATTGACGGCGGCTACAGCGACGCTGGCAGCGATGCCACCTTCGAAGCCATCAACCCGGCTAACGGTGAAGTTCTCGCCCAAGTGCAACGCGCTACCAAGGAAGACGTTGAACGTGCCGTGGTCAGCGCCGAAAAAGGCCAGAAGATCTGGGCCGCCATGACCGCCATGGAGCGTTCGCGCATCCTGCGCCGCGCCGTCGACATCCTGCGCGAGCGCAACGATGAGCTGGCCGCCCTGGAAACCCTGGACACCGGCAAGGCGTTCTCCGAAACCAAATACGTCGACGTCGTCACCGGCGCCGACGTGCTGGAATACTACGCGGGCCTGGTGCCGGCCATCGAAGGCGAGCAGATTCCGCTGCGCGACACCTCATTCGTCTACACCCGCCGCGAGCCGCTGGGCGTGGTCGCCGGTATCGGCGCGTGGAACTACCCGATCCAGATCGCCCTGTGGAAATCCGCACCGGCCCTGGCTGCCGGTAACGCGATGATCTTCAAGCCCAGCGAAGTCACCTCGCTGACCACCCTGAAACTGGCCGAGATCTACACCGAAGCCGGCGTTCCGGCCGGTGTGTTCAACGTACTGACCGGCAGCGGCCGTGAAGTCGGCACCTGGCTGACCGAGCACCCGCGCATCGAGAAAGTCTCGTTCACCGGCGGCACCGACACCGGCAAGAAAGTCATGGCCAGCGCGTCGAGCTCCTCGCTCAAGGAAGTGACCATGGAACTGGGCGGCAAGTCGCCGCTGATCGTGTTCGAAGACGCCGACCTGGATCGCGCCGCCGACATCGCGATGATGGCCAACTTCTACAGCTCCGGCCAGGTCTGCACCAACGGCACCCGCGTGTTCGTGCCCAAGCATCTGCAAGCAGCGTTCGAAGCCAAGATTCTTGAACGTGTTGCGCGCATCCGTGTAGGCGACCCGCAGGACGACAACACCAACTTCGGCCCGCTGGTCAGCTTTGCTCACATGGAAAGCGTGCTGGGCTACATCGCCAAGGGCAAAGAGCAAGGCGCACGCCTGCTGTGCGGCGGCGATCGCCTGACCGACGGCGACCTGGCCAAAGGCGCGTTCGTGGCCCCGACCGTGTTCACCGACTGCACCGACGACATGACCATCGTGCGTGAAGAAATCTTTGGCCCGGTGATGAGCATCCTCACCTATGAAACCGAAGAAGAAGTGATCCGTCGCGCCAACGACACCGACTTCGGCCTGGCCGCCGGCCTGGTCACCAAGGACCTGAACCGCGCTCACCGCGTGATTCATCAACTGGAAGCGGGTATCTGCTGGATCAACGCCTGGGGCGAGTCCGACGCGAAGATGCCGGTGGGTGGCTACAAGCAATCGGGTGTGGGCCGTGAGAACGGGATCAGCTCGCTGAACAACTTCACGCGCATCAAATCGGTACAGGTTGAGTTGGGTGATTACGCCTCGGTGTTCTGACACCCGAGCCTTGTATTGCCTGTAAGGCCGCCATCGGGGGCAAGCCCCCTCCCACATTTGACTGTGTTTACACATCTAAACTTGTGAACACAGTCAGTGTGGGAGGGGGCTTGCCCCCGATGAGGCCCGACCTGACCACACATCAAGAGGGTGCATCCAATGTCCCAAGAATACGACTACATCATTGTGGGTGCCGGCTCCGCCGGTAACACCCTGGCGACTCGCCTGACCGAAGACGAAGGCGTCACCGTCCTGTTGCTGGAAGCCGGTGGCCCGGACTACCGTCTCGACTTCCGTACCCAGATGCCCGCCGCCCTGGCCTTCCCGCTGCAAGGCCGCCGCTATAACTGGGCCTACGAAACCGATCCAGAGCCGCATATGGACGGCCGCCGCATGGAATGCGGTCGCGGCAAGGGCCTGGGTGGCTCTTCCCTGATCAACGGCATGTGCTACATCCGCGGCAACGCCATGGACTACGACAACTGGTCGAAGCTGCCGGGCCTGGAAGACTGGACCTACCTGGACTGCCTGCCGTATTTCCGCAAGGCCGAAACCCGCGACATCGGCCCCAACGACTACCACGGCGGCGAAGGCCCGGTCAGCGTGACCACGCCCAAAGCAGGCAATAATCCGCTGTTCCACGCCATGGTCGAAGCCGGCGTACAGGCCGGTTACCCGCGTACCGAAGACTTGAACGGCTACCAGCAGGAAGGCTTCGGCCCGATGGACCGTACCGTCACGCCCAATGGCCGTCGCGCCAGCACCGCACGCGGTTACCTGGACACGGCTAAAAAGCGTTCGACCCTGACCATCGTCACCCACGCCCTCACCGACAAAGTGTTGTTCGAAGGCAAGCGTGCGGTCGGCGTGCGTTACCTGATCGGCGCTGCCGAAGAGCGCGTCGAAGCCCGTGCGCGCAAGGAAGTGCTGGTGTGCAGCGGCGCAATTGCCTCGCCGCAACTGCTGCAACGCTCCGGCGTCGGCCCGGCCAAATTGCTGGAAAGCCTCGACATCCCGGTGGTCCATGACCTGCCAGGCGTCGGCGAAAACCTGCAGGATCACCTTGAGCTGTACCTGCAATATGCCTGCACCCAGCCCGTGTCGCTGTACCCCTCGCTGCTCTGGTACAACCAGCCGGCCATCGGTGCCGAATGGCTGTTCAACGGCACCGGTATCGGCGCCAGCAACCAGTTCGAGGCCGGCGGTTTTATCCGTTCGCGCCCGGAATTCGAATGGCCGAACATCCAGTACCACTTCCTGCCGGTCGCCATTAACTACAACGGCAGCAACGGTGTGAAAGAGCACGGTTTCCAGGCGCACATGGGTTCCATGCGTTCGCCAAGCCGTGGCCGCGTGCACCTGAAGTCGAAGAACCCACGGGACTACCCGAGCATCCTCTTCAACTACATGGCCACCGAACAGGACTGGCAGGAGTTTCGTGACGGCATCCGCCTGACCCGCGAAATCATGCAGCAGCCGGCGCTCGACCCTTACCGTGGCCGCGAAATCAGCCCGGGTATCGACGTGCAATCCGATGAGCAGCTGGACAAGTTCATCCGCGAGCACGCCGAGACCGCGTTCCACCCGTCCTGCTCGTGCAAGATGGGCACCGACGAGATGGCGGTGGTCGACGGCGAAGGCCGCGTGCACGGCATGCAGGGTTTGCGTGTGGTGGATGCGTCGATCATGCCGATCATCACCACCGGTAACCTGAACGCGCCGACGATCATGATTGCCGAGAAAATCGCCGAAAAGATCCGTGGCCGCACGCCACTGCCGCGCAGCACCGCCGACTACTACGTGGCCGGCGATGCGCCGGTGCGTGGAAAGCCGCTGCGTGAAATTGCGCAGTAACTGAAACACTGCGGCGCTCCCATCGGGGGCAAGCCCCCTCCCACACTTTGATTTGTGAACACGGTCGAATGTGGGAGGGGGCTTGCCCCCGATGAGGCCCTGCCAGACACTGCAAAACCTCCCACCTACACTTTCCTTGATCAGCTCCCAGCCCCGGCCTACTCTGTTGGCCTGCCCGCGCTGAGCCGCCCACAAGGAAGGCCCCATGTTCGAACACCACGCCACGCTCAAGAAACACTTCAGTGCCCTGCGCACCAACGCCCAGTTCTTCTCCCTGCGCTATGTCCGCGAATCCGGCCGATACCTGTCGGTACGCAAGAACGTCGCCGAACCGCCCCACCTGAGCCACGACGAAGGCGCCATGCTTACCGTGCGCCTCAACGGCGTGGAAGCCTACGCCGCGACCAACGATATTTCCCTGGCCGGCCTGCAAGCCGCCCTCGAGCGCGCCGAGCAGCAGGCCCGGCAGATCCTGCCCCACGCCCTGCTCGACCTGCGCGAGCAAGCGGTGTCCAGTGACGTGGCCGACTACCTGTCGCCCGACTTCGACCAGCCCCTCCCCACCCTGAGCGACTGCTACCAACTGCTCGGCGATGAGTCGGCTGCTGTGCCCAGGGATGAGCGCCTGGTCAGCTGGGACGTGAGTCTGGGCCAGACCACCGTCGAACAGATCTACCTCAACACCGCCGGCGCCCAATTGCGCCAGGCCCAGCGCTTTGTGTTCCCCGGCGTCAATGTCACGGCCTTCGACGGTAACGACAGCCAGACCCGCACCCTCGGCGGCAGCAACTTCGGCCAGCAAGGCGGGTTTGACGTGATCAGCCGCTTCGGCCTGATCGGCGCCGCGCCGCGCGTGGCCGACGAGGCCCTGCAACTGTTGCTGGCACCGAACACGCCACAGGGTCCGCGTGACCTGCTGCTGATGCCCGACCAGATGATCCTGCAGATCCACGAGTCCATCGGCCATCCGCTGGAGCTGGACCGCATCCTCGGCGACGAGCGCAACTACGCCGGCACCAGCTTTGTGAAGGCCAGCGACTTCGGCCACCTGCAATACGGTTCAGCGCTGCTCAACGTGACCTTCGACCCGGACATCCCCGAGCAGCTTGCCAGCTACAGCCATGACGATGACGGCACCCGCGCCAGCAAGCAGTTCCTGATCCGCCAAGGGCTGCTGCTCAAGCCGTTGGGCGGCGCGTTGTCGCAATTTCGCGCCAACCTGCCAGGCGTCGCCAACAGCCGCGCCTGCGGCTGGAATCGCCCGCCCATCGATCGCATGGCCAACTTGAATATCGAGCCCGGCGATAAAAACCTCGCGCAACTGGTGGGCGGTATTGAACACGGCATCCTGATGTCGACCAATCGTTCGTGGTCCATCGACGATGCGCGCAACAAGTTCCAGTTCGGGTGTGAGTGGGGCCAGTTGATCGAAAACGGCGAACTCAAGGGTGTGGTGAAGAACCCCAACTACCGTGCCATTTCCGCGCAGTTCTGGCGCAACCTCAGCGCGGTCGGCGATGCCAGCACCTTCAAGGTGTTGGGCACGCCGAACTGCGGCAAGGGCGAACCCAACCAGGTGATCCGCGTCGGCCATGCGTCGCCGGCCTGTGTGTTCAGTAACGTCGATGTATTCGGGGGAGACGCCTGATGAATAACTTCAAGGCACTGGTGGACTGGCTCAAGCAGGCCATCACCGATAAAGAGCAATTTCACCTCGGCTACGCGGATGAATCGTCGGAGTTCGTGCGGTTCAACCACGCGCAGGTACGCCAGGCCGGCCAGGTGCAACAATCGAGCCTGAACCTCAAGCTGATCAACGACGGCCGCCACGCCGACCTGGGCATCACCCTGTCCGGCGAGCCGGCGCTGGATCGCCAGCGTCTGGCCGATGGCCTGCAGCAACTGCGCGAAACCTTGCCGTTACTGCCGGCGGACCCGTACCTGTTGCTGAACCACGACGCCTGGCACAGCCACAACGAACAGCTACGCCCCCTGCCGGAGCTGGTCCAGGTGCTGCAAGACATCAGCCAGGCTGCAGAAGACGTGGACATGGTTGGCTTCTATGCCGCCGGTCCCATCAGCCGTGGCTTTGCCAGCTCCGACGGCGCGTTCGGCTGGCACCAGGCCAATAGCTTCAACTTCGACTTCAGCCTGTTCCACGCCAATGGCGAAGCGGTCAAGGCCAGCTACGCCGGGCACACCTGGGACAGTGCCGAGTTCGCCCGGCGCGTCCAACAGGCGCGCGACCAGCTCCACTTCCTGGGCCGACCGCTGCACCCGCTGGCGCCCGGACAGTACCGCGCCTACCTCGCTCCGGCGGCACTCGAAGAGATCATCAGCATCGTGACCTGGGGCGGTTTTTCCGCCCAGGCCATCGCCAGCAAAGGCAGCTCGTTGCAACGCCTGTATGTCGGCGAACAGCACCTGAGCCCGCTGGTGACCGTCAGCGAGCAGATCAGCGGTTCACTGAGCCAGGCCTTTTCCCCGGAAGGCTACCCGCGCAGCGATGTCAGGTTGATCGATGCAGGCCGCGCCGACGGGCAACTGGTCAACTCGCGCAGCGCCGCCGAATATGGCCTCAGCGCCAACGGCGCCGGCGGCGACGAGTCCCCCAGCGCCCTGCAGATGGCCGCCGGCAACCTGGCTCAGGCCGATGTCCTCAAGCAATTGGGCACCGGGCTGTACATCAGCAACCTGTGGTACCTGAACTACTCCGACCTGCCGGCGGCGCGCCTGACCGGCATGACCCGCTTCGCCACGTTCTGGGTGGAAGACGGCGAGATCAAGGCCCCGGTCAGCACCATGCGCTTTGATGACAGTGTGTACAGCCTGCTTGGCTCACAGCTGGAAGCGTTGACGATTGAACGGGAACTGCTGCTGTCGGCCAGTACCTACAGCCAGCGCAACACCGCGTCCAATCTGCTGCCGGGCGCCCTGGTCAAACGCCTGACCCTGACGTTGTAAATACAAACCCCCTGTGGGAGGGGGCTTGCTCCCGATGACGGTGTATCAGTGACACATGTACTGACTGACACACTGCTATCGGGAGCAAGCCTGAACTGGCCTAATGCTCCCGGACACCTCTTAAGGGCGATATGATTCGCCCAATCAGGAGGTTTCATGCAAGAGCGAAAGACCTACACCCGCGAGTTCAAGCAACGTGCT
>NZ_JAFLXH010000044.1:0-35997 GCF_019891515.1 Pseudomonas sp. Wu6 | reverse complement strand
TCGCGGGTGTAGGTCTTTCGCTCTTGCATGAAACCTCCTGATTGGGCGAATCATATCGCCCTTAAGAGGTGTCCGGGAGCATTAGGCCAGTTCAAGCCCCCTCCCACATTTGGAATGCATTCCCCTGTGGGAGGGGGCTTGCCCCCGATAGCGGTCTATCAGGCGCCAACCGCCACCAGACTCAACAACTGCTCCCCGTCCACCCCAAATTGCCCCTCCAATTCCTTGCCATGGCACCACTCACTGGACAGGTCCGTGAGCAACCGCAACCGCACATGCCCGGCCTGCGACCACTCCACCACTTCGGCATGCTCAAAATAAAAGCGCTTGTGCACGAGCGGGTAGAGCGCCTTGAACAGACTCTCCTTGACCGAAAACGTCAGCGTCACCAGCAGGGCGACTTGCTCGCGCGGCAGGCTGGCCATTCGTTGCATTTCATCGGGGGTAAGGATCTCACCCGCCAGGCGTTGCGCCCGTTCCAGCGTCAGCAGGTTCTCCAGGTCCATTCCCAGCCCGCGCCACTGCGCCTTGTGCGCGACGATCGCCGCGGCGTGCCCGGTGCTGTGGGTGATGGAGCCGCTGATGTGCCCTGGCCAGATCGGCGCGCGGTCTTCGCCGATGGCCGGCACGCAGTCGAGGTTATCGAGTCGCCGCAGCGCTTCGCGGGCGCACAGGCGGCCGGCGAGGAATTCCGCCTGGCGCTTGGCCACCGAGCGCTGGATACTCGCCGGCGGCGGCACGGCGCTGCGGTGGAAGTCGCCGGCGTTCAACAAGGCCGGGTCGAATCGCGTGCTCAAAAACACGGTGCCCGGCAAAGGAGCAGGCAGCGGCCAATGGGCATCGAGTGGGGTACAGCAGGCGGGTAGGGGCGTCATGCGCGACATTTTGCCGAGTTGGCGCGTCAGTGCATAGCCCGTAGTGATAGTCCGTCGTGTATGTCCCCATCGTGCTTCAGGCCGGGTTCAGAGCCCGTTCAGGGGGAGTTCAGGGGCGCTTGCGTAGTGTGGACGCCACAGCCTGAACGCTTAAGAGGTAAGCACCATGACTGCGATCAAGAAACTGCTGTTGGCGTTGACCATGCTCGGTGCCACCGCCGGTGTGCAAGCCAGCGATAGCACGTTTGCCGCTTTTGGCCGAGAGAAAAGCAAAAAAACCGGCAACCTGATCCATCGGGTCAGCTTCGAAGAGGTGAGCGTTCAGGCCGCACCGTGGGGCCGGTCGCTGGTCACCGCGCCTCAACCGGGTTACCGCGCCGGTTACGCGCCTCAGTCTGGCCACTACAATGGCATTAAACTGCGCCCGCAAGACCTGCAGGGCCGCTATGATATCCCTCGCTCGGACTGTTGAATTGCCTTGGAGAGCCTTATGAAATTGCTGGTGGTGGAAGATGAGGCGCTGTTGCGTCATCACCTGTTTACCCGCCTGACCGACAGCGGCCACGTCGTCGAGGCCGTGGCCAATGCCGAGGAAGCCCTGTACCAGACCGGCCAATTCAACCATGACCTGGCGATCATCGATCTGGGGCTGCCCGGCATGGGCGGCCTGGACCTGATCCGGCAACTGCGCACCCAGGCCAAGACCTTTCCGATCCTGATCCTGACCGCCCGCGGTAACTGGCAGGACAAAGTCGAAGGCCTGGCTGCCGGTGCCGACGACTACGTGGTCAAACCGTTCCAGTTCGAAGAGCTGGAGGCGCGGATGAACGCCTTGCTGCGCCGCTCGAGTGGTTTCACCCAGTCCACCATCGTCGCCGGGCCCCTGCTGCTGGACCTCAATCGCAAGCAAGCCTCGCTGGACGAACAACCGCTGGCGCTGACCGCCTATGAGTACCGCATCCTCGAATACCTGATGCGCCATCATCAACAGGTGGTGGCCAAGGACCGTTTGATGGAGCAGCTTTACCCCGATGATGACGAGCGCGACCCAAACGTCATCGAAGTGCTGGTCGGCCGCCTGCGCCGCAAGCTGGAAGGGCCGGCCGGGTTCAAGCCGATCGACACCGTGCGTGGCCTGGGCTACCTGTTCAATGAGCGCTGCCGTTGATTCGCTCACTCCGTGTGCGCCTGATGCTGGCCGCCGCCACCCTGGCGGTGCTGTTCATGCTGGGCTTGTTGCCCGCCATGCAAGGTGCTTTCAGCCTGGCGCTGCAGGATTCCATCGAGCAGCGCCTGGCGTCGGATGTCACCACCCTGATCTCGGCGGCCCGCGTGGAAAATAACCGGCTGCTGATGCCGGCGCAGTTGCCCGATGAGCGCTTCAACCTGACCGACAGCCGCCTGCTCGGCTATATCTACGACCGTGAAGGTCATCTGGTGTGGCGGTCGCGGGCGACCCAGGAAGAAAGGATCAATTACAAGCCGCGCTACGATGGGCGTGGCAACGAATTCGCGCGCATTCGTGAGGCCAACGGTCAGGAGTTCTTCGTCTATGACGTCGAGGTGCGGCTGCTGGGTGGCAAAAGCGCGGCGTTCAGCATCGTCGCCTTGCAACCGGTGCGTGAGTATCAACTGACCCTCGAAGGCCTGCGCGAGAATCTCTACCTGAGCTTCGGCGCGGCGTTGCTGGTGCTGTTGACGCTGCTCTGGCTCGGCCTGACCTGGGGCCTGCAGGCCCTGCGACGCCTGAGCCAGGAGCTGGACCAGATCGAAGGCGGCACCCGCGAAAGCCTCAGCGAAGAGCACCCCCGGGAATTGCTGCGCCTCACCGGTTCCCTCAACCGTTTGCTGCACAGCGAGCGTGAACAGCGGGCGCGCTACCGCGACTCCCTGGATGACCTGGCCCATAGCCTGAAAACCCCGCTGGCGGTATTGCAGGGGGTGAGCGAAGACATGGCCCAGCGCCCCGAGGAGCGCAGCCAGGCCTGGGTGCTGCAGTCGCAGATCGAGCGCATGAGCCAGCAGATCGGCTATCAATTGCAGCGCGCAAGCCTGCGCAAGAGCGGCCTGGTGCGCCATCAGGTACGCCTGGAGCCGGTGCTGCAGAGCCTGTGCGACACCCTGGACAAGGTTTACCGGGACAAGCGCGTCACCGTGACCCTCGACCTGCCGGACGCCTGCGACGTGCCCATCGAAAAGGGCGCCCTGCTCGAGATGCTCGGCAACCTGCTGGAAAACGCCTACCGCCTATGCGTGAAGCAGGTACGTATCAGCCTGGTGGAGCACCCGGACGGCAGTGAGCTGTGCATCGAAGACGATGGCCCCGGCGTGCCACCGGACCAGCGCGCCCGGATCCTGCAGCGCGGCGAACGGCTTGATCGCCAGCACCCGGGGCAGGGCATCGGGTTGGCGGTGGTCAAAGACATTATCGAGAGCTATCACGCGCGGTTGACCCTGGGCGATTCGGCGCTGGGTGGCGCGGCGTTCAGGATTCACTTTCCGGCCTTGTGAGGGGGGCAGGCCTGCTGCCCACCTTCAACCCTCCTGCGCGCGATACGCCCCCGGTGTCAGGCCGGTCCACTTCTTGAACGCCCGATGAAACGCCGATGGTTCCGAGAACCCCAGCTGTTCTGCAATGTCCTGCAAGGACAAGTCCGCCCGCCCCAAATGGTATATGGCGATATCACGGCGTAACTCATCCTTTAATGCCTGAAAGCTGCTGCCTTCTTCACGCAAATGCCGGCGCAGGGTTTGCGGGCTGATATGCAAATGCTGTGCGACCGCTTCCAGGTCCGGCCAGGGCGTGCGGTCGCGGCTGAGCAAGCGGCGCAGCTGGCTGCTCAGGCTGTCGCCTTCATCGGGTCGAGACAATAGGTCGGCGGGGGAGCGCTGTAAAAAGTGCTTGAGGGTGCGTTCATCCTGCAGCAGCGGCAGGTCTAGGTAACGGCTGGGAAACACCAGACTGCTGTTCGGTGCGGCGAATACCTGGGGGCAAGGAAACAGCAGGTCGTATTCACTGGCGTGGGCCGGCATCGGATAACTGAAGGTGACCTGATGCAGCCGAATACGCTGGCCGATCAACCAACTGCCCAGACGATGCCAGATCACCAGCAGGCATTCACTGAGAAAGTGGTCCGGGTCCCACAGTGGCGAGTCGTCCAGGCTCAAGCGAACGCTGTCTCCTTCGCGTGTCAGCTGCCAGCGCGGGCCGTGGGGGAACAGGCTATAAAATAACAGGCCGCGTTCCAGCGCCTTCTCCAGCGTGCGGCAATGAATCAGCGCATGACACATCATGGCGAAGGTGCCGCGCTTGCTCGGCGCCTGGGCGAAACCCAGGTATTCATCATCCAGCGCCAGCCAGAGCATTTGCAGCAAGCGGGTAAATTGCTCCGGAGCGATACGCGCACGCGGTTCGCTCAGTTGTTCGGGGGTGATACCCACCTGCTGCAACAGGCGCGAGTAGTCGTAACCGGCCCGACGCGCGCCGCCCAGGGCCGCGCGGGCGAAGTGACTGGCGATGGTGCGTTCACGCATGACAGGGCCTCGTCCATGGAAGGGCCGATAGTAGCCATCACCCGGAGAGGGTCACAAGGCGGATATCCGCCAAATTGTAGGACGAGATAGGGCGAGTCGGCGGAAATCCGCCACCTTGTTACACGCCCGCCGAGCCTCGGCAAGCCGCAAGCCCTCATGTGCAAAGGCTTTCATCGGTTTTAAGCAAAGTGGCATGGCGTTTGCGATAGGGATTACAGCGCAGGATTGTTCCTACAGACCTCGCCAACAACAAATCCCTCCAGTGCAGGAGGGTTCGCAATTCAAGTGTCGTGGGCAATGGCGGATATTTGCCACACGGTGCGATTGAGGAACTTTGCAATGACGACTCGTCAGCCAATCTACAAATCCCTGTATTTCCAGGTGATCGTTGCAATCGTTATCGGTATTTTGCTCGGCCACTTCTACCCGCAGACCGGCGTGGCCCTCAAGCCACTGGGTGACGGCTTTATCAAGCTGATCAAAATGGTCATCGCCCCGATCATCTTCTGCACCGTGGTCAGCGGTATCGCCGGCATGCAAAGCATGAAATCGGTCGGCAAAACCGGCGGTTACGCGCTGCTGTACTTCGAAGTCGTTTCCACCATTGCGTTGCTGATCGGCCTGATCGTGGTCAACGTCGTGCAGCCGGGCGCCGGCATGCACATCGACGTGGCCACCCTGGACGCTTCGAAAGTCGCGGCCTACGTGACCGCCGGTAAAGACCAGAGCATCGTCGGCTTTATCCTCAATGTCATCCCCAACACCATCGTCGGCGCCTTCGCCAACGGCGACATCCTGCAAGTGCTGATGTTCTCGGTGATCTTCGGTTTCGCCCTGCACCGCCTGGGTGCCTACGGCAAGCCGGTGCTGGACTTCATCGATCGTTTCGCCCACGTGATGTTCAACATCATCAACATGATCATGAAGCTGGCGCCCATCGGTGCCCTGGGCGCCATGGCGTTCACCATCGGTGCCTACGGCGTAGGTTCCCTGGTGCAGTTGGGCCAGTTGATGATCTGCTTCTACATTACCTGCGTCCTGTTCGTGGTGGTGGTGCTGGGCGCCATCTGTCGCGCCCACGGTTTCAGCGTATTGAAGCTGATTCGCTACATCCGTGAAGAGCTGCTGATCGTACTGGGTACTTCGTCTTCCGAATCCGCACTGCCGCGCATGCTGATCAAGATGGAGCGTCTGGGCGCGAAGAAATCCGTGGTCGGCCTCGTTATCCCCACCGGCTACTCGTTCAACCTTGACGGTACCTCGATCTACCTGACCATGGCGGCCGTGTTCATCGCCCAGGCGACCGACACCCACATGGACATCACTCACCAGATCACCCTGCTGCTGGTGCTGCTGCTGTCCTCCAAAGGCGCTGCGGGTGTGACGGGCTCGGGCTTTATCGTCCTGGCTGCCACCCTGTCGGCTGTCGGCCACCTGCCGGTTGCCGGCCTGGCGCTGATCCTGGGTATCGACCGCTTCATGTCCGAAGCCCGCGCGCTGACCAACCTGGTGGGTAACGCCGTTGCCACCATCGTTGTGGCCAAGTGGGTCAAGGAACTGGACACCGACAAGCTGCAAAGCGAGCTGGCATCCGGCGGTACTGGTATCTCCGAAACCCGCGAAATCGATGACCTGGGCGTGGCCGAAGGCCCTGCACCTGTGGTCAAGTAAGCTGAAGATGGCGTGAACTAACGCCGACAGCAACACACAAACGCCCCGACTGGTTCGGGGCGTTTGCGTTTCTGGCGCGTCACGGCAGTGGCTTTTGTTTTACAGTAAATGAATCGGTTGAAACGCTTGCGGGAGGTTTTGTGGACAGTGTGGATCTGAATGTCCTGCGCAGCGTGCTTGAGTGGCGCCGCGCCGGGCAACGCGTGATGTTGTACAGCGTGGTGCAGACCTGGGGCAGTGCGCCGCGCCCACCGGGGGCGATGTTGGCCTTGCGCGGCGACGGGGTGGTGATTGGCTCGGTGTCCGGCGGTTGCATCGAGGATGACTTGATCGCGCGCCTGCAGGATGGCCGTTTGCCCGACGATGGCCCGCCCGTGCAGTTGGTCACCTACGGCGTCACCCGCGATGAGGCGGCGCGCTTTGGCCTGCCCTGCGGCGGCACCCTGCGCCTGACCGAAGAGCGGGTGGACGACTGGGAGTGGGTCGCGCAATTGCTGGCACGCTGTGAGGATCATCAAATTGTCGCGCGGGAGCTGAACCTGGCCACGGGTAAAGTGACCCTCAGCGCCGCGAGCAAGACCGATGCAGTGACCTTTGACGGCCAGTGTCTGCGCGCCATCTATGGGCCTCGCTGGCGCCTGCTGTTGATCGGCGCCGGGCAACTGTCGCGCTATGTCGCGGAAATGGCGCGCCTGCTCGACTTTGAAGTGCTGATCTGTGACCCGCGTGAAGAGTTCGTCTATGGCTGGGAGGAACAGCACGGCCGCTTCGTGCCGGGCATGCCCGATGAAGCGGTGCTCAATATCCAGACCGACGAACGCACGGCGATTGTCTGTCTGACCCACGACCCACGCCTGGATGACATGGCGTTGCTCACGGCGTTGAATTCCAGTGCGTTCTATATTGGCGCCCTCGGTTCGCGGGTCAACACGCAGAAACGACGGGAAAACCTGGCGGCGTTGGGCTTGTCGGCAGAAGCGATTGCACGGTTGCATGGGCCCATCGGCTTGCACATCGGCAGCCACACGCCGGCGGAAATTGCGCTGTCGCTGATGGCGGAAATCGTCGCGATCAAGAACGGCGTGGCGCCTCTGCAGAAAAAGCCGCTGGCGGCGGTTGCCCAGTGACAGTGACGGCGATAGTGCTGGCGGCGGGGCAGGGCAGTCGCTTTCGCGCCGAAGCCGGGGCTGACCGAGACAAGTTGCTGGCACATTGTATTGGGCTCGATGGTGTGACACGGCCAGTCATCGAGCAGGTGCTGGTGAACCTGCCGGCGACGCTTGTTGAGCGCTGGGTGGTGACTTCACCGGAACGCCTTGAGGTGATTCGGTTGGCTGAGGCGCATGGTTGTAAGGTCCTGCTGCTGGAGTCGGCCGGCATGGGCGACAGCATTGCTGCCGCCGTTGCGGCCAGCGCTTGGGCAGAGGGCTGGCTGGTGGTGCTGGGGGATATGCCGTTTATTCGATCCGCGACGATCGAGCGTGTGCTGGCCGATCCGGCAAGTATCACCGTGCCGGTGCATGCCGGACAGTATGGGCATCCGGTGGCTTTCGACCGTGTGTTGGGGTCTGCATTGATGGCGTTGGCCGGCGACCGTGGCGCGAAGGCTTTGTTTGCACTGGCACAGGTGCGGGGCGTGCAGGTGGATGATCCAGGCGTGCTATGGGATGTGGATGTGCCGCAACAGTTGAGTTTCAGCGCCGACTGAATGTAGGAGTGGGCTTGCTCCCGATGATCGTTCCCACGCGGAGCGTGGGAACGATCAAGCTCCCTCCCATATTCGTGCAATAAAAAGCCCCGCCTGATTGCTCAGGCGGGGCTTTTTAATGGCCGATGGAATCAGACGAGGGGTTTAGGCTCGTGCTCTTCTTCCTGGGCCTTGTGCTCCACCGAAGCAGCAGCAGCGGCGGCAGCCTCGGCTTCCTTGCGGCGACGACGCACTTCACGTGGGTCGTTCGGCGCACGGCCGTTTTCAGTCAGGGCGCTTGCCGGTGCAGCTTCAACCACCGGAGCAGCGACTTCGGCCACTACCGGCGCTTCAGCCACGGCTGCAGGCTCAACGACCGGGGCGGGCTCAACCACGGGGGCCGGTTCGACCTCCGGGGTCGGCTCGGCCACTACGACATCAGCAACCGGAGCCGGAGCCTCTTCTACCACGGGGGCAGGAGCGGGCGCTTCAACCGCAGCGGCAGGTTCGGCAGTCCATTGGAAGGCGGTCTGTTCTTCGCGAACTTCACGCACGGCCGGGGCAGCTTCTTCGACAGCCGGTGCTTCAACGACGGCTTCAACGTCAGCTTCAACCACGGGCTCAGGCTCGACGACCGGGGCGACTTCAACGGCAACCACTTCGGTCACGGGTTGAGCGTCGCGAACCGGTGCCACTTCCACTTCCGGAACCACTGGGGTTTCGATTGGGGTAGTCGCTTCCACCACCGGTGCTTCAACCACTGGGGTCTCGGCAACGGGCGCTTCTACCGCAGCGGTCTCTTCGACAGCCGCAGTAGCGCGTTCAGCCTGCTCATGGGCCTGGGCTTCAGCAGGTGCGCTGATGGTCGAGCTGGCCACGGCGGCGGTCACGGCCAGGCCGGCAGCCAGGTCGGCACCGGTAGGTTCGGTGTTGGCCGCTTCGGCGTTCTCGCCGGCTTCTTCCGAGCCTTCGATCACGTTGCCGTTGGCATCACGCTGACGCTCACGACGGTTGCTGCGACGACGCTGACCACGTGAGCGACGGCGTGGGCGATCGCCTTCGGCGTTGTCCTGGCCTTCTTCCTGCAGTTGCTCTTCGCCGGTCAGCACTTCTTCTTCACTGGCGGCAGCGGCCTGTTCGGCGCGTGGTTGACGCTCTTCACGCGGGGCGCGTGGTTGGCGTTCCTCACGTGGCGCGCGCTCTTCACGCGGCTGGCGAGCCGGGCGTTCTTCGGTGGCAGTAGCAGTAGCAGCGGCTGCGGCGACGGCAGGAGTCGCATCCAGAGGCTCGCGCAGTTCACGTACACGCTCTTCACGCTCGCCACGCGGCTTGCGATCTTCACGCGGGGCGCGCGGCGTACGCGCACGTTCTTCGCGTGGGGCGCGTTCTTCACGGGCTACGGCCGGGGTTTCTTCGCGGGCTTCGCGAGGTGCACGCTCTTCACGTGGCGCACGCTCTTCACGCGGGGCACGTTCTTCGCGCGGCTTGCGCTCTTCGTCACGACGACCGTTGCGGTTGCGGCTCTGCTGACGACCGTTGCGACGCTCTTCGTTACGTGCCGGGCGTTCGGTGGCGGTTTTTTCAACCACAACCGGGGCAGCCGGTTCTTCCTTGGTGGCGAACAGGCTGACCAGCGACTTCACCAGCCCTTTGAACAGGCTTGGCTCAGGCAGGGCGGCCGGTGCGGCCACCGGGGCAGCCGCTTCGGCCGGTACCGGTGCATTGGCGCGGGCCGGGGCGGTTTTCACGGCGGCTTCCTGGCGGACCAGGGTGCGGGTCGCAGCGGCCGGCTGGACTTCTTCCACTTCGGCGGCAGCGGCGGCGATTTCGTAGCTGGACTGGCCGCTGTGGGCTTCCGGGCTGTCATCGCGCAGGCGCTGGACTTCGAAGTGCGGCGTCTCGAGGTGATCGTTCGGCAGGATGACGATACGGGCACGGGTGCGCAGTTCGATCTTGGTGATCGAGTTACGTTTTTCGTTGAGCAGGAACGCGGCGACCGGAATCGGCACTTGTGCGCGGACTTCGGCGGTGCGGTCTTTCAGGGCTTCTTCTTCGATCAGGCGCAGGATCGCCAGGGACAGCGATTCAACGTCACGGATGATACCGGTGCCGTTGCAGCGCGGGCAGACGATGCCGCTGCTCTCGCCCAGGGATGGACGCAGGCGCTGACGGGACATTTCCAACAGGCCGAAGCGCGAGATACGGCCCACTTGTACGCGGGCGCGGTCCGCTTCCAGGCATTCGCGGACTTTCTCTTCCACGGCGCGCTGGTTCTTGGCCGGGGTCATGTCGATGAAGTCGATCACGATCAGGCCGCCGATGTCACGCAGGCGCAGCTGGCGGGCGATTTCTTCAGCCGCTTCCAGGTTGGTCTGCAGGGCGGTTTCTTCGATGTCGCTACCCTTCGTGGCGCGCGCCGAGTTGATGTCGATGGACACCAGGGCTTCGGTCGGGTCGATCACGATGGAGCCGCCGGAAGGCAGTTCGACCACGCGCTGGAAGGCGGTCTCGATCTGGCTTTCGATCTGGAAACGGTTGAACAGCGGCACGCTGTCTTCGTAGAGCTTGATCTTGCTGGCGTACTGCGGCATGACCTGGCGGATGAAGGTCAGGGCTTCGTCCTGGGCTTCAACGCTGTCGATCAGCACTTCGCCGATGTCCTGGCGCAGGTAATCGCGGATGGCGCGGATGATCACGTTGCTTTCCTGGTAGATCAGGAACGGCGCGGAACGATCCAGCGAAGCTTCTTTGATGGCGGTCCACAGTTGCAGCAGGTAGTCGAGGTCCCACTGCATTTCTTCGCTGCTGCGGCCCAGGCCTGCAGTGCGCACGATCAGGCCCATGTCGGCCGGTGCGATCAGGCCGTTCAGCGCTTCACGCAGTTCGTTGCGCTCTTCGCCTTCGATGCGACGGGAGATACCGCCGGCACGCGGGTTGTTCGGCATCAGTACCAGGTAACGGCCGGCCAGGCTGATGAAGGTGGTCAGGGCGGCGCCCTTGTTGCCACGTTCTTCTTTTTCGACCTGGACAATGACTTCCTGGCCTTCGCTCAGGACGTCCTTGATGTTCACGCGGCCTTCGGGGGCTTTCTTGAAGTATTCGCGGGAGATTTCCTTGAGGGGCAGGAAGCCGTGGCGCTCGGAGCCGAAATCGACAAAGGCAGCCTCAAGGCTTGGTTCGATGCGAGTAATACGGCCTTTATAGATGTTGGCCTTCTTTTGCTCGCGTGCACCGGACTCGATGTCCAGGTCGTAGAGGCGTTGGCCATCTACCAGTGCAACACGCAACTCTTCGGGTTGAGTTGCGTTAATCAGCATTCTTTTCATGTTGTACCGTCGGTTTCCGGGCTGCCGGAAACGGCGTTCGGCACACACGACTTCTCACGGTCGGTGTCAGGTGCGTCAAGAGTGGTTGGCCACTCCAGTGTCCAGCAAAACCTGCCAATTGGGCGGGTATCGCGACGGACGCGTCCTGCTTGTTAGCGGTGGTGACAAAGGCACCACTTCAACAAAAGCTAAGGTCAGGAGGAGGAATCAACCGGCGACTGTGGACGAGATGAAGCGTCTAAATATAAGCCTAGTGCTACACGGTCCGACGGTTGTGCATCTCCACCCTACACGTATCCCTGATAATTCGGGTGCTGCCGCGCGCAGAATCCGCAGCGGGTTGGCATTTACCGTGTTCTCCAAAGGGGAGTCCACGCTCATGGCTAAACAAGACTAGGTGTGGGCGATTGCGCTCTCACTCAGCTCTTAACAGGCGTTGTTTCCGAAGCATTCGCCATGGTCTGGCTCGGGACTGACTGCACTTTGTGAACTGGCCGTAAATATCGGCGCAGGACGCGAGTATTCACTCTGCGTACCGCACTCGCTTCAGGCCTCATGTCACCTGCGCTTGTTACAATCTCAAGCCTTCCAGGGTGGCGAACGCCCCGTAGGACGGCCTCGCGTCCTGATGAATTGCGATGGTCAGGGCCGGCAGTTTGCCGCAAGTCCTCTGTCCAGGCCGCTTTTGGCGGCGTTCGCGACTATAGCAGCAATGATTAAGTGCTTCAATTCCATAAAAAATTGTTATCATCGCCGGCATGACGACTACCGCCCCCCAGACCCCCAGCGTCCAGCTGCTCGAGGTCTCGCCGGAATATGCCGGCCAACGCATCGATAATTTTCTCCTGGCCAGGCTCAAAGGCGTGCCCAAGACCTTGATCTACCGCATCTTGCGCAAAGGCGAAGTGCGGGTGAACAAGGGTCGGATCAAGCCCGAGTACAAGCTGCAGGCGGGCGATATCGTCCGTGTGCCGCCGGTTCGCGTGCCTGAGCGCGACGAGCCCGTGCCACTGGCCCAAGGCCTGCTGCAGCGCCTCGAAGCGTCGATCGTGTTCGAAGATAACAAACTCATCGTGATCAACAAACCCTGCGGTATTGCCGTTCACGGCGGCAGCGGCCTGACGTTCGGCGTGATCGAAGCCTTCCGTCAGTTGCGCCCGGATGCCAAGGAGCTGGAGCTGGTCCATCGCCTGGACCGCGACACCTCCGGCCTGTTGATGATCGCCAAGAAACGCAGCATGTTGCGCCACCTGCACACCGCCCTGCGCGGCGACGGTGTGGACAAGCGCTACATGGCGCTGGTGCGCGGCAACTGGGCCAGTTCGATCAAGAGCGTGCGGGCGCCATTGCAGAAGAGCAACCTGCGTTCCGGTGAGCGCATGGTGGAAGTGGACGAGGAGGGCAAAGAGGCCCTGACCCTGTTCAAGGTGCTGCGCCGCTTCGGCGACTTCGCCACCCTGGTTGAGGCCAAGCCGGTGACCGGGCGAACCCACCAGATTCGCGTGCACACCCTACATGCCGGTCACTGCATTGCCGGCGACACCAAATACGGCGACGAGGATTTCTCCAGGGAGATCCGCGATCTGGGCGGCAAGCGCCTGTTCCTGCATGCCTACATGCTGACCGTGCCGCTGCCCGACGGTGGCGAGCTGAAGTTGCAGGCGCCGGTCGATGACATGTGGGCCAAGACTGTGGAGCGCCTGAGTGTCGCACCGTGATTACAAGCTGCTGATTTTCGACTGGGACGGCACCCTGGCCAATTCCATTGGCCGCATCGTCGAGTCGATGCACATGGCGTCGACCCGCTCGGGCTTTGAGTTGTGCAGCGACCTGGCAGTCAAGGGCATTATCGGCCTGGGCTTGCCTGAGGCGATTCGTACGCTGTATCCGCACATATCCGACACTGAGCTGGTCGCTTTCCGCGAGCACTACGCCGATCACTACATTGCGCTGGAGGCTGAGCCTTCGCCGCTGTTTGAGGGTGTGGTGCAATCGCTGCAAGCGTTTCGTGCCGAGGGTTATCACCTGGCCGTCGCCACGGGCAAGGCGCGTCGCGGGCTGGATCGGGTGCTCAAGGCGCACGGCTGGGAAGACTATTTCGATATCACCCGTGCGGCGGATGAAACTGCCAGTAAACCTCACCCTCTGATGCTGGAGCAGATCATGGCGCATTGCCGTGTATCGCCGCGCGAGGCGTTGATGGTGGGTGATGCCTCCTTCGACCTGATGATGGCTCGCAATGCTGGCATGGACAGCGTGGCGGTCAGCTACGGCGCCCAGTCTGCGGAGGCCCTGCAGCCATACGAGCCCAGGGTCACGATCGATCATTTTTCTCAATTGCAGGCCTGGCTCAGCCGGGCTCGATAAGTCTTTGCTGGGGTTGATGGCATGAGTGACGAGTGGAAAGCGCCGGAAAAAGCGCAAAACGCTGATGACAAAAGCTGGAAGCTGCTGGAGAAAACCCTCCTGGCCAGCGTCCAGGAGCAACGCCGCGCGCGCCGCTGGGGGATTTTCTTCAAGCTGCTGACCTTCACTTACCTGTTGCTCATACTGGCGCTGTTCAGTCCGTTGATGGACATGGAAAAGAGCGCCACCCGTGGCAGTCAGTACACCGCCTTGATCGAAGTGCGCGGGGTGATCGCCGACAAGGAGCCCGCCAGCGCCGACAATATTGTCAGCAGCCTGCGCGCGGCGTTCGAAGACCCCAAGGTCAAGGGCGTGATCCTGCGTATCAATAGCCCCGGCGGCAGTCCTGTGCAGTCGGGCTATGTGTATGACGAGATTCGTCGCCTGCGCGCGCTGCATCCGGACACCAAGCTGTATGCGGTGATCTCCGACCTGGGGGCTTCGGGCGCTTATTACATCGCCAGTGCCGCCGACCAGATTTACGCTGACAAGGCCAGCCTGGTGGGGTCCATCGGGGTGACGGCAGCCGGTTACGGGTTTGTCGGCACCATGGAGAAGCTGGGTGTGGAGCGTCGCACCTACACCTCGGGCGAGCACAAGGCGTTTCTCGATCCATTCCAGCCGCAGAAGGCGGATGAGACCCAGTTCTGGCAGGGCGTGCTCGACACTACCCATCGCCAGTTCATCGCCAGCGTCAAGCAAGGGCGTGGCGATCGGCTCAAGGATAAGGAACATCCGGAGCTGTTCTCCGGGCTGGTGTGGTCGGGCGAGCAGGCGCTGCCGCTGGGCTTGATCGACGGCCTGGGCAGCGCCAGTTCGGTGGCGCGGGATGTGGTTGGCGAGAAGGAGTTGGTGGATTTCACGGTTGAGGAATCGCCGTTTGACCGCTTCTCCAAGAAGCTCGGTGCCAGCGTGGCCGAGAAGCTGGCCCTGTACATGGGCTTCCAGGGCCCGACATTGCGCTGATCTCAAGCCAGCAGTCGATCAAAATGTGGGAGGGGGCTTGCCCCCGATGACGGTGTGTCAGCAATAGATAAGCTGGCTGATCCACCGCTATCGGGGGCAAGCCCCCTCCCACATTGGGTCGATGTGTACTTAAGGGATTTGTACGCCTTCGGCCAGTAGTGGTGGATTTCACGGTTGAGGAATCGCCGTTTGATCGTATCTAGGCTTCCAGGGCGCGAGCTTGCGCTGATATCTCAAGCCAGCAGTAGACCAAAATGTGGGAGGGGGCTTGCCCCCGATGACGGTGTGTCAGCTATAGATAAACTGGCTGATCCACCGCTATCGGGGGCAAGCCCCCTCCCACATTGGGTTGATGTGTATTTAAGGGATTTGTACGCCTTCGGTCAGCAGCATGTCCACGAGTCGAATCAGTGGCAGGCCAACAAGGCTGGTGGCATCCGGGCCGTCAGTGCTCTGGAACAGGCTCACACCCAGCCCTTCGGCCTTGAAGCTGCCCGCGCAGTCATAGGGTTGCTCGATCCGCAGGTAGCGCTCGATGCGCTCCGCGTCCAGTTCACGCATCTGCACGGTAAACGGTACGCAGTCGACCTGGCAGTGCCCCGTCTCGCTGTTGAGCAGTGCCAGGCCTGTAAGAAAGCTCACACGCTTGCCGCTGGCCGCCAACAATTGCTCGCGGGCATTTTCAAAGGTGTGGGGCTTGCCGATGATCCGGCCTTCCAGTGCCGCTACCTGATCAGAGCCAATGATCAAATGCCCGGGATGGCTGGCGGCGAGGGCGCGCGCTTTCTGTTCGGCCAGGCGCTTGACCAGCTCGAGGGCTGACTCACCCGGGCGATGGCTTTCATCGATATCCGGCGAGCTGCAGGTGAACGGCAAGTGCAGGCGGCTCAGCAATTCCCGGCGGTAAACCGAGCTGGACGCGAGTAATAAAGGCAGCATATACGTCTCCTCAAGACAGCCGCAGATTCTAGCGGCGTGACCGGCTGACGCACAGGGCTGAATTTCCTTTGACATGGCCGGGTGCATCCCTATAATGCTGCGCCTATGTTGAATGACCCGATTCCACCTCACGTTGACCCGCGCAAATTGGCTGATCGTGGCACTTCCCTTCAAGGTGAATTGCCGCTGGCCGATTTGGAGAGACTCTGCGACTCGCTTTCCGACACTGTCGGTGCGGTCCAGGCCAAATTCGTTTTTGAACGAGATGAACGTAAATCTGTGGTAATTCACAGCCTTATCGACACCGAAGTCAAAATGGTTTGCCAGCGTTGTCTTGAGCTGGTCACCCTGCCGATCCACAGCGAATGCAGTTATGCCGTGGTGAAGGAGGGTGCGAATACCCAGTCGTTGCCGAAAGGTTATGACGTGCTGGAACTGGGCGAAGATCCTTTGGATCTGCATGCACTGATCGAGGAGGAGCTTTTGCTCGCCTTGCCCATTGTGCCTGCTCATCATCCGGAAGAATGCCAGCAGCCGGCGGGCCTCGATGACGAGCCCGAACCGAGCGAGGACGAGGTAACGCGGTCCAACCCGTTCAGTGTATTGGCGCAGTTAAAGCGTGACCCAAACGTTTAGGAGTTAATCAATTATGGCTGTTCAGCAGAACAAAAAATCCCGCTCCGCCCGTGACATGCGCCGTTCGCACGACGCTCTCGAGGCTAGCACCCTGTCCGTGGAAAAGACCACCGGTGAAGTTCACCTGCGTCACCACGTATCGCCAGAAGGCGTATACCGTGGCCGTAAAGTGATCGACAAGGGCGCTGACGAGTAATCACTTGTCTGCTCAAGTCATCGCGATTGACGCAATGGGCGGGGACTTCGGTCCCCGCAGCATTGTTCAGGCCTGCATTGCCAGCCTGTCTGCTACGCCCTCGCTGCACCTGACCCTTGTCGGTCAACCTACCCTTATTGAAGAACTGATTGCCGGCCATCCGGCTGTGGATCGCGCGCGCCTGACGGTTACGCCGGCCAGCGAAACCATCACCATGGACGAAAAACCGGCAGCGGCCCTGCGCGGCAAGCCCGACTCGTCCATGCGCGTGGCCCTGGAGCTGCTGCGCGACGGCAAGGTGCACGCCTGTGTCAGCGCCGGCAATACTGGCGCGCTGATGGCCCTGTCGCGGCATGTGCTCAAGACCCTGCCGGGCATTGATCGGCCGGCGATGGTGGCGGCGATTCCGACGCAGAAAGGTTATTGCCAGTTGCTGGACCTGGGGGCGAATGTCGATTGCAGTGCCGAGCATCTGTTGCAGTTCGCCGTGATGGGGTCGGTGGCCGCCGAAGCGCTGGGCGTGGTCCGGCCAAGGGTGGCCCTGCTCAATATCGGCACCGAGGACATCAAGGGCAACCAGCAGGTCAAGTTGGCCGCCACCTTGCTGCAGGGCGCGCGGGGTTTGAACTACGTAGGTTTTGTCGAAGGTGACGGTTTGTACCGTGGCGAAGCCGACGTGGTGGTGTGTGACGGCTTTGTCGGCAACATTCTGCTCAAGTCCAGTGAGGGCTTGGCAACCATGATTGCCACGCGTATCGAAGCCTTGTTCAAGCAGAACCTGGCAGCGCGCATGGTCGGCGCCCTGGCGCTGCCGTTGATGCGTCGTCTGCAGGCCGACCTGGCGCCGGCGCGGCATAATGGCGCGAGTTTCCTGGGGTTGCAGGGCGTTGTGGTGAAAAGCCATGGCTCGGCAGGTGTCGAGGGCTTTCAGAGCGCGATTGCGCGGGCCGTGATCGAGATTCAGGACAACCTGCCGCAACGCTTGCGCGGGCGTCTGGAGGGCTTGTTGCCTTAGGCGAATCGGCCCGGGAGTGCTTAAATGTGACCGGCCAGTTCAATTGACCATCCAATCTGTCAGTTTCGCGCGCTCCCACCGTCGGCGTGCGCATTTTTGACGACCAGATCATTAGGGGCTTGTTACATGTCTACATCCCTCGCATTCGTCTTTCCAGGGCAAGGTTCGCAGTCCCTCGGCATGTTGGCCGAGCTGGGCGCGCAATACCCGCTGGTCCTGGACACTTTCAAGGAAGCTTCCGACGCCCTGGGTTATGACCTGTGGGCGCTGACCCAGCAGGGGCCGGAAGAGCAACTCAATCAAACCGACAAGACCCAGCCGGCTATTCTGACCGCTTCGATCGCCCTGTGGCGCGTGTGGCTGGCCGAAGGTGGCGCACGCCCTGCATTCGTCGCCGGTCACAGCCTGGGCGAATACAGCGCCCTGGTCGCGGCGGGCAGCCTGACCCTCGGTGAAGCGGTCAAGCTGGTCGAGCGTCGTGGCCAGTTGATGCAGGAGGCCGTTCCGGCCGGGCAGGGCGGCATGGCCGCGATCCTGGGCCTGGACGATGCCGTGGTGATCGAAGCCTGCGCCGAAGCGGCGCAGGGCGAAGTGGTCAGCGCGGTGAATTTCAACTCCCCTGGCCAAGTGGTCATCGCGGGTGCCAAGGCAGCGGTCGAGCGCGCCATCGAAGGCTGCAAGGCCCGTGGTGCCAAGCGTGCGCTGCCGTTGCCGGTCAGCGTGCCGTCACACTGCGAGCTGATGCGCCCGGCGGCCGAGCGTTTTGCCGAGTCCATCGCCGCCATCAACTGGCAGGCGCCGCAGATCCCGCTGGTGCAGAACGTCAGCGCGGCGATCGCCCCGGACCTGGAGACCCTCAAGCGCGACCTGCTGGAGCAACTCTACAAGCCGGTTCGCTGGGTTGAATCGGTGCAGACCCTGGCCGCCAAGGGCGCCACCGAACTGGTCGAGTGCGGCCCGGGCAAAGTCCTGGCCGGCCTGAACAAGCGCTGCGCCGACGGCGTATCGACTGCCAATCTCAATACCCCGGATGCCTTCGCTGCCGCTCGTGCGGCGCTGGCCTGATCCCCGAACTTAGGAGAAGCCTGCATGAGTCTGCAAGGTAAAGTTGCACTGGTTACCGGCGCAAGCCGTGGCATCGGCCAGGCCATCGCCCTGGAACTGGGTCGTCAGGGCGCCGTCGTGATCGGCACCGCCACGTCCGCCTCGGGTGCCGAGCGTATCGCCGCAACCCTGAAGGAAAACGGCGTGCAGGGCACCGGCCTCGAGCTGAATGTGACCAGTGACGAATCCGTGGCGGCCGTGCTGGCCGCGATCACCGCGCAGTTCGGTGCGCCGGCGATTCTGGTGAACAATGCCGGTATCACCCGCGATAATCTGATGATGCGCATGAAAGACGACGAATGGTACGACGTGGTCGATACCAACCTGAACAGTCTGTTCCGCCTGTCCAAGGGTGTTTTGCGCGGCATGACCAAGGCGCGCTGGGGCCGAATTATCAATATTGGCTCCGTAGTGGGTGCCATGGGCAACGCCGGCCAAGTAAACTACGCTGCGGCCAAGGCCGGTCTGGAAGGTTTCAGCCGTGCACTGGCGCGTGAAGTCGGCTCGCGGTCGATTACGGTAAACTCGGTGGCCCCAGGGTTCATCGACACCGATATGACCCGCGAACTGCCCGAAGCACAGCGTGAAGCCTTGCTGACGCAGATTCCGCTGGGCCGTCTGGGCCAGGCCCAAGAGATCGCGAATGTGGTCACTTTCCTGGCATCCGACGGTGCGGCATACGTGACCGGGGCTACAATTCCGGTGAACGGCGGGATGTACATGAGTTAAATTGTGACGGATCGCTTCAAAAATATGTCATACGAGCTGTCTAAAATCCGTTATAAAGCTGCAACTTAATTTATAGGCAGGTGGTCGAGCGGGTACAGGGTGAAGCTTTCGGTTGAAAAACCGAAATGGCTTTCTATACACTTACCCACTGGCCAGCTGCCTGAATTTGTCCATTAGGAGTTAAACAAGGTATGAGCACCATCGAAGAGCGCGTCAAGAAAATCGTCGCCGAGCAACTGGGCGTTAAGGAAGAAGAAGTGGTCAACACTGCTTCCTTCGTAGAAGACCTGGGTGCCGATTCCCTTGACACCGTTGAGCTGGTGATGGCTCTGGAAGAGGAATTCGAGACCGAAATCCCGGACGAAGAAGCTGAAAAAATCACTACTGTTCAAGCTGCCATCGACTACGTTACTAGCCACCAGGCGTAATAGTTTGTAGTCGTCGCCTGCTGTCAGGGAAAAACCGCACTGCTGTAACGGCGTGCGGTTTTTTCTTTCAGCGGTGACGAAAAGTACGCTGCGAAGCAAAGTGTCGTCATTAGAAAAAGGAGAGTGCTGTGTCGCGTAGACGCGTCGTAGTCACCGGTATGGGTATGTTGTCGCCACTGGGCACGGATGTGCCAAGCAGTTGGCAGGGCATTCTGGCTGGCCACAGTGGTATCGGTCTGATCGAACACACGGACCTTTCTGCCTATTCCACCCGTTTTGGCGGCTCGGTAAAGGGTTTCAATGTCGAGCAATACCTTTCGCTCAAGGAATCGCGCAAGCTCGACCTGTTCATTCAATACGGCCTGGCAGCCGGTTTTCAGGCAGTGCGTAACGCCGGCCTGGAAGTCACCGACGCCAACCGTGAGCGCATCGGCGTGGCCATGGGTTCGGGGATTGGGGGTCTGACCAATATCGAAGAAACCAGCCGCACGCTGCACGATTCCGGTCCTCGTCGGATTTCACCGTTCTTCGTGCCGGGCTCGATCATCAATATGATTTCCGGTTTCCTGTCCATCCATTTGGGGGCACAGGGGCCTAACTACGCCATCGCAACGGCGTGCACCACGGGCACTCACTGCATCGGCATGGCGGCACGTAACATCGCTTACGATGAAGCTGACGTGATGATTGCCGGTGGCGCCGAGATGGCTGCCTGCGGCCTGGGCATGGGCGGCTTCGGCGCGTCCCGTGCGCTGTCGACCCGCAACGATGAGCCGACCCGTGCCAGCCGTCCGTGGGACAAGGGCCGTGACGGTTTCGTGCTGTCCGACGGTGCCGGTGCCCTGGTACTGGAAGAGTTGGAGCATGCCAAGGCGCGCGGTGCCACCATCTATGCCGAGCTGATCGGGTTTGGCATGAGCGGTGACGCCTACCACATGACCTCGCCACCGTCCGACGGTGCCGGTGCTGCGCGCTGCATCACCAATGCGCTGCGCGATGCGAAGGTCAATGCCGACCAGGTGCAGTACATCAATGCCCATGGCACGTCGACGCCGACCGGCGACCTGGCGGAAGCCGAAGCCATCAAGTCGGTGTTCGGCGAGCACGCCTACAAGCTGGCGGTCAGCTCCACCAAATCCATGACCGGCCACCTGTTGGGCGCGGCGGGTGCGGTCGAGGCGATCTTCAGTGTGATGGCCATCAAGGATCAGGTCGCTCCACCGACCATCAACCTCGATGAGCCGGACGAAGGCTGCGACCTCAACTTTGTGCCTCACGAAGCGCAACCGATGCCGATCGACGTGGTGATCTCCAACTCGTTCGGGTTTGGTGGCACCAACGGCTCGCTGGTGTTCCGCCGGTTCGCCGAGTGATGCACAGCTGGGTCGACGGTCAGCCAGCGGACAGCGTGCCCCTGAAAGATCGCGGCCTGGCGTATGGCGATGGTGTATTTGAAACCATCGCGGTCAAGGCCGGGCAGCCGGTGCTGCTCGACCGTCACCTGCAGCGCCTCGATGAGGGCTGCAGGCGCCTCGCGTTGGGGGTGGATCATGCACGGGTGCGCAGCGAAGTGCTGGCCTATGCCGCAGCCCTGGGCGATGGCGTGCTCAAGTTGATCCTGACCCGTGGCGACAGCCAGCGCGGTTACGGCATCGATCCCGATGCTGCGGTACGCCGTATCTTGCAGGGCGGTCCGCCCGCCATCTATCCCGAAGCCCATGGCACCGACGGCATCCGTCTGTTTGCGTGCGCCACCCGCTTGGCCGAACAACCGCTGCTGGCCGGGCTCAAACACCTGAACCGCCTTGAGCAGGTCATCGCCCGCGCCGAATGGCGGGATGCCGAGCATGCCGAAGGCTTGATGCTGGATAGGTCCGGGCGGGTTATCGAAGGCGTGTTCAGCAACCTGTTTGTGGTGCGCAACGGCGTGTTACGTACCGCTGATCTGACGCGTTGCGGCGTTGCCGGGGTGATGCGCGCCGAGATCCTCGACCAGGCGCAAGCCCTGGGCGTCCCGGTGGCCGTGGCCGACATCAGTCTGGAGCAGTTGCAACAGGCCGACGAAGTCTTCGTGTGCAACAGCGTTTATGGCATCTGGCCGGTACGCGAGTGCGCTGGGATGAGCTGGTCGGTTGGGCCGCTCACCCGTAAACTGCAGGGCATTGTTCGCGCACTATTGGATATTTGAGTGATACGAAAACTGGTTGTACTGCTGCTGATCGGTCTGTTCTCGGCGGTTTTGCTGTTGGGCTTTTGCGCCTGGAAATACAACGCTGCCTTGAAGCAGCCGTTGCACCTGACCCAGGAGCAGTTGCTCGATGTACCGGCAGGGGCCACGCCCACCGGCACCTTCAATCGTCTGGAAGCCGATGGCGTGCTCGACGGTGCCTTCTGGCTGCGTCTTTACTGGCGCTTTAACCTTGAGAACCAGCCGCTGCACAGCGGCGAATACCGCATGACCCCGGGCCTCACCGCCGAAGGCCTGATCGGCCTTTGGCAGCGTGGGGAAGTGGTGCAATACAGCCTGACCCTAGTGGAGGGGTGGAACTTTCGCCAGGTGCGCTCGGCCCTGGCCAAGCACGAAAAGATCGTGCAGACCCTCACCGGCCTCAGTGACAGCGAAGTGATGGACAAGCTCGGCCATCCCGGCGTATTCCCTGAAGGGCGGTTCTTTCCCGACACCTACCGTTTCGTGCGGGGCATGACCGATGTCGAATTCCTGAAGAAAGCCTACAACCGTCTGGACGATGTGCTCGCCCAGGAGTGGAGCCGGCGCGCCGCTGATGCGCCTTACACCGAGCCTTATCAAGCGCTGATCATGGCCTCGCTGGTGGAGAAGGAGACCGGTGTGCCCGAAGAACGTGGGCAGATTGCCGGTGTGTTCGTGCGTCGCCTGAAGCTGGGCATGATGTTGCAGACCGACCCCACGGTGATCTATGGCCTGGGTGAGCGCTACAACGGCAAATTGACCCGCGCCCATCTCAAGGAGGCCAACCCTTACAACACCTACATGATCGCCGGCCTGCCGCCGACACCCATCGCCATGGTGGGCCGCGAGGCGATTCATGCCGCCCTGAACCCGGTGCCGGGCAGCAGCCTGTATTTCGTCGCCCGTGGCGATGGCAGCCATGTGTTCTCGGATGACCTGGATGCGCATAATGCCGCCGTACGCGAGTTTCAACTCAAGCGCCGCGCCGATTACCGGTCCAGCCCGGCACCGCAGGTCAAGCCGCTGGAAGACACGGTGCCACCGGTTGACGTACCGGTAGACCCCGCGCCGGACACCAGCGCCCCGCAAAGCCCGCAATGACTCTGACTAAGGACTGCCTGTGACTGGCTTGTTTATGACCCTCGAAGGCCCGGAAGGCGCCGGCAAAAGCACCAACCGCGATTACCTGGCCGAGCGCCTGCGCGCCGCGGGCGTCGAAGTGGTGTTGACCCGTGAGCCCGGCGGTACGCCGCTGGCCGAGCGCATCCGTGAAGTCTTGCTGGCGCCGGGTGACGAGCCGATGAATGCGGACACCGAGCTGTTGCTGGTGTTCGCCGCCCGTGCCCAGCATCTGGCCGAGGTGATCCGACCGGCCCTGGCCCGCGGCGCCGTGGTGATCTGCGACCGTTTTACCGACTCCACCTACGCCTACCAGGGCGGTGGTCGCGGCTTGTGCCTGCAGCGTATCGCTGCTCTGGAAGCCTTCGTTCAGGGGGACTTGCGCCCCGACCTGACCCTGCTGTTCGACCTGCCGGTGGAAGTGGGCATGGCCCGCGCCAGCGCGCGCGGTCGTCTGGATCGTTTCGAGCTGGAAGGCCAGGCATTTTTCGACGCCGTGCGCACCGCGTTCCTCGAGCGTGCCAGGGCGGAGCCTGCGCGTTACTACCTGCTTGACGCCGCCCAGCCGCTGGCTCAGGTGCAGCAAGCCCTCGATGCGCTGTTACCGACCCTGCTGGAGCGCGCTCGTGGCTGAAGCCTACCCGTGGCAGGACGGTCTCTGGCAGCAGTTGGCCGGCCGAGCCCAACACGCCCACGCCTATTTGCTGCACGGTCCGACCGGTATCGGCAAGCGTGCCCTGGCCGAGCGCTTGATGGCGAGCCTGTTGTGCCAGCGCCCCGTTGACCTGCAAGCCTGCGGCGAATGCAAATCCTGCCTGCTGCTGAAGGCCGGCAGCCACCCCGATAACTATGTGCTGGAACCTGAGGAAGCGGACAAGGCGATCAAGGTCGACCAGGTGCGCGACCTCGTCAGCTTCGTGGTGCAAACCGCGCAGATGGGCGGGCGCAAGGTGGTGCTGATCGAGCCGGTAGAGGCGATGAACATCAACGCCGCCAACGCGTTGCTCAAGAGTCTGGAAGAACCGTCCGGCGACACCGTGCTGTTGCTGGTCAGCCATCAGTCCAGCCGCTTGCTGCCGACCATCCGCAGCCGTTGCGTGCAGCAGGCATGCCCTTTGCCGAGCGAGGCCATGAGCCTGCAATGGCTGGCGCAGGCGCTGCCCGATTGCGCCGAGCAGGAACGGATCGAATTGCTGACCCTGGCCGCGGGCTCCCCGCTTGCGGCGGTGAAGCTGCACGCCCAGGGCGTGCGCGAGCAACGGGCACTGGTCGTAGACGGTGTGAAGAAACTGATCAAGCAGGAAGTGTCCGCCACGCAATTGGCCGAAAGCGCGTGGAAGGACATTCCCCTGTTGCTGCTGTTCGACTGGTTCTGCGATTGGTCCAGCCTTATCCTGCGCTACCAGTTGACCCAGGACGAAAACGGCCTGGGTTTGCCGGACATGCGCAAGGTGGTGCAATACCTTGCGCAGAAAAGTGCCCAGGACAAGGTGCTGAGCATTCAGGACTGGATTCTCGCCCAGCGTCAGAAAGTGCTCGGCAAGGCCAACCTCAACCGCGTGCTGTTGCTTGAAGCACTGCTGGTCCAATGGGTCGGCTTGCTCGGCCGACGTTAATTTCCTTGGCCGACGGGTGTATCGTCGGCCAGACACTACTCAAGTTGTAATTGCCCATGCTCGTAGACTCCCATTGCCATCTCGACCGTCTTGATCTCGCCCAGCACAACGGCTCCCTGGACGCCGCCCTCGACGCTGCGCGCCAGCGCGGGGTAGGGCACTTCCTGTGCATCGGCGTCAGTGCCGAAAATGCCGCCGACGTCAAAGCCCTGGCTGATCGCTACGCCGATGTGGATTGCTCGGTGGGTATCCACCCGCTGGACCTCAAGCCCGGCGAAGCACCGGCCCTGGACTGGCTGCTCGGCGAACTCGATCACCCGCGCGTCGTCGCCATTGGCGAGACCGGCCTGGATTACCACTACGAACCCGAAGCCGCCGACCTGCAGCAGGCCTCATTCCGCCTGCACCTGCACGCTGCGCAACACACCGGCAAACCGGTGATCGTCCACACCCGTGGGGCTCGCGCCGATACCCTGACGCTCTTGCGCGAAGCCGCGCTGCCCCAGGCCGGTGTGCTGCATTGCTTTACCGAAGACTGGGCGATGGCCAAGGCGGCCCTGGACCTGGGGTTCTATATTTCCCTGTCGGGCATCGTTACCTTCCGCAATGCCGACGCGTTGCGTGATGTGGCGCGCCAGGTGCCTGCCGACCGGCTGCTGGTGGAAACCGATTCGCCGTACCTGGCGCCGATCCCCCATCGCGGCAAGCCGAACCTGCCGGAATATGTGCGTGACGTGGCGGATTATCTGGCGATGCTGCGCGGCGAGTCCTACGAGCGCTTCGCCGAGCAGACGACCGAGAACTTCAAGCGTCTGTTTCCATTGGCCCATGTGGCCGGCGCTGCTACTTCTGTGCCGTAGCGCGCTTGCTCGCGAAAAACGTCAATGATAACGCGTGCATCCTGGATAAACGCGGTGTCTATGAGTTCTTCGCGAGCAAGCTCGCTCCTGCAGGAGAAAATCGCAGGCAAAAAAAACCCGGGTTCTGGGGGGTGAATCCGGGTTAAGACCATTAGGAGTAAAACAAGGGTACGCAGTCCGTCGGTACCCAGGTCGACGCTTCACTTGGGGGAGATGTCGCGACGACACTTGAAGTATTGATCACTCTGGGATTCAGTCCAGTCTCGATGGGTCGATTTTTAAACGGATTTGGAATACGCGCGCTTCGCTTGAGTTCTCATTGAGCGGATGCGCAGTTGGGAATAGCGCGTCTTGTTTCTGACTGATATCGGGCAAATCGTTGGCGGACTGAAAGTAAAGTGCATAACGGGGTCACATAGGCGTTGCCCAACGACCGTTCAGTCGGGATAATCCCTCGCATCGGGTAAATCGTATCGCCACGTATCCGTGGCTTGCGCAACCCTTCCTATTCCGACCTTTGCAGACCTCTTCCTCATGCATAAAGAACCCCGTAAGGTCCGTGAGTTTCGCCGCCGTGAGCAGGAAATTCTCGACACCGCACTCAAATTGTTCCTCGAACAAGGCGAAGACAGCGTCACCGTCGAGATGATCGCGGATGCCGTGGGTATCGGCAAAGGCACGATCTACAAGCACTTCAAGTCCAAGGCCGAGATTTACCTGCGCCTGATGCTCGACTACGAGCGTGACTTGAACGAGCTGCTGCATTCAGCCGATGTCGACAAGGACAAAGAGGCCTTGTCCCGGGCCTATTTCGAGTTCCGCATGCGCGATCCGCAGCGCTACCGTCTGTTTGATCGCCTGGAAGAAAAGGTCGTCAAGGGCCACCAGGTACCGGAAATGGTCGAGGAACTGCACAAGATCCGCGCCTCGAACTTTGAACGCCTGACCTTGCTGATCAAGGGCCGTATCAGTGAAGGCAAGCTTGAAGACGTGCCTCCCTACTTTCACTACTGCGCCGCCTGGGCCCTGGTGCATGGCGCCGTGGCGCTGTACCACTCGCCGTTCTGGAGCAATGTGCTGGAAGACCAGGAAGGTTTCTTCCAGTTCCTGATGGATATTGGCGTGCGCATGGGGAACAAGCGCAAGCACAGTACCGAGCCGCCGGCCGTGGAGTCGCCCTCCACCTGATGATTTACTGCCACGCGCAGTACCCCGGGAATATACTCAGGCAAGGCCCCTTGCTAAAAGCTGATTTATCAGTCAGCTTTTAGCGCGCCCCGATTCATCCTCTGCCGGAGTGGTTCATGATCGTCGATCGTCAAGGCAGGCGATTTCGCAATTTGCGGATCAGCCTGACCTCAGCCTGCAATTATGCCTGTACCTATTGCGTGCCCAACGGCAAGCGGCTGGTGGCTGCCCAGGACGAACTCTCGGCCCAGGCCATGGCGCGGGGCGTGGCTTACCTGATCGAAGCGGCCGGCATCGATCGCCTGCGGATTACCGGGGGTGAGCCGCTGGTCAGTCCCAAGCTGGAAGCGTTCATGGGCGCCGTGGGGCAGATGGGGCTCAGCGATATCAGCCTGACCACCAACGGCCAGTTGCTGGCCCGCAAGCTGCCGCTGCTGGTGGACGCCGGTATCCGGCGCATCAACGTGTCCCTCGACACCCTGGATGCCGACGCCTTTCGCAGCATCGCCCGTGGTGGCGACCTGGCCACTGTGCTCGATGGCATGGACCAGGCCCGCGCGGCCGGGATCAAGATCAAGGTCAATATGGTGCCCTTGCGCGGCCAGAACCTGGACCAGGTGCTGCCGTTGCTCGATTACTGCCTGGAGCGGGGCTACGAGCTGCGCTTTATCGAATTGATGCGCATGGGCCACTTGGCCAAAGACTCCAACGCCTTCCTGCAACAATTCGTCAGCCTGCAACAGTTGCTCAGCCTGATCGGCGAACAGCATGAATACCTGCAAGCCAATGCGCCCGTCGACGCCACGGCCGTGCGCTATGAAGTGCCGGGCAAGGGCTTCTTTGGCGTGATCGCCAATGAGAGCGTGCCGTTCTGCCGCACCTGTTCGCGATTGCGTCTGTCGTCCACGGGGTGGTTGCATGGTTGCCTGTCTTCGAGCAATCGTCACTACGTCGGCGACCTGCTGGACAAACCGCGCCATCAGGCACTGCCGGCGCTGCAAGGGCTGCTGATGAAGGCCTTGGGCGACAAGCAGGAAGTGGCCTTCTCGGGCGGCGCGACGGTGATGAAGATCATTGGCGGATAACTTGTGGATGCGGCCTGTAGAAGCGAGCTTGCTCGCGAAAAACGTCAACGATAACGCGTGCCTCCTGAATGAGCGCGGTGCCTGTGGGTTTTTCGCGAGCAAGCTTGCTCCTGCAGGGCATCAGGGCAAGCCCCCTCCCACATTTAAATCAAGCTGGCGCAGATTCTGCATCTCACGCCCATTCGCCGGTTTTCCGTCACCGGCTTCTGGAGGATAGGATGCGTAGTCTGGTTTTGTTGCTGGCGTCATTGGCACTCAGTGGTTGCATGACCGTCAGCGATATGGCCGAAGGCACCCGCTATCAGATGAGCGACGCCGGCTTGCTCGACCACAGTGATACGCGCCGCACCGCTTCAATTCGTGTGCAGCCGGACTCCTTCATCTTTATCGCCCAGGGCGCTTTCGTGCCGCCCGGCAGCGCGTATCCGCGCCCCAACGTGGTGGCCGAGGAAGCGTTCAACGGCTTCGTCGAATATTTCCCCATGGTGCGTCGCGCCCGTCAGCCTGAAGGCCTCGAACAGGCCATGGCCGAAGCGCGCGGGGTGGGCGCTCATTACTTGCTCTATTGCCGTTTTGCGGCAGCCGACGACCGTATCGGCAACGCCGATGAGTGGACCGACCAGCAAGCCCTGGACCGCCTTGGCCTGGACAGCGGCGTGATCCAGATCATGTTGATCGAGACCAGCACCCAGTATTTGATTGATACTGCACGCATTCGCAGTCGTGGCGGTTTACTGACGTTCCACGACAACACGCCACAAGATCTGATTGCCCGGCCGCTGGCCCAGTACGCCCGAGGCTTGCTCGGCATGAGCAATCAGTAAGCCTGAGGAGACCTCCATGACCGATACCGCCAAGGCCAACGATCTGTTGGCGCAACTGCCCAAGGGTAAAGGGCCGGCGCCGGTGCATCTGTGGAACCCGGATTTCTGCGGCAATATCGACATGCGCATCGCCCGTGACGGCACCTGGTTCTATCAGGGCACGCCTATCGGGCGCAAACCCATGGTCAAGTTGTTCTCCAACATCATTCGCCGCGATGGCGATGATTATTTCCTGATCACGCCGGTGGAAAAGGTCGGCATCATTGTCGATGACGCGCCATTCGTCGCCGTCACCCTTGAGGTGCAAGGGCAGGGCGAACGCCAGGTGCTGCGCTTTACCACCAACGTCGACGAACAGATCGAGGCCGGCCCCGAGCACCCGTTGCGGGTGGTGATCGATCCGCTTACCGAGGAACCGGCGCCTTATCTGCGGGTGCGCAGCAATCTTGAAGCCCTGGTGCACCGCAACGCGTTTTACCAATTGGTGGAGTTGGCGGTAAGCCGTCCGATCAACGGTCAGAACTGGCTTGGGGTATGGAGCGGCGGGGAGTTTTTCCCGATTGGCCTGGAGCCCTGAGGCCGGTTTTTTCATTGCCCTGACATAATTCGCTTGCTGGAGAAGGCGCCTTTCGGTTATCAATTTGTACATGATTAGACATGTTCGATTCGATAAGAAAAAACGCGTCGTCGACGAGCTCATCCGCCGTATCGAGGGTGGGGTGATGGCCGACGGTTTCCTGTTGCCGGGTGAACACCAATTGGCCGAGGAGTTTGCGGTCAGTCGTGGCACCCTGCGCGAGGCGCTGGCCGAGCTCAAGCGGCGCAATTACATTGCCACCCAAAGCGGTGTCGGCTCCATCGTCACCTTTGACGGCATGGGGCTCGACCAGCGCCACGGGTGGGCCCAGGCCCTGGCGGACACCGGCGCGCAGGTGAGCACCGAGGTGCTGCGCTTCGAAGCGGTGACACGCCCGGACTTGTCCAGCCGTTTCGGCAGCGATCAGTTTATCGCCCTTGATCGCCTGCGCCGCACCGCCGACGGAACAGCGGTGTCTCTGGAGCGCTCGCTGATGCCCGCCACCGGCGACCTGGAAAGCCTGCCCCGCATTGGCCTGATCGACCATTCCCTGACCGTCACCCTGGCGGCTTACGGCTATGTGGGCGCCACGGGTGACCAATGGATCGGCGCCGAGGCCTTGAGCGATGAAGACGCTCAGTTACTCGGCCGTCCGGCCGGCACAGTATTTCTCAAGGCCTCGCGCACCACCTATGACCGTCGCGAGCGTTTCATGGAGCATGTCGAAAGCTTGCTCGATCCCGTGCATTTTCGTTTGCACCTGCAATTTGGGGCGTCCAAATGACTGCTGAAATCCGCGCGCTCGGCGCTTTTTATGGCCTGGCCCTGGGCGATGCGCTGGGCATGCCCACCCAATCCCTGAGTCGTGAGCAGGTCCGCCAGCGCTTCGGCGCCATCACCGCCCTGGAAGATGCCGGCCCCGATCAACCGATCGCGCCGAACATGCCCGCCGGTTCCATCACCGATGACACCGAACAGGCGATCCTGGTCGGTGAGTTGTTGGTCGAAGGCCGCGGTACGATCGAACCCGGCGTTCTCGCCCAACGCCTGATCGACTGGGAGGCGAGCATGCGCGCCAAGGGTTCCCAGGACCTGCTCGGGCCGTCCACCAAGCGTGCGATCGACATGATCCTCGCCGGGCACACGCCCGCAGAGTCCGGGCGCTACGGCACTACCAATGGCGCGGCCATGCGCATCACGCCGGTGGGCATCGCCGCCGATGTCAGTGACCCGGCGCAGTTTATCCGGGCGGTGATCCAGGCCTGCCAGGTCACCCACAACACCAGCCTGGGCATTGCCAGCGCGGCGGCGGTCGCGGCGGTGGTCTCGGCCGGTATCAATGGCGTCGACCTGGGCGAAGCGCTGAACATCGGCACCCAGGTGGCGCAACAGGCCGAACACCATGGCCACTGGGTTGCCGGCGGACGCATGTCGACCCGCATCAGTTGGGCACGCACCCTGAGCGTCGGCAGCGGCGACAACGCGCTGTTCACCGACTTGCTCTATGAATTGATTGGTACCTCCGTCGCCTCCCAGGAGTCGGTGGTGGTGTCGTTCGCCCTCGCGCAGCAAGTGGCATCGGGCGACATGAACGCGTTCGAAGCGCTGTGCCTGGCCGCGAGCCTGGGCGGCGACACCGACACCATCGCCGCGATCCTCGGCGCCATGCTTGGCGCGTGTCTGGGGATGCAGTGCTGGCCCGGGCCGTTGATCGAGCAGGTCAAGCAGGTCAACAGCCTGGATGTGCAAGTGCTGGTTCAAGACCTGCTCGCCTTGCGCCAGGCATCACGTTGATCCGCCATTGAAGCGTTGCCACAACCATAACAATACAGGCACCAGGAGCCCCCACCCCATGAGCAGCACCTCTTCCGGCCAAAGCGTCGGGCAATTGGAAACACGCGGCATCGAGCCGGTCCCGGAAGGCGAGTGCAACGGGCATCCGCTGCAACTGTTCTGGGTCTGGTTCGCGGCCAATATCAGCATCCTCGGCTTGCCGCTGGGTGCCACCCTGGTTGCGTTTCGCGGCCTGGCCATCTGGCAGGCGATCATCGTCGCAATCCTGGGCGCTGCCGGTTCCTTCGCGGTGGTGGGCATCATTTCCATCGCCGGTCGCCGTGGCCGCGCGCCCAGCCTGACCTTGTCCCGCGCCATCTTCGGCGTACGCGGCAATATCGGGCCGACCCTCGTGTCGCTGATGTCGCGCCTGGGCTGGGAAACGGTCAACACCACCACGGCCGCGTTTGTGTTGCTGTCGCTGTGCTCGATCCTGTTCGGTTCCCCGGTGGAAGCGAAAAGCGCACCGTTGCTCACCCTGATCTTCATCGCCGTTTTCGTGCTGCTGACCCTGGCCGTTTCCGGCCTGGGCCATGCCACCTTGCTGGTGATCCAGAAATGGGCAACCTACGTGTTCGGCGCGCTGAATATTCTGGTGGGCGGCTTCCTCTGCGCCACCATCGACTGGAGCGCGGTATTCAACGCCACGCCGGCGCCGCTGAGCGCCATGATCATCGGCATCGGCACCATGGCGGCCGGTACCGGCATCGGCTGGGCCAACGCCGGTGCCGATATGTCGCGTTACCAGCACCGCAGCGTCAAGGCCGTGCGCCTGGTGGCCTCTGCCGCGTTCGGTGCGGGCATCCCGCTGGTGTTGCTGATCACCCTCGGTGGCTTGCTGTCGGTGGGTAACAACGACCTGGCCTCGGCCACGGACCCGATCATTGCGATCCGCGACATGCTGCCGACCTGGATGGCGGTGCCGTACCTGATCACCGCGTTCGGCGGGCTGCTGTTGTCGAACAACCTGTCGGTGTATTCAGCCGGCCTCACCACCCTGACCCTGGGCCTGAAGGTCAAGCGCGTGCACGCGGTGATCGTCGACATCGTGGCGATTTTTGCCGGCTCCATTTACTTCATGCTGATCGCCGACAGTTTCTACGGTCCGTTCATCACCTTCATCTCCTTGCTGGCGGTGCCGATTACCGCCTGGGTGGGGATTTTCGTGGTCGACCTGATCCACCGTCACTACTACAGCCCCAAGGATTTGCTGGATGTCAGCCCGAGCAGCGCCTACTGGTATCGCGGCGGTGTGGAGTGGCGCGCATTTGGCGCCTGGGCGCTGGCCATCGTGCTGGGGTTCAGCTTCACCACCATCGGCACCACCGCCGACAACATCTGGTTTGCCGGGCCATTGTCCGATTCCTGGCTCGGCCATAACGGCCTCGGCTGGATCGTCACCTTCCTGGTGGCCGGCGGCGTCTATGCCGTACTGGGCGGCGCTGCCGATCGACGTCCCGCGTTAGTCGAGCGTCCCAATGTCTAGATTGCTGCACACCGGACAGGTCATCGTCGACCTGGTCATGGCCCTTGATACCTTGCCGCCGAGCGGGGGCGACGTGTTGGCCAGGTTCGCGAGTTTCGAAGCCGGCGGTGGCTTCAACGTCATGGCCGCCGCGCGGCGCAATGGTTTGCCGGTGGTTTACCTGGGGCGTCACGGCAGCGGCCGCTTTGGTGACCTGGCCCGCGCTGCGATGCAGGCAGAAGGCATTGAAATGGCGCTGCCGGCCAGCAGCGGCCAGGACACCGGCCTATGCGTCTCCCTGACCGAAGCCACCACGGAGCGCACGTTCATTTCCCACCTCGGCGCCGAGGGGGAACTGAGTGCCGATGACCTGGCCCGGGTAGTGCCGCGCAGCGATGACTATGTGTATGTCAGCGGTTACAGCCTGCTGCTTGAGGGCAAGGCGCAGGCGCTGATCGACTGGTTGCTGGCGCTGCCGCGCGAGGTGCTGGTGATGTTCGATCCAGGCCCGTTGGTCAAGGCGCCGGACTCGGCCTTGATGCGAGCGCTGTTGCCGCGTATCGATATCTGGACCAGCAATGGGCCTGAAGCACTGGCGTTTACCGGTGCACCGGACATCGCCGCTGCGCTGTTCGCGTTGAGTCGGCACTTGCCCGCCAACGCGCTGTTGGTGGTGCGCGATGGGCCGAATGGATGCTGGGTAGGGCAGGCGAGCGACATCAGGCATGTGCCGGGTTTCAAGGTGCAGGCGGTGGACAGCAATGGCGCGGGGGATGCGCATGCTGGGGTGTTTATCGCCGCACTGGCGAACGGCTTGAATCCCGTCGAGGCAGCGCGTCGAGCGAATGCCGCGGCGGCACTGGCGGTGACACGCTGGGGGCCGGCGACGTCTCCAGGCACTGCTGAAGTCGACGCACTGCTCACCGAATAAAAAAGGGGCTTGCCCCTTGCCCTCTGTAGGAGCGAGCTTGCTCGCGAAAAACGTCAACGATAACGCGTGCTTCCTGAATGAACGCGGTGCCTGTGAGTTTTTCGCGAGCAAGCTCGCTCCTACATTGAGAGAGGGCAAGCCCCCTCCCACATTGGGTGGTCGCAGGGCCAGACCAGAGATGACATCACTGCAAGCCTTGACCCTCGAGCTTGCGCGCCTCATCCACACCCGACGCGGTCAACTTGATCGGCAGGTTCAACGAATATTCACCGGCGTCGTCGGTGGTCACATGTCCATCCTGATCAGCCCGCGGTCCTGCAGGAAGGCCAAGACACTGGCGACTTCTTTTCCGCCGCGATAGTTATCCAGCACCTCCTTGCCCAAACCTTGCGGATGAGCGTGCAGCAGGCGAGTGAGGACTTCTCGTTCAAGGTTTCTATCAACGTTCATGTGTACCTCTTCACTGGGAAATGATCGGGTGTCGAGCGGGTCAGGCAGGTATCAAGGTGCAGGTTGTTTCGGCGCGCCTGGCAGGTTCGAATCGTCGCCTTTATTGATCTTCGGTTCGTTCACCGATGGGCCCATTTTGCCGTTGCCGACGGCAGCAGGTGCCTGGCGCTGGGTATCGTGGCCCTTGGTGTGCGGGTCGGCGGCGTTGGTGTTGTCGATGATCGCGCCGCCATTGGTGTCGAGACCGGTGCCCATGGACTTTTGCGATTCGGTGGTGGCGTCAGGCGTTGGATCGGTCGGGCCGGTTGCCGAGGTGGCGGCAAACGCGCTCAACGACGCAGCAGACAGCAGGCCGGTGAGGGCCAGGGCAGCAAATTTGGAATTTTTCATGAGGGTGTCTCCATATGATTAATGTCCTTACCCTTGATTGGTCAGCCGCACTTTGCGGTTTGTGCCTTGATGGCGACGAACGGTCTTATGTGGCCTGTAAGAATTTGTGTACCCGCCATAGGGAAATTGCGCTGCAATCAGTCATCAAAGCGTCTTAGTATGTGGGCTTTGAACTTGCCCAAGGCGCGCCCATGACCATCGAGATTCGCCCCGCCGTACCCAGCGATGCTGCGCAGATCCTGACGTTCATCACTGAACTGGCCGAGTATGAGAAAGCCCGGCACGAAGTGGTCGCCAGCGTGGTGGATATCGAACGCAGTTTGTTCAGTGAGGGCTCCACCGCCCACGGCCTGATCTGTTCGCGCGACGGCCTGCCGATTGGCTTTGCGGTGTTCTTTTTCAGCTACTCCACCTGGCTTGGCAGTAACTGCCTGTATCTGGAAGACCTTTATATCAACCCGGAACAGCGCGGCGGCGGGGCGGGCAAGAAGTTGCTGCGCCACCTGGCCAGGATCGCCTGCGACAACGGCTGCGGGCGCTTCGAGTGGAGCGTGCTGGACTGGAACGAGCCGGCGATTGCGTTCTACAAGTCCATCGGCGCGCAGCCCCAGGAAGAGTGGGTGCGCTACCGCATGGAAGGCAATGCGCTGAGGGATTTCGCCCAGGGCTGACAGGCGCGCGGAGCCGGCCCTATACGGCCGGTTTTTTTATAGGTTTGTTCACATTATGGGATGTAAATTTATATATTGAGATATTTCAAGCTGTGGGTTTATAGTCGCCTGCATCAGCACTCACTGCCAAAAATAAAACAGGTGAAGCGATGCAGGCACAACCGTTGTCCCTACCCGCCGTGCCCGAGCCCACTTACGGCGAGCGACTCAAGCACAAGGTGGTGATCATCACCGGCGCTGCGCAAGGCATTGGCGAGGCCATCGTGGCGTGCTTCCAGGCGCAGCAAGCGCGGTTGGTGATCGCGGATATCCAGGGCGACAAGGTTGAGAAAGTCGCGGCCCATTGGCGCGAACGCGGCGCCGAGATTGTCGCGCAGGCCGTGGATATCACTTCCACAGAGCAATGGCAGTCACTGGTCAATGTGGCCATCGAGCGCTTCGGCCGCGTGGACGTGCTGGTCAACTGCGCCGGGGTCAATGTGTTTCGCGACCCGCTGCAAATGACCGACGAGGACTGGCGCCGCTGCTTCGCCATTGACCTTGACGGCGCCTGGTACGGTTGCCGCGCGGTGCTGCCGCACATGATCGAGCAGGGCATCGGCAACATCATCAACATTGCGTCCACCCATTCCAGCCACATCATTCCCGGCTGCTTTCCCTACCCTGTGGCCAAGCACGGCCTGCTCGGCCTCACCCGCGCCCTTGGCATCGAATACGCGCCCAAGGGCATCCGCGTGAATGCCATCGCCCCGGGCTATATCGAAACCCAGCTCAACGTCGACTACTGGAACGCGTTCCCCGACCCCCACGCGGAGCGCCAGCGTGCGTTCGACCTGCACCCGCCCAAGCGCATCGGCCAGCCCATCGAGGTGGCGATGAGTGCGCTGTTTCTGGCGACCGACGAGGCGCCCTTTATCAATGCCACCTGCCTGATGATCGATGGCGGGCGGTCTGTGATGTACCACGACTAAACCGTTTTCCAATAACAACAATGAGGTGGTCCATGTTCAAGAAGACACTCGGTGCTGTGGCGCTTGCGTTGGCATTCAGTGGGTTCGCATCCGCTGAAGAAGTAAAGATCGGCTTTTTGGTCAAACAGGCCGAAGAACCCTGGTTCCAGACCGAATGGGCCTTCGCCGAAAAAGCCGGCAAGGAACACGGTTTCACCGTGATCAAGATCGCCGTGCCGGATGGCGAGAAAACCCTGTCGGCCATCGACAGCCTGGCCGCCAACGGCGCCAAGGGCTTTGTGATCTGCCCGCCGGAT
>NZ_JAFLXH010000043.1:0-38236 GCF_019891515.1 Pseudomonas sp. Wu6 | reverse complement strand
CCCGCCTTGATGGTAATCACCGAGCCATTGCTCAAGGTGACGTTCACCGGGGTTTGTGCCGGGTTGGTCAAGGTCGCGGTGTAGGTGATCTGGCCACCTTCAGTCACGTTCGAACCAGCCGTCAAGGTCACGGTGGTGGTGTCGATGGTGTCGGTAATCTGCGTCACGGCCGGGTTAGGGTCGAGGGTCAGTACCAGGTTGTTGCCGCCGGTGATGCCGGTGACGTTGACGCTGATCTGGCTGGCGTCGAGGTACGGGCTGTCGTTAGGCGCCAGGGGCACGTTGACGGTGCCGGTCAGTTGGCCGGATGGGATGGTGATCACCGCGCCGTTGGACAGGGTGATGGTCAAGTCGCTGGTGCCGGCCTGGGTCACGGTGGCGGTATACGTCAGCACGCCCCCGGCTTCGGTGATGCTCGGGGTGGCGCTCAGGCTCAGGGTCGAAGGCTGCAGCGCCAGGTTGCCGTTACCTGCAGAAGCTTGAGCACCATTAAAGGTATTCAGCGTTGCTGTGCCCTGGCCGATAGGGGCGGTGGGAAAGCCGATGGTCGGATCGACACGCCCGGCGGTCGCGTCCAGCACCACGAAGCTGTGGCCGCCGCCCGCCGCGCCATTACCGGCAGCGGTGGCGCCGGCGGCAGTGGCTTCCAGTTCGGTGGTCGGGTCGGCACCGGCGGCGATGGCCTGCTGCAACTCGGCAACCGACGGCGCGGCCTGTTCGGTGGCGGCGGCCAGGTCGGCGGTGGAGTCCGGCATGTCGGCGCTCCACTGGGTGTCGCGGCCCAGGTCCAGCGTGCGTCCGTCAGCCAGCTCCAGGCTCACTGCGCCCGACAGGCCCGTATCAATCTGGTCGCCCGCAAACAGGCGATCACCCTCAACCAGAACACGGCGTGCCCCTTCCGGAGAAATAACGAACACTTGACCAACAATGCTTTTGACGATGGCAACAACATTGCTCATTAACTATTTCTCCGGCGATCCGTTTCTGATGATTCCATGTGGCCGCTCAATAGGGAGGGCCAAACTGGAGGGGGCGTAGTCTGAACACTTACTGACGTCAAATTATTGGCTGGAATTTTTAGCTATCTAGTTTATGCCAAACTATTGACCTTATGGTCGCCATCCTAAACAATCGCCCCCGTAATGTCACATTGATATTTATGCGGCGAACCGTCCTACATGTGTGAAGCAGTTCCGCTTTTTGAACTTTCCGACGTACGGTCATTACGCTAGCCATTATCCGACGCGGCGGCGCCAATCGCTGTGATTTGAGACAAGAAGTCCTGGGGAATTTTTAATGCGTCTGCACCTGTTCAAGGCAATACCGTTCGTTCTCGCCGCCAGCTTTGTACAAGCCCAGACGCTGCCTCAAGCCATGCAGCAGGCAATGGATGTGCATCCTGAAATTCAAGCGGGTGTAAACAGCCGCATCGCCGCCGATTACCAATTGCGTGCGGCGCAGGGTGGGTATCTGCCGCGTGTCGATTTGAATGCCGGCTATGGCCGTGCGGGCACCGACAACGCTTCCACCCGCGCCGCGAACGGCACGGGCGGCAACCACTGGGACACCCTCAATCGCGGTGAATCCAGCCTGCGCCTGCAGCAAATGATCTTTGATGGGTTCGCCACTTCCAGCGAAGTCGGGCGTCAACAGGCCAACGTCAACTCCCGTGCCTATTCGTTGCTCGGTACGTCCGAGCGCACCGCGTTGACCGTTGCCCAGGTCTACCTGGAAGTGCTGACCCGCCGCGAGTTCGTGCGCCTGGCCGAAGAAAACCTGCGCAACCACGAACGCATTTACGATCAGATCAAGTTGCGCACCCAGCGCGGCGTCGGTAACGGCGCCGACCAGGACCAGGCCGAAGCGCGTCTGGCCCAGGCCCGCAACAACCTGATCACCGAGCAGACCAACCTGGCGGATGCGCAAACCAACTACCTCAGCGCCGTTGGCGAGATGCCCGACCAGCTCGAGCGCCCGGCGCCGTTCATGGCCATGCTCCCGGCCGACCTGAATGAAGCGCGGCGCCAGATGCTCGACAACAGCCCGGTGCTGCGCTCGGCCGAGTCGGACATCTCCGCCGCCGAGAAGCAATACGCGGCCGCCAAATCCAGCTTCTATCCACGCTTTGACGCTGAGCTGGGCACCAACGCCGACAACAACGTCTCCGGTGACGCCAACCACAGCAACGGCTGGGAAGCCATGGTGCGCATGCGCTTCAACCTGTTTGCCGGCGGCAGCAACAAGGCCGACCTGCAATCGAAGTCATACCAGGCCAACCAGGCCCTGGACATCCGCAACAACGCCTTGCGCCAGCTCAATGAAGAACTGGGCCTGGCCTGGAACGCCTTGAACAACGCCAACGCGCAACTGCCGGTGGCCCAGCAGTACGTGGACCACAGCACCCGCGTGCGCACGTCCTACCAGCAACAGTTCAGCCTGGGCCAACGTACCCTGCTGGACTTGCTCGACAGCGAGAACGAATTGTTCACCGCTTCGCGTCGCCTGGAAGAGATCAAGAATATTCAGTTATTTACTCAGTACCGAATCAAGGCGACCATGGGCGAATTGCTCAAAAGCCAAGGCGTCGTCGCTCCAATGGCCTCCGTCGTGCAAAACGATGTGAAGCCCAAAGTCCAACTGCCTGGAATGAACTGAGTCACCCCATAGCCCCATCTGTTAGTCGAGAGTGCACCGCGTGGAATCCGAAGTCAGTCGAGTTCATCTCAGTCATGATCCACGCACGCTGCACGACGACCCGTTACTCGACGGGTTGTTGGCACTCTGCGCCCTGCATCAGAAACCGGCCAGCGCGGCCATGCTCACCACCGGCCTGCCGCTGCCTTCGCAGCGCCTGAGTGCCGAGTTGCTGTCGCGTGCCGCCGCGCGGGCCGGCCTGCAGGGGCGGCTGCTGCAACGCAGGCTCGAACAGATCCCGGCCATCGCGTTACCGGCGCTGCTGCTGCTCAAGGACGGGCGCAGTACCGTGCTGCTCGGCTGGGAAGGCGACGATCAGGCGCGGGTGCTGCTCAGCGAAAGCGATGGCGGTGAAGTGCTGATCAAGCGCGAGCTGCTGGTCGACGACTACACCGGCAAAGTCTTCTTTGCCCAGCCGCAGCACAAATTCGACGTTAACCACGGCACGCTGATTCCCCGGGCCCGATCCTGGTTTCGTGACACGCTCAAGCGTTCGCGCTGGCTGTATACCGATGCCATCGCCGCCAGCTTCCTGATCAACATCATCGCCATGGCCGCGCCGTTGTTCGTGATGAACGTGTACGACCGCGTGGTGCCGAACCAGGCCACCTCTACGCTGTGGGTGCTGGCCGTGGGCATCTGCGGCGCCTATCTGTTCGATTTGGTGCTCAAGAGCCTGCGCAGTCTGTGCCTGGACCTGGCCGGTAAAAAAACCGACCTGATCATCTCCGCCACCTTGTTCGAGCGCATCGTCGGCATGTCGATGAAGTACCGCCCGGCGCGCGTCGGCAGCTTTGCGCAGAACATCCATGAGTTCCAGAGCCTGCGCGACTTCCTCGCCTCCCTGACCCTCACCAGCCTGATCGACCTGCCGTTCACGCTGCTGATCTTCCTGGTGATCGCCCTGCTCGGTGGCCATTTGGTGTGGATTCCGGTGCTGGCGTTCCCGATTGCCCTGGGGATTGGCTACGCCCTGCAAAAACCTTTGGTCGCGACCATGGAGCGCACCATGGCCCTGGCCGCCGAACGCCAGTCGAGCCTGATCGAAACCCTCGCCGGGCTGGATGCGGTCAAGGTCAACAATGCCGAGAGCGAACGCCAGTACGGCTGGGAACAGACCATCGGCACTTTGAGCCGGCTCGAGCTGCGGGTGAAATTGCTCTCGGGCCTGTCGATGAACATGACCCTGCTGATCCAGCAACTGGCCGGCGTGATCATGATCGTGTTCGGCGTGTACCAGATCATCGACGGCAACCTCAGCATGGGCGGCCTGATTGCCTGCTACATGCTCAGCGGCCGCGCCTTGAGCCCGCTGGCCTCGCTGTCGGGCCTGCTCACGCGCTACCAGCAGGCCAAGGTCACCATGACCTCGGTGGACCAGATGATGGAGCTGCCCCAGGAGCGCAATTTCGAAGAGCGCCCCATGAGCCGTCGCACCCTGCAAGGCGCCATCGAGTGCCGGGGCCTGAATTTCACCTACCCGAACCAACAGAATCCGGCGCTGAAAAACATCAACCTGGTGATTAAGCCAGGGGAAAAGATCGGCATCATCGGTCGCAGCGGCTCGGGCAAAAGCTCCCTGGCCAAACTGATCGTCGGCCTGTATCAACCCGACTCCGGCGCGTTGCTGGTGGACGGTGTGGACGTGCGCCAGATCGACGTCAGCGAACTGCGCCACAACATCGGCTACGTCGCCCAGGACATCCAACTGCTGGCCGGCACCCTGCGTGACAACCTGGTCAGCGGTGCGCGCTACGTCGAAGACGAGATGGTGCTGCAAGCCGCCGAACTGGCCGGCGTGCACGAATTCGCGCGCCTGCACCCGCAAGGCTATGAGCTGCAGGTTGGCGAGCGTGGGCAGAACCTGTCCGGCGGCCAGCGCCAGAACGTCGCCCTGGCCCGTGCATTGCTGCTCAACCCGCCCATCCTGCTGCTGGACGAACCCACCAGCGCCATGGACAACACCGGTGAAGAACGCTTGAAACAACGCCTGCATGCCGTGGTGCAAAACAAGACCGTAGTCCTGGTGACGCACCGTGCCTCGCTGCTGTCCCTGGTGGACCGCCTGTTGGTGGTCGACCGTGGGCAGATCCTCGCGGACGGCCCGAAAGCCGTGGTCATGGAAGCGTTGAAAAAGGGGCAGATCAGTGTCGCTTAACTCCATCAAAAGCGCGGTCGGGCGCTACTTCAAAGGTTCCGACTCGCTGCAGGGCCAGCCGCTGCCCGAGGTCAACAAAGCGCTGATCGAAGATGCGCCGCGGGTCATCCGCCTGACCATCTGGGCCATCATCGCGTTCTTTGTGTTCCTGGTGGTGTGGGCGGGTTTCTCCGAAATCGACGAAGTGACCCGAGGCGACGGCAAGGCGATTCCGTCGTCCAAGCTGCAGAAAATCCAGAACCTGGAAGGCGGTATCGTCGCCGAGCTGTACGTCAAGGAAGGCCAGATCGTCGAGGCCGGTGCGCCTTTGATTCGTCTGGACGACACGCGGTTCGTGTCCAACGCCGGGGAAACCGAAGCGCTGCGCCTGGCCATGCAGCTGCGCGTCGAGCGCCTGAGTGCGCAGGTGGACGACCGCCCGCTGACGATTCCCGACGATGTGCTCAAGGCCGCGCCCAGCCAGGCCGCCAACGAGCGCTCACTGTATGAAAGCCGCCGCCAGCAGTTGAAAGACGAAGTCGGCGGTTTGCAGGAGCAATTGGTGCAGCGCCAACAGGAGTTGCGTGAGTTCACCTCCAAGCAAAGCCAGTACCGCAGCCAGTTGTCCCTGCAACGCCAGGAAATCAACATGTCCGAGCCGCTGGTGGCCCAGGGCGCGGTGTCGCCGGTGGAAGTGCTGCGCCTCAAGCGCGCCGAAATGGAAACCCGGGGCCAACTGGACGCCACCACCCTGGCGATCCCGCGCGCCGAATCGGCGATCAAGGAAGTGCAGCGCAAGATCGACGAGACCCGTGGCAAATTCCGCAGCGAAGCCCTGACCCAACTCAACGAAGCGCGCACCGAACTGAACAAGGCCGAATCCACCGGCCGCGCCCTGGAAGACCGCGTCAGCCGTACCCTGGTCACCTCGCCGGTGCGCGGCATCGTCAAGCAGTTGCTGGTCAACACCGTCGGCGGCGTCATCCAGCCGGGCAGCGACATGGTCGAAATCGTACCGCTGGACGACACCCTGCTGGTGGAAGCCAAGATCCGCCCGCAAGACATCGCCTTCCTGCACCCTGGACAGGAAGCGGTGGTCAAATTCACCGCCTATGACTACACCATCTACGGTGGCCTGAAGGCCAAGCTCGAACGCATCGGCGCCGACACCATCACCGATGAAGACAAGAAAACCACCTACTACATGATCACCCTGCGCACCGACCGCAGCCACCTGGGCACCGATGAGAAACCGCTGCTGATCATCCCCGGCATGGTTGCCTCGGTGGACATCATCACCGGCAAGAAAAGCATCCTCAGCTACCTGCTCAAGCCGATCATCAAGGCGCGGGCGGAGGCGTTGCACGAGCGTTGATCTTCATTGCCTGCTCCGGCCTCATCGGGGGCAAGTCGAATCGCCGCACCGCCCCTCCCACATTTGAATGTGTTCACAAATCAAGTGTGGGAGGGGCGGTGCGACGATTCGACTTGCCCCCGATAGGGCCCTCAGCATCACCAATGCATATGGATATGCCCTAACAGTATTTAAACTTCCATTCTCAGGCCTATAAATTCACTGCCCTGTCCGCCGGAAGTGAACCCAATGCCCGCCACCCTTCAAACCTTCGACATCCGCCCCTTCCCCGGCAGTGTCGGCGCCGAAATCGTCGGCCTGGATCTGTCCCAACCCGTCAACGACCAGGACTTCGCCCGCATCCACCGCGCGCACCTGGACCACCACGTCATCGTGTTCCGCGACCAACGCATCACCCCTGAACAACAGATCGCTTTCAGTCGGCGCTTTGGCGTGCTGCAGATCCACGTGCTCAAACAGTTCCTGCTGGCCAACCACCCGGAAATCCTGATCGTCTCCAACATCATCGAAAACGGCCAATCCATCGGCCTGGGCGATGCGGGCAAGTTCTGGCACTCGGATCTGTCGTACAAGGAACTGCCCAGCCTGGGCTCGATGCTGCACGCCCAGGAACTGCCGTCCGAAGGCGGCGACACCCTGTTTGCCGACATGCACAAGGCCTGGGAGCAACTGCCCGAGCACCTGCGCAACGCCGTCGAAGGGCGCCGCGCCGCGCATTCCTACACCGCGCGTTACAGCGAAACAAAATTCGAAGGCAACTGGCGCCCGACCCTGACCCCTGAACAGCTCGCCCAGGTGGCCGAAGTGGTGCATCCCATTGTGCGCACCCATCCTGAAAACGGCCGCAATGCGCTGTTCGTCAGCGAAGGCTTCACCACCCGCATCGTCGGCCTGCCGGATGACGAAAGCCGCGACCTGCTGGCCCAGCTCTACGCCCACAGCGCGCTGCCGGAAAACATCTACCGCCACCAGTGGCAGCCCCACGACCTGGTGTTCTGGGACAACCGCTCGCTGATCCACCTGGCCGCCGGTTGCCCGAGTCACCTGCGGCGCAAATTGTTCCGTACCACCATCCAGGGCGATGCGCCGTTCTGAACCGGTAAAGCCTGCTAGGATTGCGCCCAATTCACTCCCGATCGATCACGAGTGCTTGGCATGCAACTACCGGACATGAACCTGCTGGTCGCCCTCGACGCCTTGCTCGATGAAGGCAGCGTGGTGGGCGCGGCGCGGCGGATGAACCTGAGCCCGGCGGCCATGAGCCGCACCCTTACGCGTATCCGCGAAGCGGTCGGCGATCCGATCCTGGTACGCGCCGGTCGCGGCCTGGTACCGACCCCCAAGGCGCTGGAGCTGCAAGGCCAGGTGCGCACTGTGGTGGAGCAGGCGGCGTTGCTGTTTCGCTCGGCCGATCAAGTGGACTTGAGCACCCTGCGCCGCCGCTTCAGCGTGCGCGCCAATGACTTTTTCATCGGCGTGTATGGCGGTCGCTTGTTCGACACCATGCAGCGCGTGGCGCCGTTCTGCGAGCTGCGCTTCGTGCCCGAAGGCGACACCGACGACGAAGCGCTGCGCGAAGGGCGGTTGGACTTGCGCGTGAGCAACACCCTGCCGGCGAGCCCCGAAGTGAAGGTGCAGAACCTGTTCTCGACCACCTTCGTCGGCCTGGCGCGGGAAGATCATCCGCTGTTCGACGCAGAGATCACCGCCGCGCGGTTTGCCAGTTATTCCCACATCAGCATCTCGCGGCGCGGCATCGCCCGTGGGCCGATCGATACCGCGTTGAATGCCCAGGGCCTGGAGCGCCGCGTGGCAATGATCGCCCCGGGCTTTCACGGTGCGATGTTCATGCTGCCCGACTCCGACCTGCTGCTGCCGGTGCCCAAGGAAGCGCTCCTGAGCGCCAGGCGCCTGAAGCTGCCGCTGCGCGCATTCCCGCTGCCAATCTCATTGCCGACGCTGGTATTGGCCCAATCCTGGCACCCACGCTTTGACAAAGACCCGGCGCACAAATGGCTGCGCGAAACCATGCGCGAAAGCTGCCACGCCACCTGGCTCGAAGCCCAGCCCTCAGCCAGTCTGTAGGAGCGAGCTTGCTCGCGAAAAACGTCAACGATAACGCCTGTTTCCTGAATGAACACGGCGCCTGTGAGTTTTTCGCGAGCAAGCTCGCTCCTACATGAGCGCTTGGCCCCTCCAATCATGGATTGCGTCTGACGCACTTATAAGCTGACAACAAGTAACTTTTTGTCATGCTAGAGCCTGATTAAACTGCTCGGGTATTTCTTTATTCCGAGTTACCTGTCCATGACATCCCTCGCTGCCCCCGCCTTCGAGGCTGCAGCCCAACCCACTGCGCCCAGCCCACCGGTATTCGGTCCGCGCATCATCATCGGCCTGGTCGGCGTGCTGCTGGCGGTGCTGGTGTCCGGCCTCAACGAGATGGTCACCAAGGTCGCCCTCGCCGATATCCGTGGTGCGCTGTACATCGGCTTTGACGAAGGTACCTGGCTGGTCGCGGCCTACACCGCCACCTCCGTGGCGGCGATGGCGTTCGCGCCGTGGTGTGCGGTGACGCTCTCGCTGCGCCGTTTCACCCTGTGTGCCATCGGCCTGTTTACCCTGCTCGGCATCCTGTGCCCGTTCGCACCGAACTACGAAAGCCTGCTGCTCCTGCGCACGGTGCAAGGCCTGGCCGGTGGCGCGTTGCCGCCGATGCTGATGACCGTGGCGCTGCGGTTCCTGCCGGCCAACGTCAAGTTATACGGCTTGGCCGGTTATGCCCTGACGGCCACCTTCGGCCCGAGCCTGGGCACGCCGCTGGCGGCGTTGTGGACCGAATACGTCGGCTGGCAATGGGCGTTCTGGCAGATCGTCGGGCCTTGCCTGCTGGCGATGGCCGCCGTGGCCTACGGCTTGCCGCAGGATCCGCTGCGCCTGGAGCGTTTCAAGCAGTTCAACTGGCGCGGTCTGCTGTTGGGCTTCCCGGCCATCTGCATGCTGGTGATCGGCCTGTTGCAAGGCAATCGCCTGGACTGGTTCGAGTCAGGCCTGATCACCTTCCTGCTCAGTGGCGGCACGCTGCTGATGGTGCTGTTCATGCTCAACGAATGGTCGCAGCCGCTGCCGTTCTTCAAGTTGCAGATGCTCGGCCTGCGCAACCTGTCGTTCGCGTTGATCGTGCTGGCCGGCGTGTTGATGGTGTTGACCTCGGTCATCATCATCCCGTCGAGTTTTCTCGCCCAGGTCCAGGGCTACCGCCCCCTGCAAACCGCGCCGGTGATGCTGCTGATGGCGCTGCCGCAACTGATCGCGCTGCCGCTGGTGGCCGCGCTGTGCAACCTGCGCCGGGTCGATTGCCGCTGGGTGCTCGGGATAGGCCTGGGCATGCTGGTGCTGGGCTGCATCGGCAGTTCGCACCTGACGTCGGCATGGATTCGCGATGATTTTTATGGCTGGTACCTGCTGCAGATTTTCGGCCAACCGATGGCTGTGCTGCCGCTGCTGATGCTGTCCACCGGCAGTATCCAGCCCATCGAAGGGCCGTTCGCCTCGGCCTGGTTCAACACCGTCAAGGGCCTGTCCGCCGTGATCGCCACCGCTGTGCTGGACACGCTGACCACCCAGCGCGGGCATTTTCACTCGACCATGCTGGTGGACCGCCTGGGCAATTCGCCCCTGGCCGACGGCGACGCGCCGGGCCTGGCGCAGCGCCTGCACGCGCAAGTCGTGGTGCTCACCTCTTCGGATCTGTATGTCGTCATGGCCGGTGTCGCGGTGGCGCTGATCCTGCTGATTTTCTGGATGCCTACGCGGATTTTTCCGCCTCGCGCACCGACCTGACCCCAAGGATTTCTCATGAAACGCAAAGACAAAATCGCCGTCTCCGTTATCGCTGTGTTTGCCGTCGGCGTGCTGGTGTACCTGGTTGCGCCAGGCCTCCTGGGCAGCCGGCGCCAGACCACCAACGACGCCTTCGTCGCCGCCGATTTCACCCTGGTCGCCCCCCGCGTGGCCGGGTTCATCAAGGAAGTGCTGGTGCAGGACAACCAGCGCGTCAAAGCCGGCCAGCTGTTGGCGTTGATCGATGACCGCGACTTTCGCGCCGCCGCCCAGGCCGCCGACGCCGACACCTTGGTCGCCCAGGCCCAACTGAAAAACGCCAGCGCGACCCTGGAGCGCCAAAGTTCGGTGATCGCCCAGGCCCAGGCCACCGTGGCGGCGGACCGTGCCGAAGTGGCGTTTGCCGAACACGAACTGAACCGCTACAACCACCTCGCCGGCGTCGGCGCAGGCACCGTGCAGAACGCTCAGCAAGCCAAGACCCGCATCGACCAGGCCACCGCGCGACTGGCCAAGTCCACGGCAGTGCTGGCCGCCGAACGCAAGCAGGTGGAAATCCTCACGGCCCAGCGTGACGCCGCCGAAGGTGGGCTCAAGCGCGCCCAGGCCGCACTGGAAATGGCCAGTTATCAGCTGTCCTACACGCGCATCGTCGCGCCGGTGGACGGCATGGTCGGTGAGCGGGCGGTACGGGTCGGCGCCTATGTGACCCCGGGCAGCAAGATCCTTGCGGTCGTGCCGCTGGCCGAGGCCTATGTCGTGGCCAATTTCCAGGAGACGCAACTGTCCCACATGCATGCCGGCCAAACCGTGCAAGTGCGCGTCGACAGCCTCGACGGCGAGGTGCTCAACGGTCACCTGGAAAGCCTGGCGCCGGCCACCGGGGTGACCTTCGCCGCGGTCAAGCCGGACAACGCCACCGGCAACTTCACCAAGGTGGTGCAGCGTATTCCGGTGAAGATCGTGCTGGAGCCCGATCAGCCGCTGACCGAGCGCTTGCGCGTCGGTATGTCGGTGGAGGCCAGTGTCGACACACAGGCGGTCGCGCCCCACCCTGAGGTGGCCCAGCAATGAGACAGTTCGCCTGGCTCACCTTGAGCCTCATCAGCCTGAGTGCCTGCACCGTCGGCCCGGATTTCCAACGGCCGCAAGGCGCGCAGGTGGCCCAATGGAGTGAGCCCCAGGGGCGTCAGGCAGCCAGTCGTGCCAGCAGCGACCCGTTGCAGGAGCGCTGGTGGGACGTGTTCCACGACGAGCAGTTGTCAGCGCTCACGCGCCGCGCCCTCAGCGATAACCTCGACCTGAAGCTGGCCAGCAGCCGCCTGCAACAAAGCCGCGCGATGCGCCAGGTGACCACCGCCGAACGCTACCCTGACGTCGATGCGAACGGCGGTTACCAGCGCAAGCGCAACAGCGCTAAAGGCTTGAACGACCCTTCCGGCGAGAACGGCCGCTCGGCCTTCAGCCAGTGGGACATGGGCTTTTCCGCTGCCTGGGAGCTGGACTTCTGGGGCCGGGTCAAGCGCGAGACCGAAGCCGCCGACGCCACCCTGGACGTTGCCGAAAACGACCGCCGCGCCGTGTTGCTGTCGGTGCTGGCCGAGACCGCGCAGGACTACATCCAACTGCGCGGCGTCCAGAACACACGCGGCGTCACCGAGCAAAACCTCGACGTCGCCCGCCACAGCCTCAAGCTCTCGCAACTGCGCCTGGCCGACGGTGTGGCGACCGACCTGGACGTGGCCGAAGCCGCCGCCCAGGTCGCCGCCATCGAAGCGCGCCTGCCCGATCTGCAGCAGCGCCAGGATCAGTTGATCAACGCCCTGAGCCTGCTGATGGGCGAGCCGCCGCAAGCCCTGCACGCGCAGCTGTCCAAGGACGCGGCCGTGCCGCAGACCCAGCGCCAGGTCGCCATCGGCCTGCCATCGGAACTGGCCGAGCGCCGCCCCGACATCCGCCAGGCCGAAGCCCGTTTGCACGCCGCCACTGCCAGCATCGGCGTGGCCAAGGGTGATTTCTATCCGCGCATCACCCTGTCCGGCAGCCTCGGCTCCCAGGCCCTGCAACTCTCGGACTTCGGCTCCTGGGGCTCACGTGCCTTCGCCTTCGGCCCGCAATTGAGCCTGCCGCTGTTCAACGGCGGGCGCCTGCAAGGCATGGTCGATTTACGTGAAGCCCAGCAACAGGAAGCGGCGCTGGCCTACCAGCAAACCGTGCTGCGCGCCTGGCATGAGATCGATGACCAACTGACCCGCTACAACGCCAGCCAACTGCGCCGCGACAGCCTCGCCGAAGCCGTGCGCCAGAACCAGATCGCGCTCACCACCGCGCAACAGCAGTACGTCGAAGGGGTAGCGGATTTCGTCAATGTGCTCACCGTGCAAAGCGCGCTGCTGGCGACCCAGGAACAGTGGGTGGAAAGCTCCACGGGCGTGTCGTTAGCCATGGTCGGCTTGTACAAGGCGTTGGGAGGAGGGTGGGAGTCGGTGTATCCGTTGCAGGCTGTTCAGTGATCGGAGGAAATCGGGCGTACCCACAAGACCCGCGTCTCGCTGTGCTCCAGTAATTTGGATTGCTGCTACGACGAATGGCCAAAGGTGGTGTCGAGCGTAACCTACGTTTGGTAACAGCTTTTTTACGTACGCAATAACATGAACGTGACGTCGTCTTCGGTTGCGCACCCGTCAAGGGTACGTTCTACGACGGCCTTGAACTGATCTTCGGCTGAGAGTTCGGCCCAGAATCCATCTGTCGCCATGATCCATGTCGTGTCTAGTGTTTTGCGGGCTGGAGAGTTGGCGATGAGCGAATGGCTCAGATCGCCTCTCCAGTTTGGGCCGCAATGAGGTGAGTTCACCCAGTTCAGGCGTTGAGACTTCTCCAGATGGCCCAGGCAGCAATCACCTGCGTGAATGGAGATTGCTGTGTGACCAACTACCAGCAATACAAGGTAGCTGGTGGACGCCAATGGAAAGTCTGGACAGATGTTTGAATGCACTTCGTCGAGGGAAGTAAGCACCAGCATCAGGGCGTGTTCAGGACAAGACACCACAACAGGGTGCGCATGGCGAAAACACTCAAGCAGGTGGTGACTCAAAGCGCTTACCAATTCGCCACTATTTGGTTTTGAAGTGCCGTCGGCAATCACGTAGAGGTGTGTGCCAGCATTGTGTGCCGAGCCGCTGACATCGCGGTTCTCTATCCTGCCGGTTCCTTGCCGACTCAAGTTCAATTGCAGGATCAAGCGGTTGCTCCGAATCCAATCAACGCGGTCAGTCGTTCGTGAATCAACGCCGTACGAGCTGGATCCTGGGCGGTGCTTTGGATCACGTCCTCAAATGCGGGTAACGCAAGCAGTGCCGTAAATTGTTCGCTCACGAAATGCCGCAGTTCGATAGGCGCCTGTTTCACTTCTTCGATGAGTTCTTCCCTGCCATCCAATAGGGCGATGATGTCTTCAATGTCGTTGGACATCAGTACATCGCCATGACCGCGCCCCTGATAGGCCTGCAATTTGGCTGCGAGGAACCAGGGTGCGGCGAACACTCTGATCCGTGTTCCGTTGGGCAAGGTGCAGCCAATGGCGCGTTCCAACCCGCCCACGAACCAAGTATTGGCGAAGCCTAGGACGTTCTCCTGCGTCGGCATGAAATCGACTTTCAACTGGCCCAGTCGTAAACGGCAAGTTACCGAGTCTTGGCCAGTGTTTTTGAAACCTCGATGTTTGAGTTTTTCTTCCAGCCGATACCAATCAGTGGTGCCTGTCAGATGAATGACCAGGTCCACATCATCGGTACCGCGAATCGACTCCAGGGTGTATTCGTCAGTGATAAGCAAGGCAGTGGTGCATCCACCGACAAAGGCAACCTGCTCACATAACTCTTCGCCCAGGGCCTCGGCAACCTCCTCAAGCATTTGCAGCATCATTGTTCGGTTGGACGTCACAGTATCCACTCCCGCAGCATGGCGTCGGCGACTTTGGTCTCACGCGGTCCGCCGATGCGGATGGCATCAACGAGGGCCAGGAAATGATAGAGAAGCTCGTCTTTCTTCACGGCGCCGGGAACGGTTTTGTACAACGGTGTAATTGCCTGCCCTTTGCTTTTTCCGTAGGCATCTGGCCAGACGGGAATAAGGTCGCCTCCGCTCATCACTTTGCCTGCCAATACCGGTGCGGCAAAGGCCGTTGGAATGCCTCGGACGATAGCGCCAGGCTTAACCGGAAAAATATAGCGAATGCTGTGCGTAACCAAATCCAGCAGCGCTGTGCTTCTTACCAGCGGGATTCCATCGATTTGCCTCGTATAAATCAAGCCGATTTCCCTGCAACGATTCAGGGATGAAGACACTTCGGTTTTGCTCAGACCCAAAGCTGAAGACAGCGCTCTCACAGAGTAGTTTTGCGAAGCGTGTTCTTCAGAATCCTCGTCTGCGTCATCCCACCCGCGCCAGTCATCCATTGTTGAAAGTTGAACGGTTTCGAAGTTTTCAATATAGGCCGCAAGACTTTGAAAACCGAGGGCCGCGGCGTCTTTCTCCACAGAAAACACCCGTTTTTTTACCCGCTCCCCTTTGGCCCGTAATTCGAGGCTGATCAGTTTGAACAGGACTACGATGTCTTGACTTTTCATATGGCCCCAAAAGTTAGTGTCCTCTGTCCGCGGACAGAGGACACTTTCTTGCATAAATTTAACCGACGTGTCAACGATTCTGCAAAAACACCACATACCCCCGAAACCACTCACTCCCCTGCAAATACCCCGGCGCCTCCCACTCTCCACCCTGAATCAAGCCGACCTTGAACGGCACGCCCATCCGGTTCATCCGGGGCAAATAGGCCGCATAGTCTGGAATGCTGTGGCGTCCCTGATACGTCTGCACCACCACTTCATCCACCACGCCCTTGAGTTGGGCGATGGCGGCCGGGTCGGCGTTGCTGCTCCAGTCCATCAAGCCGGTGATGCTCAAGCGCAGGTCGGCCGGCAGGCGCTGGCGCAGGTCGCGCAGGAAGGCGGCGTATTCGTGCAGGTATTGGGTGCGGGCGTCGAAGTCGATCTGGATGCCGACCACCGGGTTGCCCGCGTCACGCCAGCGTTGCACCTGGCCGAGCAGTTGGGTGTAGACCGGTTCCGGCCAGTGCAAGGTGTGGGCGCGGTAGACCACCCAGACAGTGCCCTGGGTGATGCGCGGCACGCTCATGCCCTGGGCGATCAATCGCACGCCGCGTTGCGGTGCGCGGCGCGTGGAGTTGATCTGGCCCTGGAGGATGTACAGGGTTTTGGCCTGCTTGATTACCGGCTGGGGCGTGACGCCACTCCACAACCAGAAGGCGTCGTAGTCACGGGCGTCGACGGCGCCGAAGGCCGGGCTCGCCAGCAACAGCAAGCCCAGCCACAGCGACTTCACCAGTAGTACTGCAGCGATTTGCCCCACTGCGTGTCGGCGTAACCGCTCTTGAGCTGGCGGAACCAGCCTTTGCGCACGGCCGGCGCCACGTCTTCACCGCCGCAACTGTTGTAGCCGGCCGGCGCGTAGCAGTTGATGGCGCGAAACAGTGCGTAGGCCTTGTCGGTTTTCGGTGCCTTGGCGTTGGCGATCACCTGCTTGTAGCCGTCCAGACGCGAGAAGGTCTCACCCTTGAAGTCCGAGGCTGTGCTGCCCAGGCTGCCGGCGGCGCGGGGTTGTTCCAGGGGCATGCCGTCCAGGCCGTTGCGCAGGATGAACTCACCGAAACAGTTCAGGGCGTGGGGGTTTTTTGCATCCTCCTGCAAGGTCGCGGCGGTTTGCGCGATGCCTGGGCAGGCGTAGCCGGATTCGGCCTTGTCACCGTTCCACTGGAACAGCTTCAAGGTCTGGCCGCTGGTGTAGGTGTAGCCCAGGCTGGTGCCGAGCTTGTCTTCGGACAACGAGGCTTGCTTGAGGTCGTCGGCAAAGGTCGCGAACTGGCGGTGCAGCAGGTCTTTGTAGAGCAGCACGAATTGCGCGCTCTGGCGTTCGGTCGGGTCGCTGGCATTGGCGATCTGCTGGCGCAGCAGGTCGGGGCCGGCGACGTTGCGCAGCAGGATGTAACGTACCTGTTTGGCGCTGATCGGCGAGTCGGCGGCGAATACCTTGGCCAGTTGGCCGCTGCGCTCGTAGTTCATCGCCAGGGCCAGCTCCAGCTGGTCGCGTTGCAGCGGTTGCCTGGCCAGCGGCAGCAGTTGCAGCCACAGGGCTTGCGCACCTGCCCAGTCTTGTTTGGCTTCCAGGGCCAGGGCGCGCAGGGTTTGCTGGCTGAAGGCGAAATAGTCCAGGGTTGACGGCACGTCCGCCGGCAGATGCTTGAGGGCAGTGTCGGGTTGATGCTCGACATACAGGGCATACGCCGCTTGCAGGTAGTCGAACAATGCCGGCTCGTTGGCGAAGGTGCTCTTTTGCTTGTCGAGGTCTGCGCGGCTCAACAGGGGCGGGGTGTGGGCACGCATCGCCATCAGGTCGCTGACCACCTGCAGCATTGGGCTGTTCGTCGACGTGTTGCCGGCCATCAGTAACTTGAGGTCGGCCTCTTCGACCAATTCGTCCACGCTCACATTGCGCTGGGCGTCGGTGGCCTCGGTCAGTTGCCAGGTTAAGTCTTCGGCAAGCCTGGCATCGTCGTTCGCCAGCCAGTGCACCCGTCGCAGCAGGCCACGGGCGGAGGCCACGTAATCGCCTTGTGGATACGTTTTCAGATAAGCGAGAAAGCCTTGTTCGGCGTGGTTCAACGCGGGCTTGTCCACCTTCTCGCGCTGCGGCATGCCGTATTCGTCGAACGCTTGGGCCTGGGCCTGGTTCAGCGAGGTGCGCGCGGTCATGTACAGCGCCGTTTCCTTCAGCCAGGGCGCATCGCTGGTCGCGGCGGCGGCGAAACCGCGCTCGGCGTCACCGAAGCGGCCACTGTAGAAGTCAGCGGCGGCCTGCAAATAAGTGCGAAACAGCTGGGCGTTGGCCGAGGGCGTCAACTGCGCGTCCACCACTTGGCCGTCCCAGTCGCAGGTCGTCAGCAGCTGCAAACGGGCTTTGACCAATACGTCGCGCTCAGCCGGCGGCATATCGGCCTTGATCACTTGGCTGATAAACGCCGTGGCGCTGTCGTCATTGTTGCTGCGGCAGCGGCTGCCTTCACCATTGAGGAAGGCTTCGCCGGCGGTCTTGTATTCTTCGCGCTTGATGCCCAGCGGCTGGAGCAGGGTGTCGAGCTCGGCAGTGCGCGAATCGTCCGCCTGGTTATCGGGCTCATCGCTCGCGGCTGGAATCGGCATCAGGCGATACACCGGAAACGGCACCGGGCCGAACCCTTGGGCCAAGTCGTCTTCGCCCAAGGCATTGGGCGTCAGCGGCGCGGCTTTTTTATCGGCCAGCAACAGGCGCAGGTTGACCCGGCTATCGTTGCCCGGGCTGAGGAAAGGCTGGTTGCTGCACGGTTCGAGACTGTCACGCGAGACCCGCCAGTCGGGGTAGCACGAGTCGTCGGAACTGGCTTGGGCCGCCAGGGGAATAACGGCCAGCAAGGCCAGAGCCAGAGGTGACAGCAAACCGATGCGCATAACGTTTCCTTGATCCTGAGTCCGTGGAGGAGGGCAATCATAGCCTGATCCTACGAGTGCTTCGGTGAAGGCCTACGCAAATTGTTGATTTGTCTGATTCCAGCAACGGGCCCACCGCTTTTGGCCTAAAGTGGCGGTGTTTGCGCATGCGCAGGGTGTGTCCTGTAGAGGGCAGTCGTAACGGAGTCGATATGCGTCGGTCGGTGGTAGAGCAAAATGAAAAAGTCCGGGTCTTGCCTGCGTTCAATCGCCTGACCCGGGACGGCGCCGGGTGGCTCAGCCGCCTCTGGTGGGTGCCGATCCTGGCGCTGGCCATGGTCCTGCGGTTCTACCACCTGACGTCGGCGGCGATCTGGGGTGACGAAGGCTCGAGCCTCTTGCTCAGCGAATATGCGCTGGCCGACCTGTGGTTTCACGCCGCCCACGATGTGCATCCGCCGCTGTATTTTGTGCTGCTGCGCGGCTGGATCGAAGTGTTTGGCGACAGCATCTGGTCGATCAGGAGCATGAGCGCCATCCCCGGTGCCGTCGTGGTGGGCCTGGGGATCTGGCTGACGCGGCAGCTGTCCACCCGTCGCGCCGCGCTGCTGGCCGGCATCCTGCTGGCGCTGCTGCCGACGGCGGTGCGCTACAGCCAGGAAGTGCGCATGTATTCGCTGCTCGGCGTATGGCTGTTGGGGGCGACGCTGGCGTTGGTCTACTGGCTGCGCCAGCCCGAGCGCACGCGTTACCTGGCCGCTTATGTGCTGTTGATGAGCGCCGGTTTCTACACCCATTATTTCACCGCGCTGTGTGTGCTGGTGCACTGGGCGTACCTCGGGCTGCACTCGCCAGGCCCGCGTCTGATCACGCGCCCGGCATGGTGGGTGGCCAACGCCACGATTGTGGTGTTGTACCTGCCCTGGCTGCCGAACCTTCTGGACCTGGTGCAGCACGTCGAACAACTCAAGGTAGGCGGGGACATTGGTTGGGAAGAGCCGGTCAACCTGCTGTCCCTGCCCTCGATGATCTGGCAGTTCGTGTTGCAGGATGAAGGCGTTGATTTCTGGGCGCCGCTGTTCTGGACCTTTCCGCTGTTGTTGGGAGCGGTGGTCTGGGTGACGGCATGGCGCAACCCCGGGGCTCGTTTGCCTGCGTTGTTTTTCTTGCTGCCGTTGCTGTTGGTGTACGGCGTGTCGTTTATCTCGCCGGTCTTTATCGAGCGCTATTTCACGGTGTACGCCCTGGGTTTGCCGATCGTCCTGGCGATGGCCATCGACCGCTTGCCGTCACGCCTGTCATGGTTGGGCGCAGCGCTGTTGGTGCTGTTTGTGGGCATGGAACTGCTGGGCCTGAAGAACAACTTCGAGGTGGATGAGCAGGATCAATTCAACGTGCCGGTGGAGTTCGTCAATCGCAATTACCAGGAGGACGACCGCATCGTCCTCAGCGACATGATGTGGTACCTCAGCTACGTGTATTACGACCAGACCGACGCGCAGTTGCAGCTTTACACCCCGCCCAAACCCGACGGCACCTCGACGCGACCGAATGCCTACGGTTTTGGCACGCTGGTGGATCAGGATGGCGGACGCATCTATCTGGATCACCTGTCAGCGCTGCCTGTTCAAACGCGGCGGGTATGGTTGATCAGCAGCAACGAAGCGCCGGATGAATTCGCGCCGCTGCCGAACGGCTGGCGCGAACTCAGTCGCCAGGACGGCGGAGGCGCCAGGGCGCGGTTGTTCGTGTTATGCAACGTACCGGCGCCGCAGCCTGAAGGCTGCCGCTAGACGAAGGCGTGAAGGTCTGGAGTGTCTGGCGGTGGCGTAAAAAATGCTGATCGGCTGGCGGTTCCTCACGCCGTCACTGCGGACCAGGGAGCATTCAGCTCCCGTGCGCTTAAGGCATCAATCAGGCGTGTCACTTTCGGGAGGCCACTGGCGAGCGGTATGCACCAGAGCTACGATTCTCACCACACTTGGCTCAAGTTGATAAACCAGGCGGTAGCTCGGGTGAGGAATGACTTCGCGTGTGCCCGAGATCCGACCCAAGGGGCCAATTTCCGGATTGTGGGCCAAGCCAGCCGCTGCAATACTGAAACGCCGGTCCATATCGGCAGCGGCCTGTGGGTTTTTATCGAATAGGAAATCCCAGATATCTCGACGGTCCTGCCCTGCTTCGGGTGTCCAGGCGACCCTCATTCCTGGTTATCTACTTGAGCGCGCCTTGCCGCGAATTCAGCTTCCAAAGCTTCATTGGAAATCTCTCGGCCCGCTTGTATGGATGCGCGCGAGGCATCGACTTTGCGCTGTAAGAATTCGTCATATTCTCTGGATTCCTGTTGCGCCTGTACGAACTTACGCATCATTTCGCGCACGATTTGCGATGCCGGGCGATGAGAGGCTTCGCATTCCGCCATGAATTGGTCGCGCAACTCCGATTCGAGTTTCAGTGTGAAGACGGCTAATTTGGACATGTATAAGTCCCTCCAATTTTGTATGGACGAAGTATATACATCGTCATTACGTATGAGTGGGGCGACATGAAGTGAGGTGACTGACGGTCGTAATCATCAGGCCGGTTGCACAGCCCCAATCATCACCCTAACGTCCGCCTCGTCGCCGCACATCGGCGATCGGATTTGGCGATCCGTACATCTACCCAATGGAACAGTTCACTCGACTCAAATCCAACCCAACCAGCGTCCCTGTCCTGGCCTTCAACACCTTCGCCCCCTCGCACCTGCTCCACGAAACAGCCCGCAGCCGCATCCGTATCGGCACTGAGCTGCTGGAAACCCTTACCGCCAAAACGCACAGCCAGAACCTCCATCACTTGGTCACGGCCGCGCAGCAGGCCTGAGGCCGGCAGTCCATCACGAGAGAGTGATTGGTCAGCCGCTGATGTTTTGCGGGTAGGCCGCACTCTCCCTGTAATGCAATGTAATGTCCTGTAATACCCCCACCCCCTCAACCTGCCAATACTCCTCCCACGGACCATCACCGCGACCAGCGGCCGTACCCTCAATGGCACACGTGGAGAACGATCAACATGGCTAACCCTTATCAGCTGACCCTGAAAAACAACTCTGTGAACCCATGGACTTTTTACGTCTACCAGACGGTACCGAATCAGTCCGCCAGCAACATCTTCTCGCTGGCGTGGTTCGCCAGCCCCTTCACTATCGCTCAAGGCACTCAAATCACTTTCGAGTGGACGATCGACTACGGCTTCGTATGGGGCGCGGTCGGCGAGGTGACGCCAGGCGTAACCTTCAACGCTTCGGATTGCGTCGGCGCCGACCTGGTCGACAGCAACACGATCAAGTTTTCCAACAACGCCAACACACCGTCTTTCAGCTCTCCGGCCAAAGGCAGCCCCTCCGGTTCGCTGGTGATCACCGCTGACAACTCAGTGCCCAACAAAAAATTCACGGTGGGCATGAGCGTCGGCGGTTCTGCTGCATTCGTCATGGAGGCGGGCCCGAACCTGACTCACCATTTCACCCCGACGCCGACCTACTACATCGCTGCCGGTTTCGAAGTCAAAGTCGGTACCGTTCTCGATGTCACTACGGTGAATCCGACCCAACAAGTGATTTTCCCTGACAACATTTATGCGCTGTCCTACGCCCTGGGTACGGACAACCGCTGGGTGAGCGCCTAAGCGGCATTGCGGCGGCGTTCGGGTAGCCCTGGCGCTGCCGTCGCCGGTGGCGGGCGGGTCTGGCCGTAGCGCCAGCCTTGCCCGTGATCGGTTTACGCCCTCAGCTTCGGAAAAGACACTATGCCCAGCAACCCCCACTACACGCTGTGGTTTGTCAATCAATCACTACGCAGTGGCCAAGCGTGCCTGTATCACGACCTTGCCAACGCCGCCTGTAATCAGCAGGGCGTGCGCCAGCATGCGTGGCGCGTCGCCGGGGCCAATCCGGGGGTGGTGGTTTGTTTTGAGTGGTGTCTGGACTACGATTTTGTCTGGCTCGATGACAGCGAGGCCACCAGCAGTTGCCAATTCGCCAGCGCCGAGCCCGAGATGGGAAGTGCTGTAATACTTGCCCAAACGCACTTTGGTTACGAATTTCGCGAGCGTCCCGAACCCGCGCCCAGTGGCCAGTTGATCATCCAGGGCGACCGCAGCTTGATCGCCACCCTGGCTCCAGGCGCAGGCCTGGGCATGCACGGCGGCGCCACACTCAGTGTGAACGCCGGCCCGAATATCACCACTGTATTTACGCCGGCGCGCAAGGCGCAGCTTGCCTACTGGATCAGCTTCGGTGCCTATGACCTCAAACCCAATGCGCCCCTGCATCCAGCCCAGTTCAACCTGCCGGCACGCATACGCTTTCCTGATCAGGTCTGCACCATGACGGCTGTCCTGGATGCGCAAAACGAGTGGACGCTCAGTACCGGTGAACCGTCGCCCAATCAGTTCAGGCAGAACCAGCCATGAAGGCACCGATCTATAGCCTGCGCCTGGCAAACGCCTCCGACCGCGACTGGACCTTCTTCGTCTACCAGGCTGCCGTCACGAAGGACGAGCGCATCGCCTCCCTGGTATGGATCGCCAGCCCCAGCCTGGTGCCGGCCGGTTCCCACGCGCTGCTGATGTGGCACGCCGAGCCCAGTTTCATCTGGTCGACCCATTCCCAGCACCCGTCGCCCATGCCCTTTACCGCCAGCGGCCAGTGCGTCGTCGACTTGGGGGTGGACCATGGCGTGCTGTTCAATCTGGACAACAACGCGCCCAGTTTTGAGTCTTGCACCCGCGCGGTGGCGCCGGGTCCGTGGACCATCGCGGTCGAGGACAACGTGCCCGACCACACCTACCTGATCGGAACCTGCATGGACGGTGCCGGTACTTTGGTGAGCACTGCAATGACGTCCCGGCAATACGACTTCACCCCCGCTTACTGCATAGCGGCCGCCAACCATGTCGGCGCCGCCAGCGTGGTCGACCACAGTCGCCACCACCCGACGCTGAGGGTCAATTTTCCCGCTGACGTCTACGCGCTGAGTTTTTATCTGGATGAACACCATCACTGGCACCCAGGCGCCAAAAGCGGGATTTCCCCGCCATGCATTGATCGCTACCGTCCCGCTCAATAAGGAAAAAACATGACTAATCACATCAGCATCGGCGCCATTACCACGCCAAATCCCACGCTCTTCGTCGACATGGCCACATTGGATGCCACGGACCCCGACGCGGTGGAGTACCTCATTCAGACGCAACCCCCCGGCTCCAACTGGTTTTACGTCAACCAATTTTGCTCGTTGCTGACCACTTACTGGCTCAACGATCCAAACAGCCCGCAGGTTTACGGCCTCTCGAACCTGGTCGACGCCGTCAAGATCACAGCAGCCGGGCAACTGATCACACTGCTGGGCCTGGACAGTCAAACGAAGGAAGCGCAGTTGTCTATCGCCAACGCCAGCGTCGTCCTGCCTGCCGCCTTCGTTACAGCACTGCCAACGTATCCAGCAGGAACCAAGATTTGGGCCGGCAACAATGTGCACGTGCTGGGCTTTCTGATTACTCCCTCAACCACTCCCGGAGCGGATGTGCCCTTAACGTATACCGCTTACGACTCCAACATCGGTGTCGTGCAATTGGGACTGGTGCTTGCAGACTTGCCCCAGCGGCTGACAAAGATGGGCTATACCAGCCTGGTGGTAGGAGTGCCGGCATAAACGGCCAGGGCGCCGCCAGCCCGGCTGGCTGGCGCGCAACCTGCTCCAAGGGTTCAGCCCCGATCCCCCGTACGAGGAACGCACATGCCTGCTATTGCCGTGAACCAACGCGTCGTCCAGGGGGCGCTGAGCCAAGTCCCTTACGGGCATTCCATCGGTACCGATAACTGCTCGATTGGCGTAGGAATGATTGCGCGGATGAGTGACGGATCGTCCTGGTGCGCTCACTTCAACTGCAGCCTGCCAGGCACTCTCGACCAATTGGCGGCCATCCAGGCCGCCACGTTTTCGACATTGAGCGGCGCACTCCGCAGCGCGCCCTTGAGCCTGGATGCGTGTACCGGCGGCCAACTGAAGGGCGGCACCGCCGCGATCTGGGCCGGCATACAGCAATACTTCAACCAGGCAAAAAATCGCAGTTCGACACTCACCGACATCAAAACCGGCTGCAACGGCATTTATGCCGACCGCACCAAAGGCGTTCGCTGCCTGGGGGCTGCAGAGCACCTGAGCGGCCACCCAGCCCCGAGCAACAGCAAGGCCACCGTGCCGCCACCGCTCCAGGGTTTTGATACCGATAGCGTGCTGGATGAAAAGATGGTGCTGGAGTTTGTTTCGCGTCATTACGGGTTTTGCCTGCGTTACCTTTCCCATGAGGACAACGCGAACAAAGGCGATCTGAGTGCCGACGAAGCGCTGCTTATCCGACAACACGGCCTCGGGCTGATGCCGGTGCAGCACGTGCGCTTCTACCCCTGGTCGCCGACCGGCGCGTTGGGCAAAGAGTATGGGCAATACGCCGTGGCCCACGCCCAGACCGTTGGCATACCCCACGGCGTCAGCGTCTGGATGGACCTGGAAAACGTCAATATCAAAAGCGCGGCGCAGGCGGTGATTGACTACTGCAATGCCTGGTTCCTGGCTGTGAAAGACGCGGGCTACTCGCCCGGCCTCTATGTCGGCGCCAATAGCGGACTGAGCGGCGAGCAGCTCTACCAATTGCCGTTCCAGGCCTACTGGAAATCCATCAGCAGCGTGCCGGACATTCCGGGGCGCGGCTACCAAATGGTGCAGTCGATCCCGCCCAAAGCAGTCTCGAGCAAGCTGCCGATAGCGATTGATTCGAACTATGCGACCACCGATAACAAGGGCGGGTACCCGCAATTGTGGCCCGCCCTGCTCCCATCCTAGTGGGTTGACGGCCAGAAGCGGCCCTCCAGTGCCGAACCCCGCGTGATCTGAAAGTACAGGCTGCCAATGCGCAATTCGCGACGCCGCCGCTCGATCAGCTCGGGTGCCTGGCCGGTGGCCGCGATGGCCCTTCGGAACTGGGTGCGGGCGCGAAAAATGTGGATATTCAAGTGCGCCTCGTCGATGCCCAGGCTTTGGGCCAGCTCCGCCGTCTCGATCCATCCCTGGCTGGAGAGGTCCAGCCCGCGTTCGGCGTCACGCAAGCGATGCCTGGCCAGCGCCAGCACGCTGTAATGGTGGGTGCGCTCACCCAGCGCGATTGATGCGACCTGCGTCGCGACCTGCAAGGTGACGTGTTCCTCGTTCAGGCTCACCGCAAAATCGAGGCGCAGCGCCTCCTGGCGCGCCGCAACATCCGTGTCGGTTATCGGTTCTGCTGAATTGCCCATGGTGTCCGCCGTTCAGAATGCCAAGTATCGAATGAAAGGGGAAAACGCTGTCGATGCCGCTCACAGCCACAACTGTGCCCAAGGGGAGCCAGCGCCGCTGGTGAACTTGATCAAGTAGTTGACTGCAATGTTGCTGGGGCGTGTCTCAAACTGGCTGACACCGGCGCTCAACACATTGCCTTGGGCGTCCGTCGGTGCCGATGTCACCGACTGCCCAGGCGTGGCGCTGTCTGCCGAGCCGGCTTCGACGATCTGCACGGCCACGGGCACGGTTTGATAGGTGTGTTCGTGAGTCAGCATCGCGGCAGTCTGGCGCGAGCCGATCCCCGCCTTGACCTTAGCGCTGCCGGTGGGGTCGGTGCGTATCGCGGTGTCCGGGTCCTTAAGGGCGCCACAATCGTTGCCACGCAGGAACGTGCCACGGTAATCGGGGATATGAAAGGTCGCGCCGCTGCCGCCGTACAGGTAACCCAGCATGGCGTGCAGCTCCTCGTACACGCTCACTTCAAGCTCGCGCCCGTCGCATAACATCCAGCCCCATGCCTCAATCGGGAGCAGGCTGCTGTCCGCCGTTACGTCTGCAGGTTTGGCGGTATTCGGCACCGGGGTGCCCACAGCCCCCGCGAAGGCGGTCACCGCCCCGACCGGCAAGCTGCCGTCCGACACCAGGCCCATCGGCCACGCGCCGTGACGCCTGCTCATAGAATGCCCTCCAGGGAAACGCCGTCGATCACTTGCATCGCCGTGGGCACCAGGATCTCCCAGGGTTGGCCGACGCACTGAGCGCCGTCGTGCGCTGTCTCGCTCGACTTCAGCGCGTTGACGGTGGCCACGTCGTGGGCTTCGACCGGTACGCTGTCATCGCCCGCCTGCCAGAGCTGGCCGGAAGATAGCAGGTAGAGCACAGACAAGGCCTTGCGCGGCCGGGCCGGCACCAGCACCCGGGCCAGATCGGCAGCCTGGAAGGCCGCCAATGGCGACAGAGCCTCGCCGTCATCGTCGACTGCCAACGGATAATGCGCGCCGTCCTCCTGGCGATAGAACTGAATATTCATCTCATCCCATTCGAACAGATCGTCGATAAATTGCACGCGTCCCGGCCCCGCCAGGGTGCCGCCCGCGAACGTCGGCGCAGACGGGTCCAGGTCGCCGGTCAACTCGGCGCAACGTCGCTGCAGCACGTCCAGGCAACCGCGGCGCAGCGCCCGTCGTTCGACCCGGCGTGCCGCCAGGGCCGAGCGCTCCCGAGCGGCCGGCAGATCAAGGCCGTCGCCGCGCGCGCACAGCGCCTGCCTGGCCTCGAGCAGAGCGTTGTAGGTCTTGATACGCCATTCGTCCATGGCGCTGGTCGTGGGCACACACTTGACGATCACATTCACCCGTACTGGGGCGGGCGCGGGCGCAGGTGTTGGCGCAGGTGTTGGTGTTGGTATGGGCGTTAGCGCAGGTGCTGGATCTGGCACCGGCACCGGCACCGGTACTGGTACTACCGGTTTCTCAGCCTGCGGCGAGGCGACCGTCTGCGCGGTGCCTACTGCGATGACCAGGCTATGGCCAGAGCCGAACGGTATGACCACCGGCGTGTAGGGGCTTTCCAGGGTCTTGATCCCAACCATGACCAAAGGCCAGGTTACCCCGGGCGCGGCCAAGGCCCGGGCCGTGGCAATTTGCGGTTGATATCCAGGCGGCACGGCAACCAGTGTCGACTCGCCTTCCCCCAGTAACGCCGAGACATCGCGCCGGGCTTCCGGCGGCGGGCTGATGGCAGTGCTGCGATATTCAGCGGCCAGGCGCGCGTAGTTCTCGGGCGTGATCCGCTTGAAGCTATCGATCCCCTGTTCCTCAAGTGACCGTGGCGGGCCGAAAGCCACGCGTTCGCCCGGCGTCACCTCGCGAAAATACGCTGCGGCCGGCGCGCTCAACACAAACTCGACCATCAGCCGACGGCCGTAGTTGACCACGCGCGCTTCATAGACCTTATTGACCCAGCGCAGCACGTAAATGCGACTACCGGCGCCGGCGCTGTTGTCGATGGTGCTTGTGATGGTCTCGGCCGTTTCATGCATCACGCTGCTGCCACGCAGGTTGCCCACGCTGCGGCTGATACGGTTGACCGTCTTGTTCAGTACTTCACGGGCAAAACGGGTCTCGTCATCGCTGTTCGGACCCTGCTGCACGGTGGTCGTTACCGGCCCGCCGTTGACGATGGCCAACGTCGGCGGCCCGTAGCTGGTGGTCAGGTTGGTATAGGTTTTATTGGTGGTTTTTTCGGCGATGGTGCGGATGGTCTCGGCATGCAAATCATCGCGGGTGTCGACCGCACTGTCGTCCGACACCTGCTCATCCAGTGTCTGCGCCAGGCTGACATCCAGTTGGCGCCGGGTGCGCCGTCGGCTGATGTCTTTGCGCTCGCCGCGCATCAGGTTTTCGATGGCGGCGATTTCGCCGGGCACATAGCGCAGCAGGCGCTGACGCACCATTTGCAAGTCGCCGATGGAGCACGGCTCAATCCAGCCGCCTACGCTTTGCGGCAGGTCCTTGGCCGAAGGCGACGCCTGCACAGGCGGGTCATTGATGGGCGGTGGCGCAAAAAAACCTTCGGGCAAAGTGATCGACGCCTGCATCAACGCATGCAGTGCCGCTGACGTGAGCGGCGGCGTACCGGGCGGCGGCGCGTAGACATAATCCAGCAGATGGGACATGACCAGCGACCCGCACAGGTGCGGCAGCAACCCTGGCTCGCTCCACGGCGCGACGACCAAGGCGAAATAACTTTCCCAGAGGCGCTCCACATCCGCGCCATAAGCGGGCGGCAGGCTCCCGCCAGAGGCCATGTTGGCCGAGATCCAGGTGCTGACGGTATAGGGATCGTAATCCGACGTGAGCACCGTCTCCTTGAGGCGCGATAACTGCGCATAAGTGCCGGTGCAGAGATCCGCCTGCGTTACAAACTGGTTCTCGTACGGCGTTACGCCATGAATAAAGCCCAGGGCCAGGCTGTCCATCTCGATTCGATTGGAGCAGGCCGAAAACTGGGCGTAAAAACTCTGGGCCGGCACGTTTTGCGGCACCACGTACGTGAGGAAACGCAGTTGTTTCTGGGCCGCACTGATAAGCGGCCATTGGCGGATGTACAAATAGGGGAAGAGCGCACTATCAAGCGCATGCGGCCTGATCGGCTCGGGCGTCGGCCTGGGTGGTTTGGGTTCTGGTTCTGGCCCTGACCCTGGTTCCGGTTCGGGTGATGGTTGGGGGCGGTTTACCGCAAAGCGCGCCAACTCGACATGGCTGGTCTTGCCGGCTGCATCCTCGGCCCCCTGTGTCACCTCCGCCCGCAGAACCGCCACAGCGCTTTCAGTGCCCGCTTCGCGCTTCAAATGCAGCTTGCCATAGGCCAGGTAACCGCCAGCAAAGCGGATGTTGAAAGGCATCGACACGCCCGCAGCCTCGTCGGCATCGAACTCAATGACGATGACATCACCTTGCTTTGGATGATCGATCCGGCTGATGCGCACCCTGACCGCGAGCAACACGCCCGCACTCGTCTCACATTCACTGGCAAAACTGAGCGCACCCTTGGGAGTTTCCCTGTGTGCTACCGCTGCATTTTCCATAAGACATCCCAGGCGTGGATACGGATTGCGGTTCCAGCGTGCAATCTAGTTGCAGCCACTGCCATGCAATAAGTATCACCACGTAACAGGCGACCCGACGTTACCGTAACAATACTTATGGGTGATGGCCTGTTGCCCTAAAGTACCTGCGAAACAACGCCGGTCCAGGGAGTTTGTGCTTAGATTGCAGACATCACTTACACAAAAATAGGGTGTCCGATTTAACAGGGACAAGTTCACGAACGGAAGACATGCAGAAGGTAAGACCCATGTCAGACTTACTCGATTCCAGCGAATACCCTGTGGCTGCCTTTCGGGAGAACGTCACTGGTTTCAGCACCCGCACCGCGAGAAAACGCCCCATGCTCCCGGATGCCATGCCGACACCACCTTCGACCACGCTGGGTGCGCCGCCGGACAAGGCAGAAATCCGCGCTACGCTGCTACAGGTGCTGGCCAACCCCTTGTTTTGCAAGGCCCCCCGACTGAGCCGCCTGCTGCGCTTCCTGGTCGAACGGTATTTGAGCGACACGCTCCAGGACACCACCGAATATGGGATCGGCATTGATGTTTTCGACCGCGACCCGGCCTTTTACAGCACGGGAGACGACCCGATCGTGCGCGTGCAGGCCGGCCGCCTGCGGGAGAAGCTCAAAACCTATTATTCCAGGGACGCCGGCGGCGGCGGCAGTGTGGTCATTTCCATCCCGATCGGAAGCTACATGCCATTGATACGACGCGCCGATGACGCTGTGGCACGCGCACAAACACGCCACCTCCTTGCCGTTCAACCCCTGAAGAATCTCACTGACGATTTCGCCTGTACGCTGTTCGCGCCGGGATTGAACGAAGAGTTGAGCTGCCAACTGTTCAAGGAATTTGGCAACCAGGTCGTCACCTATTCTTTTGCAAAGACCAGTGACGAACAGAGCCAAGCGCCCTTCGCCAGCCACCTGCTGGAGGGTAGCGTGCGTATCGAGGGGGCGCTGATGCGCGTTTCGGTCCGTCTGATCAATGCCGCGACCGGCTCGATCGCCTGGTCCGAACAGCTGGACCGGCACACCAAGCCCTGCATCGCGTTGCAGCAGGATGTGGCCCAGACCATCTGCACCGGCCTGGAGCGCTATTTTTTCTCAACGGCTGACCGATCCACTCACCGCATCTGCCTGGCAACGGCACACCGCGGCCTGTAATGCCGTGTAAGGCGCTGTAATGGTCGCGGTGCTGCGATAGCTGTAGATACTGGCCCATACGCACGCTCAATGGCACAGGGGAAAGACCCGCATGACAATGTCCTACACGCTGACACTGCACAACAAATCCTCCATGCCGTGGATGTTTTATATCTACCCGACGTTACCCGAACAGCACCACGCTACCGTTTCGCTGGTTTGGTACGTCACCCCCTTCAACGTGGCACCGGGTGCTGAAGTCAGCCTCAACTGGACGATTGAATACGGGTTCGTGTGGCAAGCGCACGAAGTGCTCTCTGGCGGAGTCAAATTCAGCGCCGAGGGTCAGATGCCTGGCGATTTGAAGGAGCACAACACCGTCACGTTTTCCGAATTGCACCACACCCCCGTCTTCAGCAAACCTGTTGCAGCCAGCCCGACGGGCTCGATGGTCATCCACAGCGACACATCCGTGCAGGAGAAAGGATTCGTGGTGGGCATCTCCATCGACGGCAGAGATGCCTTCCTCACACCGACCGGGCCGAACCTGACCGCCTCATTCAAACTCGAGAACAACGCGCCCAAGTACTGGATCGCCGCGTGCGACGAAATTGAACTGGGCGCTGTGGTGGATATCGCCGCCAACATCAACAGTTTCGAGGTGGTTTTTCCTGACGGGGTTTATGAGCAGGCTTATAGCCTGGACACGCACAATGTCTGGGCCGCCACCACCCATCCGCCAAGTTGTTTCAAAACTTGACGCATTCGGACGCATCCACCATATTAATAGTTAGCAAACTAACTGTATGCGAACTATCCAGTGTCTCAATCCCTCGAACAACTCCAGATGAACCTCAGCAGCAGCATGGTGGTGGGCGCCCGTAACTGGCGCAAAATCTGCCAGGCCACGCTGGTGAGCTATGGCATCTCTGAAGCCTGCGCCGTGCCGCTGTTGATGATCGGCCGCCTGGGCGACGGTGTGCATCAGGTCAAAGTGGCCCAGGCTTCGGGCATGGAAAGCCCGTCGCTGGTGCGCCTGCTCGACCGGCTGTGCAGCGACGGTTATGTGTGCCGCACCGAAGACATCCATGACCGTCGCGCCAAGGCCCTGAGCCTCACCGAGCGCGGCCGTGAGCTGGTGCAGGCGGTGGAGGCGCAACTGGTGCGCCTGCGCAAGGAAGTCCTGGTGGACATCGCCGCCACCGATCTGGAAGCCGCGCTGCGCGTGCTGCGCGCCTTCGAGGCGGCCGAGGCGGTAGCGCCTTGAACGGATTCTTTACCGGTTTTCCGCCTGCCCGCGACTGGTTCTACGGGGTGCGTACCTTCGCCGCGTCGATGATCGCGCTGTACATCGCCATGCTCATGCAAATGCCGCGTCCGTATTGGGCCATGGCCACGGTGTATATCGTCTCCAGCCCGTTTGTCGGCCCCACCAGTTCCAAAGCGTTGTACCGTGCAATCGGCACCTTGATGGGCGCGGCGGCGGCGGTGTTCTTTGTGCCGATGTTCGTGCAGTCACCCTACATTCTGGTGGTGGTGATCGCCCTGTGGACGGGCACCTTGCTGTTCCTTTCCCTGCATCTGCGCACGGCCAACAGCTACGCCCTGATGCTGGCCGGCTACACCTTGCCGCTGATTGCCCTGCCGGTGGTGGACAACCCCCTGGCGGTGTGGGATGTGGCCGAGGCGCGTACCGAGGAAATCTTCCTCGGCATCGCCGTGGCGGCCGTGGTGGGTGCGATGTTCTGGCCGCGTCGCCTGATGCCGGTGTTCGATGGCTCGGTTGCCAAGTGGTTTACCGACGCCCAGGTCTACAGCCAGCGCTTTCTCACCCGCGATGTGGAGCCTGAAGCCGTCAGCGGCCTGCGCGGCGGCATGGTCGCCACGTTCAACACCCTCGAGTTGATGATCGGCCAGTTGCCCCACGAAGGCGCGCGGCCGCAGACGGTGCGCAACACAAAGGAATTGCGCGGGCGCATGATTCACCTGTTGCCGGTGATTGATGCCCTGGACGATGCGGTGTATGCCATCGAACATCGCGCGCCGCAATTTCTCGATCGGCTCACGCCGTTGCTGCAAGCCGCCAACGCCTGGCTGCAAAGCACCACCGAAACCGCGCCACTGGAACGCTGGCGCGTGCTGCGTGACAAGATCGACGCCGCGCAACCCCAGGGCGCAGCGCTCGACGACCGCCACACGCTGCTGTTCTCCAACGCCCTGTACCGCCTGGGCGAGTGGGTCGACCTGTGGCAGGACTGCCGCAGCCTGCAAGCCGCCATTCAGTGCGAAAGCCAGGACACCTGGCGCGCCGTCTACCGCCACTGGCGCCTGGGCCGGCTCACGCCATTTCTGGATCGTGGCCTGATGTTCTACTCGGCGTTTTCCACCGTCACCGCGATCATCGTCGCCTCGGTGTTGTGGATTTTGCTGGGCTGGACCGACGGCGGCAGTGCGGTGATCCTGGCGGCGGTGGCGTGCAGCTTTTTCGCCTCGATGGACGACCCCGCGCCGCAGATCTATCGGTTCTTTTTCTGGACCGCCATGTCGGTGCTGTTCGCCAGCCTCTATCTGTTCCTGGTGCTGCCCAACCTGCACGATTTCCCCATGCTGGTGCTGGCGTTCGCCGTGCCGTTCATCTGCATCGGCACCCTCACCGTGCAGCCACGGTTCTACCTGGGCATGCTGCTGACGCTGGTCAACACCTCGTCGTTCATCAGCATCCAGGGCGCCTATGACGCGGATTTCCTCAACTTCGCCAACGTCAATCTGGCCGGGCCCGTGGGCCTGCTGTTTGCCTTTGTATGGACCCTGATTGCACGGCCCTTCGGCGCCGAACTGGCGGCCAAGCGCCTGACCCGTTTCAGCTGGCGCGACATCGTCAGCCTCACCGAGCCCGCCACCCTGGCCGAACATCGGCACATGGCCGCCCAAATGCTCGACCGCCTGATGCAGCACCTGCCGCGCCTGGGCCTCACGGGCCAGGACACCGGCACCGCCCTGCGCGACTTGCGCGTGGCGCTGAACCTGCTCGATCTGCTCGCCTACTCGCCGCGCATCCTCGGCGTGCCGCGCGTGCTGCTCAACCAGGTGGTGGAAGGCGTGGGCGGTTATTTCAAGGCCTGCCTCAAGGCCGGTGAACGCTTGCCCGCGCCCAGCGGTCTGCTGATGACCCTGGACCGCACGCGCCGCGCCCTCAACGGCCAGGGCCTGCAAGACGCCGATGACACGCGCCTGCACCTGCTGCATGCCCTGGCCGGCCTGCGCCTGGCGCTGTTGCCCGGCGTGGAGTTCATTGGCGGCACGGAAATCGAAGCGCCGTTACCGGATGGAGCGCCCCTATGATCGGTGACCTGGATATCAGCGGCGTCTTCCTGCCCACGCTGCTGGTGCTGATGGGCATTACCTATGTGTTGTTTCTGGTGCTGCACGGGCTGTTGACGCGCATGCACTTCTATCGCCTGGTCTGGCACCGGGCATTGTTCAATGTGGGGCTGTACGCGCTGTTGCTGGGCGCGGTGGACTCACTCAGTCGATATCTGATGACATGAAAAAACCTTTTTTGACTATCGGCCGTGTCGTCCTGACGCTGTTGATCGTGAGCTTCGCGGTCGTCGTGGTGTGGCGCATGGTCATGTACTACATGTTTGCGCCCTGGACCCGTGATGGCCACATTCGCGCCGACATCGTGCAGATCGCCCCGGACGTGTCCGGGCTGATCCAGCGTGTCGATGTGCACGACAACCAGTTGGTGAGCAAAGGCCAGGTGCTGTTCGCCGTCGATCAGGACCGTTTCAAGCTGGCCCTGCGCCAGGCCCAGGCCGCCGTGGCCGACCGCCAGGAAACCCTGGCCCAGGCCCAGCGCGAGTACAAGCGTAACCGTGGCCTGGGCAACCTGGTGCCCAGCGAGCAACTGGAAGAAAGCCAGTCCCGCGTGGCCCGTGCCCAATCGGCCCTGGCCGAGGCGCAGGTGACGGTGGATTCGGCCCAGCTCAATCTCGACCGCTCGGTGATCCGCAGCCCGGTGGACGGCTACGTCAACGACCGCGCGCCGCGTGCCCAGGAATTCGTCACCGCCGGCCGGCCGGTGCTGTCGGTGGTGGACAGCAACTCCTTCCATATCGACGGCTATTTCGAAGAGACCAAACTGGACGGCATCCATGTCGGCATGGGCGTGGATATCCGCGTGATCGGCGACAACGCCCGCCTGCATGGTCACGTGCAGAGCATCGTCGCCGGTATCGAGGACCGCGACCGCAGCAGCGGTTCCAACCTGCTGCCCAACGTCAACCCGGCGTTCAGCTGGGTACGCCTGGCCCAGCGGATTCCGGTGCGTATCGCCTTCGATGACGTGCCGGCGGACTTCCGCATGATCGCCGGGCGTACCGCGACCGTGTCGATCATCGACGACAAGGCCAGCGCCGGAGACCCGCCATGAAGCAACTGCTGGCCACCGCTGCGTTGGGGGTGTTGCTGTCGGCCTGCCAGGCGGTAGGCCCGGACTACAAGTTGCCGGACACGGCCGCCGTCAACCGTGACGACCTGCAAGGTGCCATCGCCGGCGAGGGCAATAACGTGGTGTCGGCGCCCGTGCCTACGGACTGGTGGAAGCTGTACAAAGACCCGCGCCTGGATGAACTGGTGCGCCAGGCCATGGCCTCCAACACCGACCTGCGCGTGGCCGCGGCCAACTTGCAACGCGCGCGCTACCAGACCCAGCAGGCCGAATCCGCCGGCGGCTGGAGTGCCGGGGCCAAGGCTGAAGCGCAGCGTTTGCAGGAGTCCGGCGAGGCCTTCCTGCTGGCGGACAAAGTGCCGGTGGGCAACATCGGCAGCGTAGGCATCACCACCTCGTATCAATTCGACCTGTTCGGCACCTTGCAGCGCGGCATCGAAAGCGCCCAGGCCAACGCCGATGCGGCCCAGGCGGCCGCCGATATCGCACGCATTACCCTGGTGGCCGATGTGGTGCGCGCCTACACCCAGGTCTGCGCCGCCAACGAAGAGCTGGCCATCGCCAACGAGTCCCTCGACCTGCAAGCCCAAAGCACCAAGCTCACGCAACGCCTGCGCGACGCCGGCCGTGGCGATGAAACCCAGGTCACGCGCTCGCAAACCCAATACAAATCCCTGCGCGCCGATATGCCGCGCTACGAAGCGGCGCGTCAGGCCGGGTTGTTCCGTCTGTCGATGCTGCTGGCCAAGCCCCTCGATCAATTGCCGGCCGGCACCGGCAGTTGCGCCGAGTTGCCGCACATCGCCCAGCTGTTGCCGGTGGGCGACGGTGCGACGTTGCTCAAGCGCCGCCCGGATGTGCGCCAGGCCGAACGCCAGCTGGCCGCTGCGACCGCGCGCATCGGCGTGGCCACCGGCGCCTTGTACCCGGACATCGCCATCGGCGCCACGGTGGGCACGGTGGGCCTGCTCGACAACCTCGGCCAGCCTGCGACCAATCGCTGGGGCTTTGGCCCGATGATCAGCTGGACAGTGCCAACCAACGGCGCCCGCGCGCGCATTCACGAAGCCGAAGCCGCGACCCAGGGCGCCCTGGCGCATTTCGACGGGGTGGTGCTCAACGCTATCCGCGAAACCCAGACCGGCCTGGCGCAATACACCGCGATGCTGCAGCGCCGTGAAGCGCTGGCCGACGCTGAGCGGTCGGCGCGCGAGGCGGCGGATCAGACCCACCGCTTTTTCCAGGCCGGGCGCGAGTCGTTTCTCGCCGACCTGCAGGCGACCCGCACCTACACCGCCATGCGCGCGCAATTGGCGGCGGCCAACACCCAGGTTGCGATGAGCCAGATCGACCTGTTCCTCGCGCTGGGCGGCGGCTGGGAAAGCGGACGAACGCAAGGGATAAAACCCGGCAAACCGTGAGGTGATAGCTATGCTTTGTCAGGTGAGGCGTCGTGAAGCCTCACCTGACACTGCTCGCGTTTGCTCATGGGGATTCCAATAATGAAAAACCCTTATGCTCCCGCTTTCTGGTGCGTGCTCTTCGCACTGGTGCTGTTATCGGCCGCGTATTTCTACGGGGTCATGCTCGCCCACCAACTCGACAAGGCTATGGTCTTTCTCGACAGCGCCTGCCTGGTGATCGGCACCTTGTCCATCGGCGTGGTGGCCTGGGCCTCCTATCAAAACCAACGCGTGAAGCGAAAGTTGCTGGAACAAGGCAAGACCCGCGTCGCAATCTGGGACACCAAGGTGGCCCTGCGCCGTGTCGAAACCGTGTTTGACCGCTATTTCTGGGGCAGCTACTGGCAACCCGGTCGCACGTTCCAGGAAGTCATGGGCGACCTCACCGGCACGCCCCTGGAAAAAAGCCTCGAAGTGCTGAAGACGCAATGCGTCGTGCTGGATCGACAGGTCGCTGACGGCAGGCATTGGCTGAATAACGCGCGGGAATTGTCCGATGTCGCCACGCAGATGGCCCGCGAGCGCTATCAGCTGGATTTCTGCGACCCCAAGACCGACACCCCCGGCAACGCGGTGATACACCGTGAGTTCGAGGTGTTGGTCTACACCTGGACGGCGCGCCTGAAGAGTTTTGATCACCAGTTGGATGAAATAGAGCTGGAGTACTCCTGAACTCCTGATGAACTGATCCCTCTGAAAGGCTGGGCCGTTTGCGCCCGCCAGTGCTAATCTTCCCCAGCCTTTCGGCCACACGGGCCACTACTGTAGGAGCGGGCTTGCTCGCGAAAAACCTCAACGATAACGCGTGCATTCTGAATAAACGCGGTGCCTATGAGTTCTTCGCGAGCAAGCTCGCTCCTACAAGGACCCCTCCGGGGTTCAAGGAAGACAGCCCACTTCTCACAGGATTTGATCAGGTCACTTCATGAATAAGCCAGCAGTCGTTCTTTTGGGTTTTGTTGTCGCCGTTGGCGTCGTCAGTGCAGGCGGCGCCTGGTACACCGGTAAACAACTGGAGCCGGTCCTGCAAACCGCGATCCAGAACGCCAACAAGGAACTGCAGACCTCCATGGCCGGCGTGGACGGTAGCGTGTCCCTGGAGCTGGTCTCCCTGGACCGTGGTGTGTTCAGCAGCACCGCCCATTACCGCCTCAAAGGCCAGGGCCGTGTGTTCGGCGAGCAAAACCCCAACCCCGAGCTGCTGTTCGTCGACCATATCGAACACGGCCCGCTGCCGTTCTCGCGCCTGGTTACCCTGAAATGGCTGCCGGTGATGGCCACCAGTCACTACGAACTGGAAAAGAACGCCACCACCGAACAATGGTTCGCCGCCGCCAAAGACGTGTCGCCGCTCAAAGGCGTGGCCAATATCGGTTACAGCCGTTCGGTCAACGGCAACGTCGAACTGCTGCCCCTGGAATTCAAGGACGACAAGTCCTCGGTGAGCTTCTCCGGCGCCAACCTGGAATTCGACAGCAGCGCCGAAGGCCAGAAGGTCAAGGCCGACGGCTACATGAACAGCCTCAAGGTCGCGGCCGTCGATGCCAATGGCGACGCGTTCGCAGCTGAACTGGCCGGCCTGACCGTTGCCAGCAACCTGGCCAAATCCACGTTCGGTTTCTACACCGGCCAGAACACCATCGAACTGACCGACACCAAGGTCACCTTCGGCCCGCAGAAGTCTGTGCTGACCCTCAAGGGCTTCGAGCAGAAAGACTCCAGCGAGACCAAGGACAACAACCTGGCCGGCCGCGTCGACTACAAGATCGACGAGATCGGTTACCAGGGTAAACCTGTGGGCTCGGCCGCCATGGCCGTCAGTATGAAGAACGTCGACATCCCGGCAATGCTGGTGCTGACCAAGCTCTACCAGGACAAGATGCAGCCGGTGCAAGCCGCCGCCGCTGCCGGTCAACCCGCGCCCGAGCTGCAACTGACCGAGGCCGAACAGACCCTGGCTGAAGCCAACGTCAACCAGGTGCTGGCCGCCAAGCCGCAAGTGGCCGTGGAAAACCTGTCGCTGAAAACCACCCATGGCGAGAGCAAGTTCAACCTTGTCCTGGACCTGGCCAAGCCGGCTTCCATGGAACTGCCACCGGTTGAGCTGGGCAAGCAGATGATTGCGCTGCTGGACGCCAATCTCACCCTGTCCAAACCGATGATCAGCGACGTGGCCGCGCTGCAAGCCCAGGTCGGCGGCGTGACTGACCCTAAAGCCATCGAACAGCAATCGCAAATGGCGGCCGAGATGGTCAGCGGCGTGGCCGTGGGCACTCAACTGGCAACCCTGGTGGGCACCGACGTGGTATCCAAGCTGCATTACGCCAACAACGAAGTGACCTTCAACGGCCAGAAGATGACCGTCGAACAGTTCATCAGCTTCGTAATGTCCAAAGCCGGTGCCATGGGCGGCGCGCAATAGCCCTGAAATGCAGTTAACAATGTGGGAGGGGGCTTGCCCCCGATGGCGGTGTATCAGTCAGCTTATCTGTGGCTGACCCACTGCTATCGGGGGCAATCCCCCTCCCACATTTTGTTTTGTGCCTGGCAAAAGTCCCTGTCAGCCGGTCAGCGGTGTGGCCGACGAGCAGTTCATCAGCTTCGT
>NZ_JAFLXH010000042.1:0-45103 GCF_019891515.1 Pseudomonas sp. Wu6 | reverse complement strand
TCAAGCCGGAGAGAGGGCACACCGAGCCTAGGCGAGGTGCCGAGTGGTGGGGCAAGAGCGTTTTGCTTACTTTTGCGCTTTTCAAAAGTGAGCCGCTGTAAAAGCGGAACCATTAGCAGCCGTGACCGAAGAAACGGATATGTACTCGGTCTGATCCAGCATCCTGGTCGGCCCTGAGGCCGTCATCGGGGGCAAGCCCCCTCCCACAGGGGATCTTCGCTGCTTTAAGCATTTCGTTCGCTTAACTGACTGGCATTAGGGCAAGCCCCCTCCCACAGGGTATCTCCACTGTCAGTTGGCTGTTGACAGCACGCGGCAAACCTCCACAACCTGCACCTCTGCCCGCCCTGCCCCTGAGGCCGACCTTGGATTATTTCGCCGCCCTGACCGCCTTCGTCGAAGCCGCCGAAGGCAACAACTTTTCCCGCGCAGCCGAACGCCTGGGCATCAAGGCCTCCACCGTTTCACGCTACGTGAAGGACCTTGAGCAGGACCTGGGCATCGCGCTGTTCAACCGCTCCACACGCACCCTGCACCTGACCGAAGGGGGCCAGACGTTCCTGATGCACGCCCGCAGGGTGCTCGATGAACTGGAACACGCCAAAGCGGCGACGTCGGCGCTGAACCAGCAGCCGCGCGGGTTATTGAAGCTCAACCTGCCGCCGGCCTTTGCCCGTCACCATATCCTTCCGGCCTTGAACGACTTTCGCCTGCGCTACCCGCAGATCGGCGTCGAGCTGGTGCTGGATAACGCCCAGGTCAACCTGATTCATACCGGCGTCGATCTGGCCATCCGCATTGGCGCGCTGGCCGATTCCACGCTGAAAGCGCGCAAACTCTGCGACGGCCACTACCGCCTGGTGGTCAGTCCGGCATTCGCCATGCAGCACCCGCCGCCCTCGACGCCGACCGATCTTGCCAGTGTGCCTGCGGTACTGGGCATACAGGCCATGAGCGATATCACCTTCGTCGCCGACAGCCGCGTAGCGTCGTTGGTGCATGGCGACTGCATCCGGATCAATGACCTGGACGCGCAATTGATCGCCGCGCGCCAGGGGTTGGGGTTCGCGCTGTTGCCGGACTGGCTGGTGGCCCGCAGCCTCAAGGCCGGCGAGTTGGTGATGTGGCTGCCGCAATGGCGCGTCCAGAGCGTCGAACAAGCGTTTGCCGTGTGGTTCGTCTACCCGCCCAAGCGCATCGTGTCGTCCAAGGTCCGCTGTTTTATCGACTTTATCGTCGAGCGCCTGGGCGAGACGCCGGACTGGCACTGACTCAACTGAAGCGAATATCCAGGGCACGCAGGTAGGTTTGCAGCCCCGCGTCCTGGATCGGAATCAGGAACGCCTCGGTGTCGGATTCGTTGAAGTGCGCATGCCAATACCCTGGCGGCGTCACGAAGGCCAGGCTAGGCGCCCAGTCGACCCGCACCGGGTTGCGAATCTGCCCGTCCGGCTCCAGCTCGGTGCCCACCAGGGAGTAGCAACCCGGCGGGCAGTCAATGATGAAATCCAGGGCTATCGACTGATGGCGGTGGGGCTTTTGCACCGACCCGGCCGGCAGGATTCCATACATCGCCCACAGCACGTGGGTCACGGTGCGTGTCTGGGGAAAGTTGCGGTTGCCCAGCAGGATGCTGATGCGACTGCGGTCCTGGGCGCGTGGATCGTCGGCGGCTTCACGCAGCTTGGCGTTGGCCAGTGCCGCCGGGTACAAGGTGGGCGTGAAGCGATCGGCGCCGGCTGTCACGCCCAGGTAACGCAACAACGGTTCATCGTGCACATAGTAGAGACGCGCATCCTGGCTGGCGCTGAACTGCGCCTCCTGCCGGCCGGGCAGCGCGATAAAGCAGCCCTTGGACCATTCAATCGTGGACTCGCCCTGAACCGTACGGCCCGCTCCGGCGATCACGTAGAACACCTGCGAAGTGGCGTTGGGCTGCAAGGTGAGCGTATCGCCGCGATTAAGCCGCATGAAGTTCGCGCACAGCCCCGGACCGGTCGCCGGGCCTTCACAACCCAGGGCGTCACTGAGGTCCAGCGGGACTACGCGCGATGGGCCGCTGTCGTACAGCGCGGCGGGAAAGCTGTGGTAGGGAATGCGCGTGATGAGATTGGCACTGATGGGATTGGCCGCCTTGCTGTACTCGAAGTACTCGGCGTCCAGTTGGTTGATGGCACTCAGGGCGGGATCCAATTCACGGTTCATCAGGCTTACCTCAGTCTTGGGCTGGTGTGCACAGCACGGTCGAGCACTGCGCCGGTGGATGAACTATAGGCATCGCGCGCCAGTGAATGAATCGCCAACGCCGCACAGCAGTTGTGCAAAACGGGGCAGTCAAACCACATCCAAACCACATCCCATGCCCGCAAACGTCATAAACCCCTGCCCGTCCCGTGGTAATCTCGCGCCACCACGAATAGACATTGATCGTCACTTGACGATGACCAAAGCCAGGAAAGAACATGCCCAAGATTTCTCACTCAGCGCTGCGCCGCAACTTTCGCGAACTGCTTGCCAAGCCAATCTGTGTCGAAACCGCCTCGGTTTTCGACCCCATGTCCGCGCGTATCGCGGCTGACCTGGGCTTTGAGGTCGGTATCCTCGGCGGCTCCGTCGCCTCCCTGCAGGTACTGGCGGCACCCGATTTCGCGTTGATTACCCTGAGTGAGTTCGTCGAGCAGGCCACCCGTATCGGCCGTGTCGCGCAGTTGCCGTTCATTGCCGATGCCGACCACGGCTACGGCAACGCCCTCAACGTGATGCGCACGGTTGAAGAACTGGAACGCGCCGGCGTTGCGGCGCTGACCATCGAAGACACCCTGTTGCCTGCGCAATTCGGGCGTAAATCCACGGATTTGATCTCCGTCGAGGAAGGCATCGGCAAGGTCAAGGCGGCCCTCGAAGCGCGTGTCGACCCTGAACTGTCGATCATTGCCCGCACCAACGCCGGCGTATTGCCCACCGAAGACGTGATCGCCCGCACCCGGGCCTATGAAAAGGCCGGTGCCGACGGGATCTGCATGGTCGGCGTCAAAGACTTCGACCACCTGGAAAAAATCGCCGAAAAGCTCACGGTACCGCTGATGCTGGTGACCTACGGCAACCCGCAGTTGCATGACAGCGAGCGCCTGGCCAGCCTGGGCGTGCGCATCGTGGTGGCCGGGCATGGCGCCTACTTTGCCGCGATCAAGGCCACTTACGACAGCCTGCGTGCGCAACGCCAGCTTACCCACAGCACCTCGAACCTCAGTGCCACGGAGTTGACCCACACCTACACATTGCCGGAAAGCTATGTGGCGTGGGCTGAAGAGTTCATGGATGTGAAAGAGTAACCACCGCGCCGGTGCTGGTCCTGGCGATCAGCATCGGGGCGCGCTTTTAATGGATCAGCATCAACCCACCCAGCCCACTGCGGCCTTGGGAATAACCTCCGACTCGTCCAGCTTGGACGCAAACATGCTCACCGCCTGCACCGCATCGCTGGTGCTGGTGCGGATCTGCAAAATCACCGATCCGGCCTGATCGGCCAGGTTCACGCCGCGCTGCGCGCCTTCCTGGGTGGCGTTCATACTGCTCACGGCATCCCGGGTTTCGGTCAGGATCATGCCGATCATCTCAGCGATTTCCGCAGTGGAGCGGCTGGTACGCCCCGCCAGTTGCCTGACCTCATCGGCCACCACCGCAAAGCCGCGCCCCTGATCACCGGCGCGTGCAGCCTCGATGGCCGCGTTAAGCGCCAACAGGTTGGTCTGGTCGGCAATCCCGCGAATGGTGTTGACGATCGCGGTGATTTGCTCGGAGCGGTCGCCCAACTGCCCTACCAGGCGCGCCGAGGCGCCGATATTATCGGCAATGCGGCGCATCTCGGTGGCAGTGTCCTGGATGACCTGAGTGCCGTGCTCGGCAAAGCGTTCGGTCTCCGACGAAATATGATAAGCCCGCGACGCTCCCCGCGAGTCCTCCTCGAACTTCTCGACGCGCTCGGTGATATCGCTGGCGAACTTGACGATCTTGATCAACTTGCCGTCACCGTCGTAGACCGGGTTGTAACTGGCCTCCAGCCACACGACCCGGCCGTGTTTGCCGAGTCGTTTGAACTGACCGGTGAAAAACTCACCGTTGTTCAAACGTCGCCAGAAATCGGCGTATTCACTGCTGCTGATCAGGCTCGGCTCGCAAAACAAACGGTGGTGCTTGCCTTTGAGTTCCGCCAGCGAATAGCCCATCACCTGCTGGAAGTTGGCATTGGCGTCCAGTACCTGGCCGCTCAAATCGAACTCGATAACTGCCATCGCCCGGTCCAGTGCAACGAGTTTGCTGCGGGTGGCGGCTTCCTGCTCGACCTTGGCGGTGACATCCAGCGCGTATTTGACCACCTTCAGCACCTGCCCGCGCTCATCCAACAGCGGGTTATAGCTGGCCTCCAGCCAAATGGTCGCGCCGCTGCTATGCATGCGTTTGAAGGTGCCGGAGACAAACTTGCCGGCGCGCAGGTCGCTCCACAACTGAGCGTAGGCCGGGCTGCCGGTGAGGGCTGGAAAGCAAAAATCGCGATGGGTCTTGCCGGCCAATTGGTCGCGGGTATAGCCCAGGGTATTCAGAAAGTTATCGTTAGCACGCAACACCTTGCCGTTGAGGTCGAACTCGACGACGGCCATGGAGCGTTCGAGTGCAGCAATCAGTCCTTTGTACTCATCGACTTCGACCGTCCTGGCCGCCAGTTCTTGTTTGAGTTTCGTGTTGAACATGATGTCGCCCTCAACGTGCAGAGAATCAGTCTCTAACACGCTATCGGCGCGGCTTTGAGCGACTTTACCCGGTACGGAATTTTCTTTTTTGACGTCAAAAAAACTGTTGGAGGCTACCGTGACCCGCAGGTCCTCAATGGGTAGACTGCGCGGCAACGTTTACGCCCTACGCGAGAGGTTTTCATGGCAAACCACGATCTGCAGTTCACCCCTGATCCGGATGCAGGGTCCATCTCATCCGACGTGATTGGTTTCAACGGCATCCTGGTGTCCACCCAGATCCCCACCCACGCCGACGGCAGCCTGGAACTGGGCGATATCACGGCGCAAAGCGAATGCACCCTGCAAGCCCTGAAAGTCGCCCTGGAAAAAGCCGGCAGCTCCATGGACCGGGTGATGCACCTGACCATCTATCTCACCGACATGGCTGACCGCGCCGCGTTCAACGACGTGTACACGCGCTTTTTCGCCAAGCCCTGGCCGGTACGAGCTGCGGTGGGCGTTGCCGAACTGGCGGTCAAAGGCATGCGGGTTGAAGTCACCGCGATGGCCGCCAAGGCCTGATACCCGGGGATACTGTTGATCGTTCCCATGCTCTGCGTGGGAATGCCGCCTGGGACGCTCCGCGTCCCGCCGACAAAATGTGGGAGGGGGCTTGCCCCCAATGGCGGCCTCTGGGCCGACCAGGATGTTGGATCAGACCGAGTACATATCCGTTTCTGCGGTCACGGCTGCTAATGGTTCCGCTTTTACAGCGGCTCACTTTTGAAAAGCGCAAAAGTAAGCAAAACGCTCTTGCCCCACCACTCGGCACCTCGCTTAGGCTCGGTGTGCCCTCTCTCCGGCTTGAATCCGTGGGCCGCCGCAATGGGCCATCCTTGGCCCAGTGCGGCTAACCCGGCGTCCTGCCGGGTTGCCCACGGATTCAAGCCTGCGTTCGGCCAGCGTGGTTTAACGGGGCGCCTAGGATCAAAAGCAGATCAAGATCAAGAGCGGCTCGCTTCGCATCGTGGTTACGGTTGGGCGCGGCTGCGTTGTGTAGATACCTATGCCCCGATGGGGGTGTTTCAGCTGAACAGTTTTCGACTGACGCACCGCTATCGGGGGCAAGCCCCCTCCCACATTGGTGACATGCTGCCCTCACAGCCCTGTGGTAGATGCCGCTCAGGCATTTCACAGCTACAATGCGCGCCTCGACCGTGACAAGCCTGACTAAAAAAACTATGTCCTTGCCCAAGCATCACCTGGAATTGCTCAGCCCTGCCCGCGACGTGGCCATCGCGCGCGAGGCTATCTTGCATGGCGCCGACGCCATTTATATCGGCGGGCCGAGCTTCGGCGCCCGTCACAATGCGTGTAACGAGGTGAGCGATATCGCTCAACTGGTGGAATTCGCCCGTCGTTACCATGCCCGCGTGTTCACCACCCTCAACACTATCCTGCATGACAACGAACTGGAGCCGGCCCGCAAGCTGATCCACCAACTCTATGACGCCGGTGTGGATGCGCTGATCGTGCAAGACCTGGGCGTGATGGAGCTGGATATTCCGCCCATCGAGCTGCACGCCAGCACCCAGACCGATATTCGCACCCTGGGCCGGGCAAAGTTTCTCGACCAGGCCGGTTTCTCGCAGTTGGTGCTGGCCCGCGAGCTGAACCTGCAAGAGATCCGCGCCATCGCCGATGAGACCGACGCCGCCATCGAGTTCTTCATCCATGGCGCCCTGTGCGTGGCGTTCTCCGGGCAGTGCAATATCTCCCACGCGCAGAACGGCCGCAGCGCCAACCGCGGCGACTGCTCCCAGGCGTGCCGCTTGCCGTACACCTTGAAAGACGATCAGGGCCGCGTCGTCGCCTTTGAAAAACACCTGCTGTCGATGAAGGACAACAACCAGAGCGCCAACCTGCGCGCGCTGGTCGAAGCCGGCGTGCGTTCGTTCAAGATCGAAGGCCGCTACAAGGACATGGGCTATGTGAAGAACATCACCGCCTACTACCGCCAGCGTCTGGACGAAATCCTCGAAGACCGCCCGGACCTGGCTCGCGCTTCCAGCGGGCGTACCGCGCACTTCTTCCTGCCCGATCCGGAAAAAACCTTCCACCGTGGCAGTACCGACTACTTTGTCAGCGACCGCAAGATCGATATCGGTGCCTTCGATACCCCAACCTTCACCGGCCTGCCGGTAGGTGTGGTGGAAAAGGCCGGCAAGCGCGACTTGCAAGTGGTCACCCACGAGCCGCTGTCCAACGGCGACGGCCTGAATGTGCTGGTCAAGCGTGAAGTGGTGGGGTTTCGCGCCAACATCGCAGAACCCAAGGGCGAATTCGAGGAAGACGGCGAGAAGCGCTATCGCTACCGCGTCGAACCCAACGAAATGCCCGCCGGCCTGCATCAACTGCGCCCGAACCACCCGCTCAACCGCAACCTGGACCATAACTGGCAACAGGCACTGCTCAAGACCTCGGCCGAGCGCCGTATCGGCCTGTCCTGGGTGGCGCGCCTGCGTGAAGCACAGTTGGACGTCACCGCCACCAGCGAAGAAGGCATCAGCGCCAGTGTCACCCTGCCCGGCCCGTTCGGCGTGGCCAACAAGCCGGAACAGGCCCTGGACACCCTGCGCGACCTGCTGGGCCAGCTCGGCACCACCGAGTACCACGCCACCCGCATCGAGCTGGATGCGCCGCAGGCGTACTTCATCCCCAACTCGCAACTCAAGGCGCTGCGTCGTGAAGTGATCGAGGCACTGACCGCCGCTCGCGTGGCCGCACACCCACGTGGCGGGCGCAAGGCCGAGACCTCGCCGCCGCCGGTGTACCCGGATGCGCACCTGTCGTTCCTGGCCAACGTCTACAACCAGAAGGCCCGCGACTTCTATCACCGTCACGGGGTGAAGCTGATCGATGCGGCCTTCGAAGCCCACGAAGAAACCGGCGAAGTGCCGGTGATGATCACCAAGCACTGCCTGCGGTTCTCGTTCAACCTGTGCCCCAAACAGGCCAAGGGTGTGACGGGCGTGAAAACCAAAGTGGCACCGATGCAGTTGATCCATGGCGACGAAGTACTGACGCTGAAGTTCGACTGCAAACCGTGCGAGATGCACGTGGTCGGCAAGATCAAGGGGCACATCCTCGGATTGCCGCAGCCGGGCAGCGCCGTGGAGCACTTCAACCCGGAAAACATCATCTTTCAGGGCACGCACTGACCCTCTGTAGGAGCGAGCCTGCTCGCGAAAAACGTAAGGACGCCGCGTGTTAAACCGATGCGCCGCGTTATCGTTAACGTTCTTCGCGAGCAAGAACTACGAGCAAGAACTAGGCGTCCCCCTCGCTCCTACCGAGGTTACGGGGCCACCACCAGCCCCGCTGCAACCCCGCCGCCGCCAGCAGAATCGCCGCCACACCCAGCCATTGCAGCCACCCAAGGCGATGCCCGAACGCGATCCAGTCGACGAAAATCGCCGCAATCGGGTAGATGAACGACAACGCGCCGGTCATTGCGGTCGGCAGCTTCTGTATCGCCCCGTACAACAACACATACATCAACCCCGTGTGCACCAGACCCAGGGTCGCCAGCGCCGCCCAGGCATTGGTCGACGCGGGCAAACTGTCCCAGGGCACCAGCGGCGCCAGCAGCACGGCACCGGTGGTCACCTGGATCAACGCCATCAAATGCGGCGGCACCGCCTTGAGCCGCTTGATGATCAGCGCGGCGACCGCGTACAAAAAAGCCGCGCCCAGGGCCAGTGCGACGCCTGCCAGATAGTCGCCGCCGCCTGGCTGCGCACCATGGGCCGTGACAATAGCCAACATGCCCAGAAACGCCACGCTCAGCCAGGTGATTTTGCGCAGGGTGATCGGCTCACCGAGAAACACCGCCGCCAGCATCACCAACATGAACGGTTGCACGTTGTACACCGCCGTACTGATAGCGATTGAAGCGCGCGAGTAGGATTCGAACAGCAGCAACCAGTTGCCCACAATGGCCACGCCACTGAGCACGGCCAGCCCGAACCTGGCCCAACTGAGCAGGTCCAGCCTCAGGTAACCGAACCAGGCGCACACCAGCAACAACGCCAGCGCACCGATAACGCAGCGCCAGAACACCACCTCGATCACCGACACGCCGGACACCAGTACAAACCAGCCGATGGTGCCGGAAATCAGCATGGCGGCGATCATTTCCCACATTCCGCGACGGACAGCGGTATCCATAATTGACGCTCCTCAAGTGAGGCTCAATTATGGCAATCTGACACATAGCCGCTCCAGCGACTAAAAAAGGCCGCAGCCTCGAATCACCTTCATTTATTAGGCAAAATCCATGATTGATACCATCGACCAGCAACTGATCGCCGCTTTGATGGATGACTCACGCCTGTCCCTCAAGGCCCTGGCCGGCATTACCGGGCTGTCTTCGCCGAGTGTCGGCGAACGCTTGCGACGCTTGGAGGAACGCGGCGTGCTGACCCACTACACCGTCGACATCGACCCCAAACACTTCGGTTACCTGCTGCAAGCCATCGTGCGCATCCGTCCCCTGCCCGGCAAGTTGCAGGAAGTGGAACGCCAGATCCAGGCGATTCCCGAATTCACTGAATGCGACAAAGTCACCGGCGAAGACTGCTTCATCGCCCGCCTGCATGTGCGCACCATGGATCAGTTGGACAGCCTGTTGGACCGAATCAACGGGTACGCCGAAACCAACACCGCCATCGTCAAGAAAACCCCGGTGAAGCGGCGGTTGCCGCCGTTGACCGACTGACCGACGGCACACCGCACAAACCTGTGGGAGGGGGCTTGCCCCCGATAGCGGAGTGTCAGTCAACACATCGGAGACTGACACACTGCCATCGGGGGCAAGCCCCCTCCCACAGTAAATTGCGGTATAGCTCCGGACCTATGGCGCTGCAGATGGCAGTCTCACAGCCGACAGCTATCTAACTGATGCGCTGCGATCCAAATGTGGGAGGGGGCTTGCTCCCGATGGCGGAGTGTCAGTCAACACATCGGAGACTGACACACTGCTATCGGGGGCAAGCCCCCTCCCACAGTAAATTGCGGTATGGCTCCTGAGCTGTGGCGCTGCAGTTGGCAGTCTCACAGCCGACAGCTATCTAATCTGATGCGCTGCGATCCAAATGTGGGAGGGGGCTTGCCCCCGATAGCGGAGTGTCAGTCAGCATATCTGAGACTGACACACTGCCATCGGGAGCAAGCCCCCTCCCACATTAGTTCTGTTTAATCCTGAAGGGCTTTCGCTGCCGCGAGCAACCCCTGGAATTTGCGATAGCGCGCCGCCAACACAGGCTGATGCCGCTCATCAGGCACATACCGCATCTTCACCGGCATACCCGCCGCCAGCAGATCCGCGCCCTGCACGATGGCCATATACCCCAATTTCGCCGCCCCAATGCACGCACTCAATTCGCTGCCGTGCAACGTAAAGACTTCCCTTTGCAGAATATTGGCCAGCAATTGCGCCCAATACTCACTGCGCGCCCCTCCGCCTACGAGCGCAAAGGACTTGACCTCGGCACCGGTCGATTGCACCGCGCGCCAGGCGTCGAGCAGGCCGAAACCCACGCCTTCCATCACCGCGTAGCCGAGCATCGCCGGCGTGCAGTCGTGGCCGAGGCCCATGAAGCCTCCGCGCAGCAAGGGGTCGTTATGGGGCGTGCGCTCACCCGCCAGGTACGGCAGGAACAACGGCGTGGACAACGGTACCCCCTGCTCGATGGGCAATTGCGCCTGCACCTGGTCCAACAGCGTTTGCTCATCCGGCAGGCCCGTCAGGCGTGTTACCCAGCGCAGGCAACTGGCACCGGCCAACATCGCGCCCATGGTGTACCAGCGCTCGGGCAGCGCGTGGCAGAAGCTGTGCACCGCACTGGCCGGGTTGCCGGCGGCGTGGTCGGTAATCGCGACAATCGCCGCGCTGGTGCCCAGGGTGATAAAGCCGTCACCGGCATTGATTGCACCGATACCCACCGCCGCCGCCGGGTTATCCCCGCCGCCACCGGCGATGACCACCTGCGGCGACAAGCCGAGCCCGACCGCCGTTACACAGGCACTCGCGCTGCCGCCCTCCACCAGCCTGGGCATTTGCGCAGGCGCTAGGCCGGTGGCGCGCAGCATCGGGGTAAACCATTCACGCTGCGCCACATTCAGCCACAGGGTGCCGGCGGCATCCGACATCTCGCTGATGCGCTCGCCACTCAGGCACAGGCGCAGGTAATCCTTGGGCGACAGCACGCAATCAATCGCGTTGAACACCTCAGGTTCATGCTGTTGCAGCCATAGGAGCTTGGGCGCGGTCAACCCGGCCATCGGCAAGCTGCCCGTGACCTCGGCATGCTCGACGCCCAGTTGCTGCGCCTGTACTACCGCGCGTGAGTCGTCCCACAGGATGGCCGGGTACAACACGCGGTTGTCATCCCCGAGCAATACCGCGCCGTGCATCTGCCCCGACAGGCCGATACAGGCCACACGGGCAAACGCCGCATGCTCGCGCAGCTGTTCCAGCGCCTGTAAACACGCGTGCCACCAGTCTTGGGGCGCCTGTTCGGACCAGCCTTCATGGCGACGCGATACGCTCAAGCGCACGCCGGCATGGGCCAGCACCCTGCCGTCGAGATCCATGAGGATGGCCTTGAGTTCAGAGGTGCCAAGATCAATACCGAGGGAAACAGGACCGTTCATACGTGGGTTATTCCAATCAATCACAGCCGCAGGAATTACGTAATTGCAGGGTCGGCGCCAGTCGTACGCTCTGGGGCGGCGAGCTGGGAGAAGCCATGCGTTGCAGCAATAAGTCCACCGCACGTGCGCCGAGGGCCTGCACCGGCTGTGCGATCAGGCTCAGGCGCGGCAGGAAAAAATCCGCCCATTCGAAATCATCGAACCCGACCAGGGCCATTTGCTCCGGCACATCGATGTGGGCGTCACGCAGAGCCTGCATGGCGCCCAGGGTCATCAGGTTGTTGCCGGCCATGATGGCGGTCGGCGGCGCGGCCAGGCTCAGCAACTGCACGGTGGCCTGGCGTGCCGGCTCGGTGTTGGAGCCGCCATTGACCAGCAACTGCGGATCAAACACCAGCCCCGCCGCCTGCAACGCAGCTTTGTACCCGGCCACACGCTCATCCGTGGTACTGAACCCGGCACGCCCAGCAATGAAAGCAATACGGCGATGCCCATGGGCAATCAGGTGTTCAATAAGGGCCTGGGTCGGCTGCGCATTCTCCACCCCGACCTGATCGAACTGCTCACTCATCATGCGATCCACCAGCACCGCGGGAATTGCATTGGCGCGTAGGTAATCCAGGGCCAGCGAGCCGTTCGACGGCGCCAGCACAATGCCGTCGACCCGCCGCTGATGCAGCGCGGTGACGACCCGCAATTCCTGCTCCGGGTCGTCGTGGGTGTCGACGAACAGCATCATGTAGCCGTGCCTGGCACACGCGGTTTCAATCGCGTGCACGGTCTCGCTGAAGTAATGGTTAGACAGCGCCGAGATCGCCACGCCAATCGTATTGGTGCTCGACCGCGCCAGTGAACGCGCCAGGGTGTTGGGCGCGTAGCCCAGCACCTGGATCGCTTGTTGCACCGCCTGCACCGTGGCCGGGCTGACCTTGCGCGTACCGTTGAGCACATGGGACACCGTCGATGTCGACACCCCGGCCCTGCGTGCCACGTCATCCATGGTGACCATGGCGCTATCCCCTCGGGTCAAGACTTCAGTGTTTGCTCGACCAGCCGCTGTAGCTGCCCACGTTGTCGCGGGTGATCAGCTTGGGCGTGAGCAAGGTCACCGCTTGCGAGGGAGCTTTGTCGTTGAGCAGGTCATTGCCCACGTCCACGGCGGTCTGGGCCATGGCCCACGGGTCCTGGCTGGCGGAGGCCTGGATCTGGGTGTCGGTCTTCAGCGCGTTTTCGATATCCGGCGCGCCGTCCACCGAGGTGATAATGATGCCGCTGCGCTTGAGTTGCTTGGCCGCCAGGTCGCTGCCAATGGCTTGCGGGTCGTTGATCGCGAACAGCCCGTCGATTTTCGGGAAGCGCGTAAGGTAACCCTGCATCGCGTTCAGGCCGCCTTCGCGCGAGCCCTTGGCGTCCTGGTCGTCGGACAGCAGCTTGATATCCGGCGCGGTGGCCAGCGCGGCCTTGCAGCCTTTGACGCGGTCGGTCACGGCGGTCACTTGCGGGCCGTTCTGGATAATCACATTGCCTTTGCCCGAGAGTTTATCCACCAGGTATTGGCAGGCCAGCTTGCCGGCTTCGACGTTGTCGGTCTGCACCGTGGCGTTCACGCCCTTGGCATCCACATCCACCGCCACCACGACAATCCCGGCATCCCGCGCTTTCTTGATCGCCGAGGCCATGGCGGACGGGTCGACGGCATTGATCAGGATCAGGTCGACCTTGGAGGAAATAAAGTTGTCGATCTGCGAAAACTGCTTGCTCAAGTCATAGTCGGCCGACACCGAAGTGACCTTGACGTTGGGGTTCAACGCCTTGGCCCGCGCCGTGGCGCCATCGGCCAGCGTGACGAAATACGGGTTGCCCAGCGAACCCATGCTGATGCCCAGGGCCTTGAGTTCACGGGCTTGCACGGCCTGGGACATCAGGGCAGCCAAGGCAATCAGCGGGAAAATACGTTTGACGTTCATGCGGGTCTCTCTCTTGTGATTGTTGTATGAGCCAACTCAGGTACGCGCGCCGGACTGGCGATAGCGATCCAGCGCCACCGCGCCGATGATCACGATGCCCTTGATGATGTACTGCCAGATATCCGACACCCCCAGCAGCACCAGGCCATTGGTGAGCACCGCAATGATCAGCGCACCGATCAGGGTGCCGCCGATGGTGCCGACGCCGCCGGTAAAGCTGGTGCCACCGAGAATCACGGCGGCAATCGCATCCAGTTCATAGGACTGCCCCAGTTGCAGGCCGTTGGCGGCGAACAGGCGCGAGGCGCTCATCACCGCGCCGAGCCCGGCCAGCGCGCCGGACATGGCGTAGACGAACAACAGCACCTTCCACACCTTGATCCCCGACAGTCGCGCCGCTTCCGGGTTGCCACCCACCGAATAGATCTGCACGCCCATCACCGTGCGACGCAGGATGAACCACGACAGCGCCACCACCGCCACGGCAATCACCACCAGCCAGGGCACACCGAGGATGGAGTCATTGCCGATGAAAGCAAACGGCAAGTCGGGGTTGAACACGGTCTTGTCGTCGGCCAAAAGCCTTGCCAGGCCACGCATGGCGGTGAGCGCGCCGAGGGTGACGATGAACGGCGGCAACCGCATGAAAGCGATCAACCCGCCGTTGACCAAGCCCAGCAACAGGCCAAAGCCAATCCCGGCGGCGATGCCGAACATGCCGAACTGCGGCGACATCGACGCCTGCAATGCCACCACCGCCGACGCCGCCAGGATCGCGCCCACCGACAGGTCGATGCCCGCCGTGAGAATCACGAAGGTCATGCCGGCCGCCAGCACCACATTCACCGAGGCCTGCTGGGTGATGATCGACAGGTTCTGCAGGGTCATGAAGTTCTCGCTGGCCAGGGCGAAGCCCACCAGCAGCAACACCAGCACCGGCAACATGCCCACCGTGCGCATCAGCTCACGCACGCGTTCCGCCTTGCCCACGGTTGTTGCGCTATTGAATTCAGCCATTGGCAGCCACCTGATCGCCACCGGTGGCGAGGTCGATAATACGTTCCTGGGAGATGACGTGACCGGAGGCCCCGCCGACTTCAGCCACCAACTGGCCTTCGCGCATGATCAGCACACGGTCGCAGGTGCCGATGATTTCCGGCAGTTCGCTGGAGATCACCACAATGCCGACACCCGCCTGGGCCAATTGATTGATGATGCGGTAAATCTCGGATTTGGAGCCGATGTCCACGCCACGGGTGGGCTCATCCAGAATCAGTACATGGGGCTTGACCTCCAGCAGCCGCGCGAGCAACACCTTCTGCTGGTTGCCGCCGGACAGCGCGCCCACAGTGACCTTGCCCGAGGCCACGCGAATCGACAGCGACTTGATCGCGTCATTGGCGCGCTGTGCGCCATGGGCGCGATCGAGCACGCCACCGGCCCGCGCATCCGGCACGCAGGCGCACACATTGATGTTGTCGGCCACGCTCATGTCCAGGAACAGGCCCTGGGCCTTGCGGTCTTCGGTGAGGTACACCACGCCGGCACCAATGGCGTCTGCCGGGGTGCGCAGGTGCGTCACCGTCTTGCCCACCACTTCCAGGGTGCCGCTGGTGCGCGGGTCGGCGCCGAAGATCAGCCGCGCCAGCTCCGTGCGCCCTGCCCCCACCAGCCCGGCAATGCCCAGCACTTCACCGGCATGCAGATCGAAACTGCAGTGGCGCACGCGCTTGCCATCGGCCATGTCGCGCACGCGCATCACTACGTTGCCGGGGTTATAGGCAGCGTGTTCCTTCTTGTAGAAGCCGGACAGGTCGCGACCCACCATCATTTTCACCAGCACGTCGGCCGACAGCGCCGCGCGGGTCAACTCGCCGATGTATTGGCCGTCGCGAAGCACCGAGACGCGGTCCGACAGCTCGTAGATTTCGGCCATGCGATGGCTGATGTAGATGATTGCCAGGCCCTGGCTGCGCAGTTGTTTGATCAGCGCGAACAGACGGTCGGTTTCACGGGACGACAACGGCGTGGTCGGTTCGTCCATCACCAGGATCCTGGCGTGGGCATGCAGGGCGCGGGCGATTTCGACCAACTGGCGCTCGGCAATCGACAGGCTGCTGACCTGGGTGGCGCCGGTGAATTCGGCGCCCAGGCGTTGCAGCACCTCCACGCAACCGGCCTGCATGCCCTTGCGGTCGATGGTCCAGCCTCGGCGCAGTTCGCGGCCCAGGTAGATATTCTCGGCCACGCTCAGGTTCGGGCACAGGCTCAGTTCCTGGTAGATCACGGCGATGCCCAGGGCCTTGGCGGTAGCGGGAGTGAAGCTGGCGACGGGTTGGCCGTCGATGCGGATAACGCCGCCGGGATCGGCTTGGTAGGCGCCGGAGAGGATTTTCATCAGCGTGGACTTGCCGGCGCCGTTCTCCCCCATCAAGGCGTGAATTTCGCCGGGGTAGACCTTCAGGCCGACACTTTTGAGCACGCGCAAACCGTTGAAGGTTTTGCTGATGCCCTGCATCTCAAGCAAGGGTTCAAGGCTCATGGATGAGCTCCTGGATTTATTGTTTTTGTTGTCGAGTGCTGCCGACTCTAGTTTAGATACATTTGCTTACGCAAGCGCTTGCGTTGCCAATTATCCGTAAGGTGAAACGTTTCATCAGCGAAGAAACACGTAAATCATTGAAATGCGGACGCTATTGCGTCAAAAGGCCGGCCTCGGCCATCAAAACGCCACAATCTCTGCTATTGTCCAACAAACTCATGTCCTCATCGTCGCGTTCGCGCGGTCTTCTGTGAACATGTTCTGCGCCATCGCCCTGTGCCGATGGCAGGCCTGACGTTCACGGATTACCTGGCAATGGACACCCCCCTACCCGACCCGCCCCAATCACGCGCCGAAAAAATCGTCGAGTTCAAGCGCCAGAAAACCTTGCTCAAGACCGGCGCGCTGCAGGATGCGATCTTCAACAGCGCCTATTTCTCCAGCATCGCCACTGACGAAAAGGGCGTGATCCAGATCTTCAACGTCGGCGCCGAACGCATGCTCGGTTACGCCGCCGCCGATGTGCTCAACCGCATCACCCCCGCCGACATCTCCGACCCAGCCGAACTGATTACCCGCGCCGCCGCTCTGAGCCTGGAACTCGATACGCCGATCACGCCGGGGTTCGAAGCCCTGGTCTTCAAGGCCTCCCGCGGCATCGAAGACATCTACGAGCTGACCTACATCCGCAAGGACGGCAGTCGCTTGTCGGCCATGGTCTCGGTAACGGCCCTGCGCAATCGGCATGACACGATCATCGGTTACCTGCTGATCGGCACCGATAACACCGCGCGCAAGCAGGAAGAGGCCGAGCGCAAAGGCTTCGAACGTGCCCTGGAAGAAAAGAACCTGGAGTTGGAGCATGCCAACCACATGAAGTCGGAATTTCTCGCCACCATGTCCCATGAACTGCGCACACCGCTGAACGCGGTGATCGGTTTTTCCGAGGCGCTCAAGGACGGGCTGGTGGGCGACATGAGCGAGATCCAGCGCGAATACATCGGCGATATCTTCACCAGCGGCCAGCATCTGCTGGCGTTGATCAACGACATCCTCGACCTGTCCAAGGTCGAGGCCGGGATGATGGACCTCGAACTGGAACCCGTGGAACTGGCCGGCCTGTTGGCCAACAGCCTGTTGATCGTGCGTGAAAAGGCCGCCCTGCAGCGCATCCAGTTGACGCTGGACAACCCGCAGGATTTTGGCTGGCTGCAACTGGACCTGCGCAAGACCAAGCAGATCGTCTACAACCTGCTGGCCAATGCGGTGAAGTTCAGTGAGCACGGCAGCACCGTGACCCTGGTGGTGCGTGAAGTCGGGCGTGACCAGGTCGGCCGGGTCCCCGGCGATTGGCCGGTGCAGGGTTTTGCCCTGCCGCCCGGCAGTCACCCGGCATTCCTCGAGCTGAGCGTGAGCGACACCGGTATCGGCATCGCCCCGGATGACATGGGCAAGTTGTTCAAGGCCTTCAGCCAGATCGACAGCAGCCTGGCGCGCAAATTCGAAGGCACCGGCCTGGGGCTGGCGATGGTCAAGCAGTTGACCGAACTGCACGGCGGCAGCGTGGCCGTGGCCAGCCGCGAAGGCCTGGGCGCGCGTTTCGTGGCGTGGCTGCCGCTGCACCGCATTCCGGAGGCCGCATGGCCGATATCCTGATCATCGAAGACAACGAAGCGAATATGCGCCTGGCGCGCCTGCTGCTGGTCAGCGCCGGGCACAACGTGCAGTGGGCGGCGGATGCCGAAAGCGGGCTGACCCTGGCCCGCGTACAACAACCGGCGCTGATCCTGATGGACATCCAGTTGCCAGGCATGGACGGCCTGGCCGCGACCCGCTTGCTCAAGCAAGACCCGCTCACCGCGCATATCCCGGTGATCGCCCTCACCGCCATGGCCATGAAGGAAGATCGGGAAAAAACCCGCCTGGCCGGTTGCGACGCCTACGTCACCAAGCCCCTGCGCTACAAGGAGCTGTACCAGGTGATCGACACCCTGCTGAACCCGACCATCACACCTCCCGCATGAGTTCTCTCCATGGCCAGCTCACCCGCAACCCTGTTGATCGTTGACGATGAACCCCAGGTCCGCAAACTCCTGGAAACCCTGCTGCAGCATGAGGGTTACCAGACCCTGAGCGCGAGCAACGGCGAAGAAGCCTTGCAGTTGGTGGCGCAGCAGCCGCCCGACCTGATCCTGCTGGACATCATGATGCCCGGCATGGACGGCTACGAAGTGGCCACCCAGCTCAAGGCCAACCCCGTCACGGCGAACATCCCGATCATCATGCTCTCGGCCTTGAGCGAATCCAGCGCGCGGGTCAGCGGCCTGGAAACCGGCGCCGAGGAGTTCATCAGCAAGCCGGTCGAACGCGTCGAACTGTGGCTGCGGGTGCGCAACCTGCTGCGGCTCAAGGCCCATGGCGATGAGCTCAAGCAACACAGCCTGAGGCTGGAGCAGCAATTGCAACAACGCGGCAGCGATCACACCCAGATGAACGTGCACGACCTGGCCCGGCAAGACCTGGAGAACGACCTGCGCGAGGCGGTCGAACAACACGCGTTTGCCCTGCACTACCAGCCCAAGGTCGAACTGGCCAACGGCGAAGTCTGCGGCCTGGAAGTCTTGCTGCGCTGGGATCGGCCAGGGTATGGCGCGGTATCGCCGGCGGTGTTCGTGCCGATCCTGGAAAACCTCGGCCTGATCGTGCCCGTGGGACGCTGCGTAATTGAGAGCGTGTGCCGACAGATCGCCGCCTGGCAATTGAACGGCCTCGGTGCGATTGAAGTGTCGGTCAACGTCTCGGGGCATCAGTTGATCGAGGGCGACCTGATTGCCGACATCGAGCACATCCTGGTCGAAACCGGCGTTGACGCCCACTGGCTGGAGGTGGAACTCACCGAAGGCTCGCTGATGGAAAACACTGAACACACTATCGCCGCCCTGCAACGCCTGCGCGCCATGGGCGTGAAGATCGCCATCGACGATTTCGGCACCGGTTATTCGAGCCTGGCGTACCTGCGTCGCTTCCCCATCGACACGTTGAAGATCGACATCGCATTTATCCGCGAAGTCACCACCAACCCGCAGGATGCGGCGATTACCCGCACGATCATCGAACTGGCTCACAGCTTGAAGCTGCGCGTCGTCGCCGAAGGGGTGGAAACCCAGGCGCAGCTGGCCTTCCTGAAAGAAGCCGGCTGCGATCAGATCCAGGGCTATCTGTTCAGCCGACCATTGCCGGTGGAGACGCTGGAGCGCTTGTTGCAGGATCGGATCAAATCAGCGTGAAACCGTGGCCGGCGTGAGTGGCAACGCGATGCAATCACATTGAACCTGCACCCTGCCGCGGCCCTCAAAACCTGCACAAACCACGGCCCCCGGTGCTCGTTCGATGACATTTATTCTATGGTTGGCCGTACTGGGCGCCGTATTGCTGACCCTCGCCCTCACGTCCTCCTACCTGCGCTGGATGCCGGTGACCACCTCGGCGGTGTGCCTGCTGTTGGGCGTCGCCATCGGCCCGCTGGGTGTGGACCTGCTGGACCTGGACATCAAGGGCTCAGCCCGCTGGATGGAGCACCTGACTGAAGTCGCGGTGCTGTTTTCGCTGTTCGTCAGCGGCTTGAAACTGCGCCTGCCGCTCAGGCACCGCACTTGGCGCATCGCCTTTGGCATGGCCGGGCCGGTGATGCTGCTGACCATCTTCGGCGCCTGCCTGGCGCTGCATTACCTGTTCCAGCTGTCGTGGGGCGTGTCGCTGTTGGTGGGCGCGATGCTGGCGCCCACCGACCCGGTACTGGCCGGCCTGGTTCAGGTCAATAATGCCCAGGACTACGACCCCCTGCGTTTCGGCCTGTCCGGCGAAGCCGGCTTGAACGACGGCACCGCGTTTCCCTTTGTGATCTTCGGCCTGCTGTTCATGCAGCATGGCGGTTTCGATGGCGACTGGTTCGGTGGCTGGGTGCTGAAAAACCTGCTGTGGGCAGTGCCGGCCGGGCTGTTGACGGGTTACTGGATGGGGCGTGGTATCGGTCGTTTGACCTTGCGCCTGCGCCTGATCAATGCCGACAGCACCTTGTCACCCAATGACTACCTGACCCTGGCGCTGATCGCCCTGGCCTATGTCAGCGCTGAAGCCATCGGTGGTTATGGCTTCCTGTCGGTATTCGCGGCGGGCCTGGGGCTGCGCCAGGCGGAGTTCAAGTCCACCGGTTACGCCCAGACACCCGCCGAGCATCTGGCGCAACCGGTGGTCGGTCACCTGGAGATCGAGCCTGAACGGGCCCTGCATGGCGATGTGAGTCAATTGCAGGATACGCAAATCGCGGCCGGCGTAATGATGGGCGACATGCTCGCCTTCGGCAGCCTGGTGGAGCGTTCCATGGAAGTGTTCCTGGTGACCGTGCTGGGCATCGTGCTGGTCAGCCATTGGGATTGGCGCGCACTGGCGCTGGCCGCGCTGCTGTTTTGCGTAATTCGCCCGCTCAGCGTGTTCGCCATGCCGTGGGGCAGCCTGATGGACCGTCGCCAACGTAGCTTGGTCAGTTGGTTCGGCATTCGCGGAATCGGCAGCATCTACTATCTGTTCTATGCCCTCAACCACGGGCTGATCGGCACCAGCAGCGCCGTGGCGGTGAACCTCACGCTTTCGGTGATTGCGTTGAGCATCATGGTGCATGGCTTGAGCACCCAGCCGATGCTGGTGTGGTACGAACGGCGCACCGCGCAGAAACAGTGAAACCTGGGGCGCGCCGCCGGATCAGTGCTGATCTTCGCTATTGCCGACGTCCGCCGCTTCATCCAGATCGTTGAGCGGCACCTCGGCATCGTCCATCAATGAGCCCGGGTCTTCATTGCCCGGATCGTTGAGTTCTTCGTCCAGTTCTTTTGACATGACTGTCTCCTCTAACCGCCCTGCGTATCGATATCGGCATCGGTTTCAGGCTTGTGCTCAGGCTCAGGCTTGAAGTCCGGACTGTAGTCGTTTTCCTGGGCGTCCGGGTCGCTGGCCGGCGTCGGGTCCTTGGGTGCATCGGCGGCGGTGCCGGGGGCCGGCTTGCCGGCGTCGATCGCCGGGTCGTTGCGGTCAGTGGTCTGGGGATCGTGATCTGTGGTCATGGCGCACCTCATTGCAGGCTTGCGGGGAATCTGTACCCCGTAAAGCTAAGGCGCTGGGTTAACGGGTGAAGTTCCGTCCGATTGCTCAGCGCAATGGGTTGTCGACCTGGATGTAAAAGGCATAAATGCCCAACACCAGCCAGAACCCCATGAACAACCACGGCGCGCGCATGGAGAACAGCAGGGACTTGCGATAGCCCTTGTGGGTGGACTCCATTTCGGAAAACAGCGGCGACTCGTCATAGGCCAGGCCCATCACCGGCTCACTGCGCAGCAACTCGCTTTGCTTGTAGTGCCAGTGATCGATGATCTCGTACGCGGCGCGGATGCCGGGCCAGGCGTTGAGTGAGCTGAGAATGCCCAGGGCGGCGAGAATCGCCGGCACCACCAGGGTGAACAACTTGCCCCACTCCGGGTTCAGATTGCCCATGCCGGAGACGAAGGCAATCACCAGGAATGACTGGGCGGTGAGGTAGGCGTCGGTGCGGTTGGCCAGGATGCTGGTTTCGTACTGGATCTCGCGACGATAGAAGTCGAGACGGTCCTTGGGCGAACCGAAGATCTTGGCGTTGTGCTCGCTGTGGTCGGTCAACGCCGCTTCCGGGGTGTTGGGCGAAATGATTCTGGGCACGATGCGGCTCCATCCGGTTTCAAGGCTCATTAGAAGAAGCGGACCTGGGTGAAGTTCAAGTTCGTCGCGCACCAAATCAGAGCACCCCCCGACCCCCGTAGGAGCGAGCTTGCTCGCGAAGATCTTCAACGATGACGCGCCAGTCTGCTTGAACCCATTGCCCGTGCGTTCTTCGCGAGCGAGCTCGCTCCTACAGAGGATTTACCGGTAGTGACTGCCGTTTCCGGCACAAGCCTTGCTTAATCCATTCATCCGCCGGTAAACAGGAGCATTCGTTACCCCCCGACCCAGAGCCGACTCCATAAGAAAGTAAGGACCAGGCCTGTTGGCACCCTTAGCCACAGGCTCATAAGAAAAGCGTTTTTAGCGGCAGTGCCACCCAAGCAAGCTGCCAACCAAGCAAGGCTGGGCACTGACAAGGTACTGGAATGGCTCGATCTTTCTTCGATGAAATGAATGATGCAGACGGCGCCTGCCGTGCGCATTATCAGGATTTCTCCCGCTGGCTGGCCAATACGCCGCCGGAACTGCTGGCCCAGCGTCGCCGTGAAGCGGATTTGCTGTTCCACCGCGCCGGGATCACCTTCACCCTGTACGGCGACGAGCAAGACACCGAGCGCCTGATCCCCTTCGACATCATCCCGCGCAGCATTCCCGCCAGCGAATGGAGCGTGATCGAGCGCGGCTGTATCCAGCGGGTCACCGCGTTGAACATGTTTCTCGCCGATATCTACCACGGCCAGCGCATCATCAAGGCCGGCATCATCCCGGCAGACCAGGTGCTGGGCAATGAGGGCTATCAGAAGTCAATGGTCGGGCTGGACCTGCACCGCGACATTTACTCGCACATCTCCGGCGTCGACCTGGTACGCGACGGCGACGGCACCTACTACGTACTCGAAGACAACCTGCGCACCCCCAGCGGCGTCAGCTACATGCTCGAAGACCGCAAGATGATGATGCGCCTGTTCCCGGAAGTGTTCGCCAGGCAGCGCATCGCGCCGGTGGACCACTACCCCAACCTGCTGCTCAAGACCCTGAAAAGCGCCAGCCGCCTGGACAACCCCAACGTGGTGGTCCTCACCCCAGGGCGCTTCAACAGCGCCTTCTTCGAGCATGCCTTCCTGGCTCGGGAAATGGGCGTGGAGCTGGTGGAAGGCGCCGACCTGTTCGTGCACGAACTCAAGGTATTCATGCGCACCACCGACGGCCCCAAGGCGGTTGATGTGATCTACCGGCGCATCGATGACGCCTTCCTCGACCCGCAGGCGTTCAACCCCGACTCGATGCTCGGCGTGCCCGGCCTGGTGGCCGCCTATTGCGCGGGCAACGTGGTACTGGCCAACGCCATCGGCACCGGCGTGGCCGACGACAAGTCGATCTACCCCTATGTGCCGGCCATGATCCGTTTTTACCTGGATGAAGAACCCATCCTGCAGAACGTCCCGACCTTCCAGTGCCGCAAGCCGGATGAACTGTCCCATGTGCTGGCCAACCTTGCGCAACTGGTGGTCAAGGAAACCCAGGGCTCGGGCGGCTACGGCATGCTGGTGGGCCCGGCGTCCAGCGCTGCCGAGATCGAGGACTTTCGCCAGCGCATCAAGTCGCGTCCCCATGCCTATATCGCGCAACCGACCCTGAGCCTGTCCACCTGCCCGACCTTCGTCGAAAACGGCATCGCGCCGCGGCATATCGACCTGCGCCCGTTCGTGCTCTCGGGCAAGGAAACCCGCCTGGTGCCCGGCGGCCTGACCCGTGTAGCGCTCAAGGAAGGCTCGCTGATCGTCAACTCGTCGCAAGGCGGCGGAACCAAGGACACCTGGGTGGTGGAGGGCTGAGTATGTTGAGTAGAACCGCCGCAGATCTGTATTGGATGTCCCGCTATCTTGAGCGCGCCGAGAACCTGGCGCGCATGCTGGAAGTCAGTTATTCGCTGTCGTTGATGCCCCAGGCCGGGCGCAGCGATGGGCTCGATGAACTGGCGATGTCGCTGCTCAGCAGCGGCACGTTGGACAGTTACCTTGAGCGCCATCAGCAACTGGACGCCGGGCGCATGCTGCACTTTTTCGCCCTGGATGAAGAAAACCCGGCCAGTATCTACAACTGCCTGCGCGCTGCCAGGGGCAATGCCCATGCCGTGCGCGGACGCATCACCGCCGACATGTGGGAAAACCTCAACGCCACCTGGCTGGAAATGCGCAGCATCGCCGCCGGCGGCCTGGCGCGGCATGGCATCAGCCATTTCTGTGACTGGGTCAAGCAACGCTCGCACCTGTTTCGCGGCGCAACCTCCGGCACCATCATGCGCAATGACGCCTACCGATTCATTCGCCTGGGCACCTTCGTCGAACGTGCGGACAACACCCTGCGCCTGCTGGATGCGCGCTATGAGATGTTTGGTGAAGAGTCCGAAGAAGTCAGCGACGTGTCGGCACGCGGCTATTACCAGTGGAGCGCCCTGTTGCGCGCGCTGTCCTCGTTCGAAGCCTATACCGAGCTGTACCCGAATGCCTTGAACGCCCGTTCGGTGTCCGAGCTGCTGCTGTTGCGCAGCGACGTGCCGCGTTCACTGCATGCGTGCATCGAGGAACTGAGCCACATCCTCGCCGACCTGCCCGGCAGTTACGGCCGCACGGCGCAGCGCCTGGCCGCCGAATTCGAGGCACGCCTGCGGTACACCGGGATCGATGAGATTCTGGAAGACGGGCTGCACACCCGGCTGACCGACTTTATCGACACCGTGCGCGAACTGGCACGGGCGATACAAAGCTCCTACCTGGAAGTGGTCTGACACTCAACCCAGTACCGCCGTCTGTAGGAGCGAGCTTGCTCGCGAAAAACGTCAACGATAACGCGTGCTTCCTGAATGAACGCGGTGCCTGTGAGTTTTTCGCGAGCAAGCTCGCTCCTACAGCGGGTATCAGGGCAAGCCCTCCCACATTTGAATGGCGGTGAGTCCCTCAGGTCGTTGGCGACCACCATTTGGGCAGCAACTGCCTCACCCGCGCCTCACCAAAGCGATCATCGATCAACATCACCACACCCCGATCATGTTGACTGCGGATCACCCTCCCCGCTGCCTGCACCACTTTCTGGATACCGGGATAAAAATAGGTGTAGTCATAGCCCGCGCCGAAGATCGCGCCCATGCGCGCTTTCATCTGTTCATTCACCGGATTGAGCTGCGGCAGGCCCAGGGTGGCGATGAACGCGCCGATCAGGCGTGCACCGGGCAAGTCGATGCCTTCGCCAAAGGCGCCACCCAGTACCGCAAACCCCACGCCCTGGCTGTGCGGGGTGAACTGGTCCAGAAAGGCCTGGCGTTCAGCTTCGGCCATGCCTCGCGACTGCAGCCACAGCGCAATCTGCGGGTGCCGCTCGGCCAGCAGCTGCGCGACTTGTTGCAGGTAATCGAAGCTGGAGAAAAACGCCAGGTAGTTGCCCGGCTGCGTGGCGAACTGCCGGGCGATCAGTTCCACGATGGGTTCCAGCGACGCCTGGCGGTGCACGAACCGCGTGGAGATGCGGTCGACGATGCTCACCTGCAGTTGCTCGGCCTTGAACGGCGATTCGACGTCAACCCAGGCGGTGTCCGGCGGCAACCCGAGCAAGTCGGCGTAGTAGTGGCGCGGGCTGAGGGTCGCGGAGAACAGCACGCTGCTGCGCGCGGCTGTCAACCTGGGGCGAATGAACTCGGCCGGCACCACGTTGCGCAGGCACAGGGTCGAGCTGCTGCGCTTGGCGCTGAACTGGCGTTTGCTGATATCGAAGATGAAGTGTTCATTGAACAGCTCGGCCACCTTGTTAAATTGCAGCGCCTCGAAGTAAAAGGCCTGCAAGTCGCCACTGAGGGCTTCGGGATGGTCGTTGAAATACTCGCCCATGGCGCTGGCACACTGGCTCAGGGCCTGGAGCAGCTTGTCGGGTTTGGCCGCGTATGCCTGATACGGCGCCAGTTGGTCCTTGTGCAGCGCATTCCACTCACGGTTCAGGCGCTGCAAGGGCTTTTTCAACGGCTCGGGGGCGCTGTCGCGCAGCGTCTTGAGGCTGTACTGGTCGAGGCTGGCGCTGTACATCGAACGCGCGCGCTCGACCAGATTATGCGCCTCGTCGACCAGCACCGCGACGCGCCACTGATTGAGCTGCGCAAGCCCGAAGAGCATGGCGCCGAAGTCGAAATAGTAGTTGTAGTCGGCAACCACCACGTCGGTCCAGCGCGCCATTTCCTGGCTCAGGTAATACGGGCAGACGTCGTGGGCCAGGGCCACCTCCCGCAGGTGACGCTGATCGAGCAGCCGCACCCTGGCTGCCGCCTGGCGGGCGGCGGGCAAGCGATCGTAAAAGCCCCTGGCCAGCGGGCACGAGTCGCCGTGGCAGGCTTTGTCCAGGTGTTCGCAGGCCTTGTCCCGGGCCACCAGTTCCAGCACCTGCAGGGACAGCGCGGGGCTGCTGTCGTACAGCACCTGGGCGGCATCCAGCGCCAGCTTGCGGCCCGGGGTCTTGGCGGTGAGGAAAAATACCTTGTCCAACTGCTGCGGCGCCAGGGCCTTGAGCATCGGAAACAGCGTGCCGACGGTCTTGCCGATGCCGGTCGGCGCCTGGGCCATCAGGCAACGGCCGGTGCTCACCGCCTTGTAGACCGATTCGGCCAACGAACGCTGACCGCTGCGAAACTCGGCATGGGGAAACGCCAGGCCTTGCGCGTCGCGGTTGCGCGCCTCACGGTGTTGCATCTGCTGGTGGGCCCAGTCGAGAAACAGCGCGCATTGCTGCTTGAAGAAGCGCTCCAGGTCCGGCGCGGCAAAGCGCTGCTTGAGCAGGGTCTCGCCCTCGCCGACGATATCGAAATACACCAGCGCCAGCTCGATCTCATCAAGCCCCAGCTTCTGGCACATCAGCCAGCCATAGACCTTGACCTGGGCCCAATGCAATTGCCGATGGTTGGCCGGCTGGGCCTTAAGGTCGCCGCGATAGGTTTTTACCTCTTCGAGGCGGTTGCTGTCCGGGTCATAGCCGTCCGCCCTGCCCCGCACCTTGAGTTGCTCGTACTCGCCCTCGAGCGCGACTTCGTTCTGGTAATGCGCGCTGCGCCGCGACGCCACCGTGCGATGGCCGACGATGCCTTCCTGGGCACTGGGCGACGGGGTAAAGCGCAGGTCCAGGTCACCGACCTTGGCGGTAAATTCGCACAACGCGCGCACCGCGACGCTGTAGCTCAAGCGGGCTCTGCCCAGCGCACATAGCAGACCGTGACCGGCATCTGGTACTCGCCGCAGAACTCCAGCCAGCGCAGTTGGTTGTCCTGCAGGCGGTCGCCAGGGCCCTTGACCTCGATCATGCGGTAGGTCTTCTGCGCCGGCCAGAACTGGATCAGGTCGGGCATCCCGGTGCGGTTGGCGCGGATATCCAGCAGCAGCCGCTCGAACCAGTAGCGCAAGTGTTCGGCCGGCAGGCACGTCAGGGCCTGCTCCAGCAGCTCTTCGCTGAGCAGGTTCCAGAACACAAAGGGCGATTGAATGCCCCATTTGTCCACGTAACGCTGGCGAATGGTGGTCTTGTAGCGCTCGTCCCGCAGTTGCTCAAAGCACGTGCTGAATAACTCGGTTCGGCGCTGATGAAAGTCCTCACTGTGCAAGTCGGCAGGCCCGCGCTGGAACGGGTGGAAAAACGCGCCCGGCAGCGGCGCGAAGATCACGTCCCAGCACAGCAGGCCGAACAGCGAATTGATCAGGCCGTTTTCCACGTAATGCACCGGCGCGTCGGGCTCGCTCAGGTGGGCCTGCACACAATATTCCACCGACATCAGCGGTTGCGGCGGCGTCAGTGCCAGGTCCAGGCGCGTGACGGCTCGCGGCTTGGCCTTGGGCACTTTGGGCTCACCCAGCTTGCGCCGCAGACGCGGCACTACGCGCAGAAGGTGTTGCTGCTCGGCGGCGCTTTGCGGTGCCTGTTGCGCCGCCACGGCCAACGCCAGGGCCTGTGCATAGGCCTCCTGGCGCTCCAGCACGCGGATCAGCCGCGCACGCGCGCCGGGATAGGCGCAGCCACGATAGATCTGCTCGGCCACGCTCAACTCAGCGCTGCGCTCGCAGTATTGGCCGATCTGGAACAGCAGTTTGGCGCGGCGTTTTTCCAGCCAGGGGTTGTCGGTGTGCAGCGTGGCGATGTGCGCCAACACCGTTTCCAGCGCCTGGCCCGCCTCGAAAGCCTGCTGGCACTGGTGCAGGAACAAGAAGCCCTCGACGTCGGCGCGGCTGCGCAACCCTCGGGACTCGGCGCAGAACGCGACCTTCTCGTAGGTGTAGATCCCCAGGTCCGCCAGCACGAACTCCGACCAGTCCTGATACAGGTTGCCGAAAAACATCAGGCGCAAGCGGTCGCACAACGGCATCACCGTCAGGCTGTAGAGCACGTCTTGCAGGTCGGGGCACCAAAGGGCGAAGCTGCGGCTTTCATTGAACTGCGCCGCCAATGGCGCCAGCCAGTCGGTTTTGCGGCCCCTGGGGTGCTCGATCCAGGGCTTGAACGCCGCGAGCAGCTCGCCTTTTTGCAGCACGCCGAACAGCTCTTCAAAGCCCAACGGGCATTGGTCCTCGACCCAACCGGACGCCAGCAGTGGTTGCATGGCCGCGTGCGGACAGCCGATTTCCAGGTAGTTGAGCTTTGCCCCACGAAAATGCACGCCCTTGCGCATGACCATGCGCACCAATAACGCTTGTGACGCCTGGGGCAACCTGTCGAATTGCTGAATGAACTGCAATTCGTCAGGGTCGAGCAGATCGGCATAGCGCTGCTCCAACCACATCAGCACTTGGCGGAAGTTGTGCAGGTAATACAAGGGGTCTTCGAGGGGGTGGCTCATGGCACAACGCGGCCAACTACTGGTTATGCATACAGAGTGACGCTGCAAACGGTTTGTTGCAATCAGTAATAGATAAATGGCGCCTGCAACTTTTTGAAAAAAAGCGATCAGATGAGGGAGCTGATCGCGTAACATTTATGCCTCGCAGCCAGACGCTGCGGGACTTTTCAGGGTTAAAGGTAAGGGTAATGAACATGAAGAATTTGGGTCTTCCGCTGGTTGCACTCACTTTTCTGGTATTGGCCGGTTGCTCCACGCAAACGGTGGTCACGTTGCAAAACGGCACACAGTATCTGACCAAGGACACACCCAACGCCAAGACCGCCGACGGCTTCTACGAATTCACCGACATCGCCGGCAAGCGTATTCGTATCAAGGCCGATGATGTGGCGACGGTGCGCAAGGAACAATAATTTCAGGCTGGCCTATATCAAATGTGGGAGGGGGCTTGCCCCCGATAGCGGTGTATCAGCCTGCTTATAGGTAGCTGACCCACCGCTATCGGGGGCAAGTCGAATCGTCGCACCGCCCCTCCCACAGTTTTAACCGCGTTCCAATAGTCAGCCGATCATAATCCCCTCCCCCGACACACTGCTCACCCCCACCAGCGTCACCGAGTCGGCACCGAAGCTGATCACGGTATCCCCGCCGACCAGCTTGGCATGATCGCGATAATCCGCGCTGCCCTGCACGTCCGTGAAGACCAGCTTGTCCGTCGCCTGGTAGCCCACCACGCGATCATTGCCAAAGTGCCCGCTGAACAGGAAGGTGTTATGCCCGCTGCTGTCGCGGATCGTGTCATTGCCTTTGCCGCCCTCGATAAAGTCCGCGCCCTTGCCGCCCTGGATCAGGTCGTCGCCGTGACTGCCGATGATGAATGTGTCGCCCTTGTGCGCCTCGGCATTACGGTTGAGGTCTTGCACCCAGGTGGTGGCCCGCGCGGGGTCGGACAGATTGGCGACGATCACTGTGGAGTCGCGGGTCATCTGCTCATAGAAGCCGGAGTCGAGAATGCGCGTCATGCCATCGCCGTAGCCGGTGGGCAAGTGTGACACCCAGGTCGGCAGGTTGAGGATGGAAAACGGCAGCACGTTCCACAGCGATGACGCGTAGTGGTCGTTGAAGCTGACGATATTGTCGGTGGTGGACTCATGGGGTTTGTCGTGCACGCCCAGGGACGACAGGTTGAACGATGCGCCATCCAGCGCACGGAACACCGGGTCATTTTCGTAGCCCACGTTCAGCACCTTGTCACCGCCACTCTGGGTTGGCGAGGCATAGGCCACATAGTTGGCGTCCTTGTAGAAGCCCGACCATTTGCTGTCGCTCAAGTCGGCCATGCTGTTGACCGCCAGCCCTCCGAGGCTGTGACCGCTGACCAGCACATCCTGGCCGCTGAGGCCGTGGGCACCGGCAAACTCGGCAACGTTCTTGAGCAAGCCGCCGAAGGCTTCGCCGACGTAGTTTTTCGCGTAGTCCTTGGGACCGAACGCGGCGAGCAGGTCGCTGATGACATCGCCGATTGAATCGCTGATCAGGTGTTCCCGCGGCCCGGACGTGCCGCGAAAACCGATACCGATTTCCAGCAATTTGCCTGCGTCATCGTACTTGCCCAGCACTTCGACCTGGGCCGTGGTGTAGCCGGGCTTTTCGCCGAAAAACGTCCCCCGGGCGTCGACCTTGCCGGTGTAGCCGAGGCTGCTGGCGCTGATCGGCGTCCAGCCGGCTTGCTGCACCGCGTCGAGGGCGGCTTTTTCCGAGTCCGGGTTCCACGGAATGCCGGGAATGACCCCTTGGGAATCGGTACTGCCCAGCAGGGCCTGCACCAGCGTGGCCGGTAAACCCAGGCCCAGGCCGTTGTGCTGATACCCCACGGCGTAGCCATTATCCAGGTTGTGATAAGCATACAGCGTGATCGCCATCGCATCGGCGAACAACGTCTTGGAGCCCTCGGTCCCGAGGTTTTTATAGTCAAAGATACCCATGGCACTGCCTCTCTGTTGTTGGATTTGTCGAGAAAGCGAAAACACCTTTTGTCCATTACCACCTGTAGGAGCGAGCTTGCTCGCGAAGATCGTCAACGATGACGCGCTCTACCTGAACAACCGCGCCGCACTTGAGTTTTTCGCGAGCAAGCTCGCTCCTACAGTGGTTTTTAACGCGTCAGAACGCCCAGTCCAGGCTCAAACCGACGCCATGCACTTTCTCCTTGCTGGCCAGCAAACCGTTGTAGTCGAAGTTCACCCGCGCATCCTTGCTCAACGCCAGGCTCACCCGTGCCCCGACCAGGGCGGCATCGCGCACCATCGGCGCGCTTTCCACCGCGAACGAAGGGCCGCCGGAGGCAAACGCCAGGTGCTGCTCGGCGTCCGTGCTGCTCAGGTTGTGCTGCCAGCCCAGGGTGCCGGACACTTCCAGTTGCTGATGATCATTGACGTTGAAGGTTTTCAAGGCACGCACACCCAGGGTGCTCAGCACCAGGTCGCGGCTGTCGTCGCCACTTTTCAGCGCAGCGGCATCGCCCTTCTCTTTGAAGCTGTCGGTGTCCAGGTGCACGTAGGCCAGGTTGGCGAATGGCTCAAGCGCCAGGGGTTGCAGGTTGATGCGGTACGCCGCCTCGGTGAACATCTGGGTGCTGTGGGCATCGACCTTGGCTTTCTGCTTGCCGCTGACGTCGCCGTATTGCAGATCACGCTTCACATCGGCGCGGTGCCAGCTGTAGGTTGCGCCGCCACTCAGGCGCCAGGCGCCGATTTCATGCCCGGCATAGGCGCCGAAGTGGTAGCTGTCGACCGAGGCACGACTATGGGTGTCGCTGCCCATGTTCAGCGACGTATCGCTGTAGCCGGCCACCAGGCCGATGCGCGTTGCGTCGTCGAGGGCACCGTCCACGCCGGCCAGCATGCCGCCGATGGACGTGGTGTAGCCGGCCGTGTCGCTGCGGCTGTCGGTCTTGCCCCAGGCCCCCAGCGCTTTTACCCACACATTGCCACGGCTGTCGATGGCCTGGCTGGTCGCGCCCATTTCACCGTTGCGCAGGCGCTCGCCGACCGCTTCGCGCACGTAGCGGCTGTCATTGACCAATGCAGTCTCCAGGGCTGGATAGACTTCGCCACTCAGTTGCTGGAACGCGCCCTGTGCCGAGGCCGCCGTCGGGGCCAGCAGCAGGCTTTCATACACGCCGTTGCCCGCGCCCAATTGCTCGGCGGCTGCGGCGACGGCGCGCTGGTTCGGCGTCGCGGCCACGCTGGCGAAGCTGTTGGTGCGAGCCACATCCAGCTGCACACCGCCCGCCGCATAGTTCAACGTGCCGCCGATGAACAGGTAGTCCGGCAGTACCGCACCGAAGCGGCCGGTGACACCGCCCGCCGCTTGCAGGATGTTGTACTGGCGACCGATCAGGCTTTGCGCCTGGGTCGCGCTGAGCAAGGTCGGGCTGTTTTCCAGGGCCAGGGTCACGGTACCGCCATTGAGCGTGGCGGTGCCGCCGGCGACGATGCGGTCGCTGCGGGTGGGCGACAATTCCACCGCATAAGTCGAGCCTGCATCGAAGGTGACATTGCCCGCTACGTTCAGCGTGCCGATGGAGTTGCCCGGCGCCACAGTGCCGCCGCTTCTCGCGGTCAGCGAGCCGATACGCCCCGAGCCACCGACCACGCCGCTCTGGCTGACGGTCACGTCGGAGGTGAGCGAGCCGTTGATCGCCAGCAAGCCCTGGTTGACCAGGGTCGGGCCGCTGTAGGTGTTGGCGCCGGTCAGCACCAGGGTGCCAACGCCCTGCTTGGTCAGGCCGCCATGCCCGGCGATGTCATTGCTCCACACATCCAGCCCGCAATGGATGTCGTTGCACACGCGCTGGGTCGGTTTGCCGGCATCCACCACCGCGCCAATGCCCGGCAGGTCGGCGACGAACTGGCCACTGCCATAGGCGCCGTCGATGCGGAACTCGGCCGGAATATCCTCGGCGGTAACGAACATCCCCGGACCGTTGACCGCCTTGCCCAGGTTGATCATGCCCCAGCCATACAGCGAGTCGATGCCCGGCGCGCCAAGGTCGGTGGCGGTGGTCTTGAGCAGCGTGGATATCTGGTCGCCACTCATGTACGGGAAGCGCTCCATCAGCACCGCCGCACTGCCGGCCACATGGGGCGCGGCCATGGAGGTGCCGTTGAAGTTGGCGTAGTCGTTGGTGAGGTTGTCCAGGTTGGTGCCGTTGATGATCGAACTGAAAATCTTCGTACCCGGCGCCGCTACGCAGAAACTCGCCGCATAGCCACAGCGCGAGGAGAAGGTGCTGATCACGTAGGGGTTGGCGCTCGTGGTGTCCGGGTTCTGCTGCAGGGCCGCCACCGACAGCCAGTTCGGCGCAATCTGCGGCACGAAATACGCCAGGCCCGAGATCGCATCCGGGTTGTTGCGGTTGTAGTCGTTACCGGCGGCAAAGATGGTCAGTACACCGCTGCGGGCCGCGTCGATCGCACCTTGATAGGCACCACCGGCAATCGTGCCGAGGATCGGCCGGATGTTGTTGAACTGCGCCTGGGCTTCATTGACCGTGAAGTTGGGGAACGCCGGATCGCGCCCGCCCTTGGCGTACTGATCGCCGATGCCGATGCCCCAGCTGTTGTTGATAATGCGCGCGCCGCTGGCGACCAGCGCATCCCAACCGGCTTTGTACACCGCGCCATCGTTGCCCAGGATGATCCCGTCTTCCGGGCCCGGGTCGCCGTTTTCGGCGCTGATGATTTGCGCGTTGAACGCCACGCCATGCATCGGCCCGCCGTCGCGGTTACCCGCCGCAATGCCGCCGACATGGGTGCCGTGGTTGCCCAGCTTGCCGTTGGAGCCCAGGGACGGCGTGCCGTCATAGCGAAACGCATCACCGGCCTTCACCGGGATGTACGGGTCGGTGTACTGGCGGATGCCCTCGGTGACGATCGTCACCACTTTGCCCGGGCTAGCGAACTCCGGATGCTGGGCGTACACCGGCTGATCGAAAATGCCCAGCTTGACGCCCTTGCCGGTGTAGCCGGCGGCATACGCGGTGTCGGCGTGCACGGCGCCCAGGCCCCAGTCGGCCTTGAACTCGTTGCTGCGCCAACTGGCGGCATCGCCCGGCTTGCCGGTTTCCACATAGGGTGCGGCCTGGGCGGTTTGCATGCTTGCGAGGCCGCTGGCCAGGCAGCACAGCAACGCGCCGTATGGCACGCGGCTCAACGCCTTGAGCGGATAGCCCGGCCCTGTGTGGAGGGCAATGGTGAACCCTGACTTGCGTTTTTTCACGGTGACCTTCCTTAGTTTTCTTATTGCCAGTAGGTGAATCACTTTCCCTGTGGGAGGGGGCTTGCCCCCGATAGCGGAGTGTCAGTCGCCGGATGTACCGGCTGACCCACCCTCATCGGGGGCAAGCCCCCTCCCACATTTGTTCTGTGGCGTGCCTTTAGAACTGCCAGTTCAGGCTCAGCCCCACGCCCTGGGTTTTCTCGCGCCCGCCCAATTGGCCGTTGTAATCCAGGTTGACCCGTGTCGACGGGCTCAGCGCCAGGCTCGCCTGCAGCCCCACCAACGCCGCGTCGCGCAGCAACGGTGCGCTGCGCACGGCAAAGGACGGCCCGCCGGCGACAAACGCCAGGTGTTCCTCGGACTCCACCGCCGTCAGGCTGTGTTGCCAGCCCAGCGAGCCGGACAGTTCCAGTTGCTGGTGGTCGTTCAACGCCAGGGTTTTCAGTGCGCGCACGCCAAGGGTGCCGAGCACCGCATCACGTCGGTCATCGCCGCGCTCCAGGGCCGCGGCCGCGCCTTTTTCGTGGAACGCGTCACTGTCCAGGTGCACGTAGGCCAGGTTGGCGAAGGGTTCCAGTGCCAGCGGTTGCAGGTGAATGCGGTACGCCGCTTCGGTGAACAGCTGGGCGGTGCGCGCCTCCAGCTTGGTCTTTTGCTTGCCGCTGACCTCGCCGTATTGCAGGTCACGCTTCACATCGCCGCGATGCCAGCTGTAGGCGCCGCCGACACTCAGGCGCCAGTCGCCCAGCTCACGCCCGGCATAGGCGCCGAAGTGATAGCTGTCGATGGACGCCGAGGAATGGGTGCCGCCGCCCATGTTCAATGAGCTGTCGCTGTAGCCGGCGACCACACCGACGCGGGTCTGTTCGTCCAGTGCGCCGTCGACACCCGCCAGCAAGCCGCCGAGGGAGGTGGTGGAACCCGCCGTTTCACCGCGCGTGTCGGACTTGCCCCAGGCGCCCAGGGCCTTGAACCACAGGTTGCGTTCACCGGCCACCGGCACATGGCGCAGGCGCTCGCCCACCGCGTCGCGCAGTTGGCGGCTATCGTTGATCAACATCGCGCCCACGGCCGGGTAGATTTCACCGGACAGTTGCTGCAAGCCCTGTTGCGCCGTGGCTATGGAGTCCGACTGCAGCAGGCTTTCGTACACCGGGTTGCCGGCCCCCAACTGCTCGGCGGCCGTGGCGACGGCGCGCTGGTTGCGGGTGGCGGCGACGCTGGCGAAGCTGGCGTCATTGCGCCCCACCGCCAGTTGCACGCCGTTGGCGGCGTAATCCAGCGTGCCGCCGAGGAACAGATAGTTCGGCAGCACCTGGCCGAACTGGCCCTGGATACCGCCGGCCGCCTCGAGAATCGAGTATTGCCGGCCGATCAGGCTCTGGGCCTGGCTCTGGCTTAATAATGTCGGGCTGTTTTCCAGGGCCAGGGTGACCGTACCGCCCCCCAGCACGGCCTTGCCGCCGGCGACGATGCGGTCGCTACGGGTGGGGGTGAGTTCAACTGCATAGGTGGAGCCTGCGCCCAGGTTCACATCCCCGGCCACCTGCAAGGTGCCCACCGAGTTACCCGGCGCCACGCGCCCGCCGCTGTTGACCGACAGCGCACCGATCCGCCCGGAGCCGCCGAGGGTGCCGCTGTCATTGACCGTTACGGCCGAGGTCAACGCGCCGTTCACCGCCAGCAGGCCGCCGTTGACCAGGGTTGGACCGCGATAGGTGCTGTCGCCGCTGAGTACCAGGCTGCCCGCGCCGGATTTGATCAGGCTGCCTTGGTACACGCGGTTCGCCGCTGCCTGATCACGCGCGCTGCCCACGGCGTAGTCGGTCTGGTCCTGCTGGCTGGCGCTGGCGCTCAGGCCGTTCTGCCAGCCCTTGTCGAGCAGGGTTTGCTGCCAGGCGCTGTGCTCGGCGCGGTCTTCGGCCTGGCGCTGGAGCAAGGCCTGGTCGGAGATGCCGTTACTCCACACATCGCCCTGCCCGGCCGCGAGGTTCACGTTCATCGCGCCGAGCAACTGCCCCGGCCCGTGCATCGCCCGGCCCAGATCCGGCACGCCCCAGCCGACGATAGCGTTGGGGGCCTGGGTGATTGAGCCGTCCAGTTGCGTAGCGGTGGTCAACAGTACCTGCAGCGCCTGTTCGTTGGTCATGTAGGGATAGCGCTCCATCACCAGCGCCAAGGCGCCGGTGGCATGGGGCGCGGACATCGAGGTGCCGGATTTCACCCCATAACCACCGTCCGGGATGGTGCTGTTGATCAGCGCACCCGGAGTAGAGATGCACCAGTATTTGGCGATGCCGCACTTGTTGTACTTCTGGTTGTTGGCCTTATCCAGCCCCGACACCGCCAGCCAGTGACCTTCCAGTTCCGGCTGGAAGTACGGCAGCGCCGAGCGCACGCTGGCATTCGCATAGCCGCTGTTGCCGGCGCTGAACACGTTGATCACGCCGGCCTTGGCCACATCCGCCGCCGCGTCCAGCCAGGTACCGCGGTTGTAGTGCTGGGCGTAGGCCGCGTGCAGGTCACCGAGGGTCTGGTAGCTGACGTCCTTGGGTTGGCTGCCCCAACTGTTGTTGATGGCGCGCACGCCGGAATCCACCAGGGCGCTGTACACCGTCTTGAAATACTTGGGGTCCGGGGTCGGGCCGAACAGGAAGCTGTCGTTGGCGTTGGTGTTGCCGACATAGACCTGTGCGTTGTACGCCACCCCATGCATGCCCACGCCGTCGCGCGCCGCGCCCATGGTGCCGGTGACGTGCGTACCGTGGGAGTCGTTGTTCAGGTTGAGCGCGCCCGTGGTGCTGAAGGCACTGCCATCGACGTACGTGCCGCTGGCGGTGACCGGGTGGAAGCGCTCTTTGGACGCCTCGGGGTGATTGGCATCGAACCCCGAATCCAGCGCGCCGATTTTCACGCCCTTGCCGCTGATTCCGGCGGCATAGGCTTCATCGGCCTTCATGCGCCCCAGGCCCCAATCGCTCTGGTATTCAGCGGAACGCCAACTGGCGGGGTTACCCGCTTGGCCGGTCTCGGTGTATTGCGCCTGCGCCGCAACGGACAACAGCAGCAATGAGCCTGCGGTGAAGGGTTTGAACCGTGGTGAATCGGTGATCATCCGTACACTCCTGTTTTATTGTTATGTCGTGCCTCTACCGCGTTCGCTCCGGGCCGAAGGCTTCGTCCACCTTGGCCAGGTCGGTGTCGCGCAGGTTGCCCGCGTAGTAATGCAATTTGGTCCAGGCCATCAGGTAGTCGTACCGCGCCTGGGCCAGGTCGCGGCGGGTGCTGTAGAGCTGTTGCTCGGCGTTCAACGCATCGAGGTTGACCCGCTCGCCGCCGAGGATGCTTTGCTTGGTCGACACCACCAGTGCCTCGGCCGAGGCCAGGGCCTTCTGATAGGCGCGCAGCTTGCTCACCCCCGACAGGCACGCACTGAACTGGCGGCGCAGTTCGATCAGGGTTTCGCGGGTCTTGCCTTCCAGTTCGTACTCGGCCTGCTCCATGGCGCGGCTGGCCTGGCGCGTGGAGGCCGAAATAGCGCCGCCGGCATACAGCGGCAGGCTGACTTCGACGCCGATGGTGTTGGTGTCGTAGCGCTGGTTGTAGGTGTTGCCGCTGTCCGATTCCTGCTTGCGCGAACTGGCATAGGCGGTAATTTTCGGCAAGTGCCCGGCGCGGTTGCGCTCCACTTCATAGCGCGCCACTTCCAGGGACTGGCGCTGCGAGGCCAGCACCGGGTTGTTGGTCAATGCCAGTTCGTGCCAGGTGGCGTAGTTGGCCGGGCTCAGGCTGAATGCGGCGAAGCTCTGGTTCAGCGGTGCGAGGTCGTCGATATTGACGCTTTGCACACCGATCAGCGCGCCCAGTTCGCGCAGGGAAGCATCCTGCTCATCCAGGGCCTGGATCTCTTCGGCGGTGGCCAGTTCATAGCGCGATTCAGCTTCCAGGATGTCCGTGCGCGTGCCCTCGCCCGCCTTGAACAAGTGTTCGTTCTGCTGGAACTGCTGCTCGAACGCTTTCTTCTTGGCGCGGGCGATGTCGATCTGGTCCTGGGCGAACAACGCCTGGGTGTAATAGCTCAACACCCGCACCAGCAGGGCCTGGCTCTTGTCGCGAAAGCTCTCGTCGGCGAACAGCGCCTGGGCCACGCCCTTGCGGTAGTTGGCGTAGGCTTCGTAGTCGAACAGCGGCTGTTGCAGGCTGAAGGTGGAACCGTAGCTGTTGTAGTTGCGGTCGTCGCGATAGCTGCCGCCACGGCCGTCGGGCAGGTGCGCTTCGGAATTGTTGCGGCCCTTGTTGTAGTTGTACGACAGCCTCGGCAGCAAGCCGGCGCGGCCGATGGTGCGGTTTTCCAGGCCGGCATCGCGCTCCTTGATCGCGCCGAGGAACACCGGGTCATTGCGCAGGGCCTGCTCGTACACATCGAACGGGCCCATGGCGGCGTGGGCACTGGCGCAAGTGAACAGCAAGGCGATGAACACAGGCTTCATGTTCATTCCTCGGTCAACGCGGAGCCGGCGCGGTCCAGCAGCGGCTTGAACAGATAATTGAGCAACGAGCGCTCGCCGGTGCGCACGAACATCTCGGCGGGCATGCCCGGCTTGATCACCAGGCCGTGGAGTGTTTCCAGCGCCGCCTCGCTGACGGTGGTGCGCAGCACGTAATAAGGCGCACCAGTCTTTTCATCGAGCATCTGGTCGGCGGAAATCAGGCTCACCTCCCCCGGCACGCGCGGGGTGCGGCTCTGGTTGAAGGCGGTGAAGAGGATGTCCACCGGCAAGTGCGTGCCGACCTTGTCCACCAGGTGCACCGGCAAATGCCCTTCCACCTCCAGGCGCGTGCCTTGCGGCACGATCTCCAGCAACGTTTCCCCCGCCCGCACCACGGCGCCCTCGGTGTGTACGCCGAGGTTGACCGCGATGCCATCGGCCGGCGCGTTGATTTCGCTGTGCTGCAGGTCGAACCCGGCGGAGGTGAGTTGCTGCTCCAGGGTCAGGCTGCGCAGCTGCGCGTCGGCCAATTGGCTGCGCACTTCCTTCTGGTATTCCTCGCTGTGCTGCTGCAATTTGAGGCGCGACTCGACAATACCCTGCTCGATGCGGCCACTCTCGCCGGCGTTCTGCGCCAGGTCCTGCTGCACCTGGGACAACTGGCGCTGGTAGTCCATCAGGCGGTTACGCGGGATGTAGCCGTTGTCGGCCAGCGGTTGCAGGTTGCTCAGTTGGTCACGCAGGGATTGCGCCTGGGCGGTCAGGTCGCTGCGGGCACGGCGCATGCCGCCCAACTGCGACGTGGCGCCGTCGATGCTCGCCCGAATGCCGGCCTGCTCACGGGCAAAGGCTTCGCGGCGGCTGCTGAACAGTTGGCGCTGGCCTTCAAGTACCAGCGCCAGGGCCGGGTCGGGGTTGTCGCTCAGTTGCGCGGGGAAGCTGACGCCGGGCAGATTGTCACGTTCACTCTGCCAGCGTGCGGCGCTGGCCCAGGCCATACGGTACTGGGCTTGCAGCGATTGCACGTCGGCCTGGTGCTGGGTCTGGTCGAGGCGAAACAGCGGCTGGCCTTGTTTCACCACCTCGCCTTCGCGCACCAGAATCCGGCTGACCACGCCGGGGCTGAGGGTCTGCACGGCCTTGCGCTTGCCCGACACCACCACCGTGCCCTGCACCGGAATGCCTTGATCCAGCGGCGCCAGGCTGGCCCAGAGGAAAAACCCGCCGGCGCCGACCACGGTCAGCAGCCAGCCCATGCGCACGAAGAAGCGCGCGTCGTGTTGTTCGTAAATCATGCACGTATCCTTACTGCTTGACGCAAAACGTGTAGGAGCGAGCTTGCTCGCGAAAAGCGCACAGGCACTGTGGGTATCCAATCGGAGCGCGTCATCGTTGACGACTTTCGCGAGCCAGCTCGCTCCTACCGCCGGTTTTTTCCCTCGGTGCCTCGTGCTGGCCGGACAACGCGCGCAGCACGTCCTGGCTCGGTCCGAACGCCTGCAGCTGGCCTTCGCTGAGCACCAGCAACTTGTCGGCCTGGGCCAAGGCGGAGGAACGGTGCGTCACCAGCACCACGCTGCTGCCCTGGGCCTTCAACTGCATGATGGCGCTGGCCAGTGCCGCTTCGCCGACGGTGTCGAGGTTGGAGTTGGGCTCATCCAGCACGATCAGGCGCGGCCCGCCGTACAAGGCGCGCGCCAGGGCCACGCGTTGCTTCTGCCCGCCGGACAGGCCGCCGCCGTTGTCGCCCAGTACGGTGTCGTAGCCCTGGGGCAGGCGCAGGATCAATTCATGCACGCCGGCCTGTTGCGCCGCCTTCACTACCTGTTCCGGGTCGGCTTCGCGAAAGCGCGCGATGTTGTCGGCGATGCTGCCGCTGAACAGTTCGATGTCCTGGGGCAGGTAGCCGATATGGGGGCCAAGGTCATTGCGGTCCCAGCGGTGAATATCCGCGCCGTCCAGGCGCACGGTGCCGGCCAGGGTCGGCCATACCCCCACCAGCACCCGGGCCAGGGTGGACTTGCCCGAGCCCGAAGCGCCCAGCACGCCCAGCACTTCGCCGGCGCCCAGGTTGAAGCTGACGTGGTGCAGGGTCGCCAGGCGTCGACCGGGCGGGCCGGCGCTGACCTGCTCGAAACTGACCTGGCCCTTGGGCGCAGGCAAGGCCATCTGCTCGCCTTCCGGGGGGAACTCACGCAGCAATTCGTCAAGGCGCTGGTAGGCCAGCTTGGCCGAGCTCCATTGTTTCCATACCGCGATCAACTGGTCGATGGGGCTGAGGACCCGGCCCATCAGAATGGAGCCGGCGATCATCATCCCGGCAGTCATATCGCCCTTGATCACCAAAAAGGCGCCCAACCCCAATACCAGGGACTGCAGGCACAGCCGCAAGGATTTGCTCAGGGAGGTGATCACCGAGCCGGTGTCGCTGGCCTGGTTCTGCAAGCCGAGGAACTGCGAATGCACCGCGAACCAGCGCTGGCGCAGCGCACCGAGCATGCCCATGGCCTGGATGGTTTCGGCATTGTGCAAATGGCTGGTGGCCAACTGCGTCGACTGCTGGGAAAAACCGCTGGCGTCACCCAGCGGCTTTTTGGTCAGGTACTCATTCAGGCAGGCCAGGCCGATCAGCAGCACCGCGCCCGCCGTGGCCAGTACGCCAAGCCACACGTTGAACAGGAAAATCACGAACAGGTAGATGGGAAACCAGGGCGCGTCGAAAAACGCGAACAGCGCAGGCCCCGTAATGAACTGGCGAATGTGGGTCAGATCGCCCAGGGATTGCCCTGCATGCCCCTGCCCGCGTTGCAGGTTGCGTTCGAACGCGGCCTGGTAGACGCGCAAGTTGAAACGTCGCTCCAATTGGCTGCCGATGCGGATCACCACAAAACTGCGGATCACTTCCAACAGGCCAATAAAGGCAAAGAACCCGACGACCATCAGCGTCAACATCACCAGCGTCGTTTCATTCTGGGAGGACAGCACGCGGTCGTACACTTGCAGCATATAAATCGATGGCACCAGCATCAACAGGTTAATCAAGGCGGTAAAACAGCCAATGCTGATCAAGATGCTCTTGTATTCACCCAGCGCCTTGAACAAGGGCGCAACAGCTTGGGGCTTGGCCATATCTTCTTATCTTCCCTGAACCCGGATAACGCGCAATAGTTGCCCAACCCCTGATTAAGGCGCGGCCAACTAACAAATGAAGTTATAAGCTTATAACTGGAAACTAAGGCGTGCGTCGCAATGCAACTACCGCACCGGATTTAGTGCGCCCCTCATACTCGCCTTCCGCTTGGCGGTTCAAGTGCGTGATCCCGCTGCCTTCGGCATTCATCAGCCAGATACCGTCCGGAGTGGGCGACCAGGTCAGGGGCTTTTCACCCAGCCATTGCGCTACGCACGCTACATCGCCGCCCAGGCGGTTGGCCTGCTCTTGCAGGTCCAGCGCGCACACCTGGTCACCCTGGTGCAACTGCCAATGCCCCGCCAATTGCGCGGTGCTGGGTAAAACAAGACTGCTCGCCATTACATGGGCTCCTGCCGACACGATCAAAAGGGTCAACCACTTGGAAAAACGCTGCATCGTCTGGCTCCATCCTGGAACGCGGCGCCTGCGCGCCGCGCTTTACATCACGCCACGATGTCGCTGGCAGCCGCCTGGCCAACGGTGGTGACGAGGAAATCCGCCACGCCGTGCCCGGAGAAGTCCACCGCCAACGTACCCAGGTTGGTACCTGAGGCGTAGGACAGAACTGCGTCGCCGACATGCCCGGTAAACGCATTGACGAAGGTCACGCCCGCACCCTTGGTGATACCGGACAGGTCGATCTTGTCCGAACCCGAGGTGAAGTCAAAGATCTTGTCTGCGGCCCCTGGCTTGGAGTCGGAACTGGCACCGTACACGAATGTATCGCTGCCCGCGCCGCCCCACAGTTGGTCCGCACCGCCACCGCCGTAGATGAGGTCGTTGCCGGCCCCGCCCTTGATCAGGTTGGCCGCCTGGTTACCAATGATCAGGTCATTGCCCGCGCCGCCGAACGCGTTCTCGATGGTAACGCCCTTGGCAATGGACACGTTGCCCACCAGGCCGCCAACGTCGGAGAACGAGGTCGCATTGAGGTTGATCTTCTGGTTCTGAGTAAAGCCGGAGAAGTCCAGGGTGTCGTTGCCGCCACCGTCCCATACCGAGAACACCAGCTTGTCGGCATTGGATGTGGCGCTGAGGAAATCACGCCCGGTGTTGGAGTTGAAACCGTAGGTGGTGTCACCGGCGCGGGTGTTGAGGTTGGCACCGTAGAGCTTCTGGATCGCGGCAATGTCGTCGATCAGCGGACCGGAAGCATAAGCCTCGACCCCGCCCTTGCTGAAGTTCTGGTTGGTGTTGCTCTCGCTCCAGTAACTCATGAGGCTATAGCCACGCGTGTCCTGTCCATAGGTCGCGTCTTTATAGCTTGGGTTGCCGTTCCCGGCGTTGTAGTCGCCAGGGTGAGCCAGGCCCAGGGTGTGACCGATTTCGTGGGTCAGGGTCTGCCGGCCATAGTTGTTCAGGTCCGGCGCCTTGTTCTGCGTGTAGCTGTTGTTGGTCAGGTACCACGAGGTGCCATCGTAGCCTGCGCCGGTGCCGGGCAGGTAAGCGAACGCCGCCGCGCCGTCCTGGCCACCGCTGTAGTTGCCGAAGGTCATATGCCCGTCGCCGCCGGAGGCCTTTTCGGTAAAGGTCACGTTGGCCACATCCGACCAGGATTGCATGGCCAGCGCGGCCTGTGCTTTCTGCTGGGCGTTGAATTGGCTGAAGCCCGAGATGCCATGTTTGTTCATGGTGCTCTGGGTAGCCGAGGTGAGGAAGGTGTAGGTCAGATCGATCTTGCCGTTGCCATCAAAGTCCCGGTACGCGGCGCCATCCCGCAGCAGTTGGGTGGCTGCCTGGTCCACGCTGTAGGACGGTTTGCCATTGACCGTGAGGTTGCCGCCACGGTCATACAAATGGCTGAAGCTATCGATTTGCGAGTAAGCAGTGCTGGCTTGCGCGGCAGATACAATAGCCTTGTCTTTTACTTTTGACATAAACGTACTTCCTTGTTTGCAAGTGCATCAGTCTTTGTTCGATAGGAACCTCGCGGGCGAGGATAGTCCTATCACTCACCTCTTTTGAAGGCGTAAGAAAACTGACACAACTTGAAATCTTTCGTCTACACATATTTCACTGATGAAAAGGTGATGCAGGTTCAACATCAGGAAGTCTCGCGCAGCATTTATTGGGCGCGCTTGCTGATTGCACGCCTAATCTAAGCCCAGCGTTATTTAAATATTAAATAGCGCTAAAGCGCTTTAACTCAGCGCCGTACTTGAATAATGGATCCAATATATTGACACCGTGGCATAAGCAATATTAATGAGCCACTACCTGCAGATTAAAGTAGCACTGGTCTGCCCCCGGATGCCGGGACACGGGCCAACTTGACGGGGATTGAAGATAATCAATGTCAGGTATACCTCGTATATCAGCGAACGCTCCATTAGGGTTGAACGCCGAGATCAAAAAGGAACACCTGCATGGCCCCCTGTGATCTGCCCTGCCGAAAGAATGTCCGGGCCCTTCTGCTCAATCCACATGATCAAATTCTACTGATGCAGGTGACCCTGCCTGACCGGACCTTCTGGTGCACCCTGGGTGGCGGAATCAAGCCGGACGAAAGCCTTCAAGACGCCGCACAACGTGAGCTGTTCGAGGAAGCGGGATACCGCCCCGAAGAACTGTCCCAAGGGCGCCTGGTGTGGACGGGAAAACATACATTGATGCGTAATGGCACGCCGGTTCTTCTGGATGAGTCCTTTCTGCTCTATCGGGCTACCCGCGTCGACTTCACGACACAGCATCAGACCGACGAAGAGAAAGCCGTGGTCAAGGAGATGCGCTGGTGGAGCGTCGAGGAAATCAATCACACCGAACAATTCATCGTGCCACCGCGCCTGGGACATTACCTGCAACGCCTGCTCACTCTAGGCCCTCCCGCTTCCCCAGAGCTGATTCAGTTAGCGGATGAGTCATGACGTTCAGTTGATTTGCAACGACGTGTCGCCCATGCCGTGGCGCCTCTCGCCAGCCTGGCGACCGGCAGGACATGATCCAGATCAAAGAACCGCCGAACGGACTTGAAAAAGTCGCGTTCCCCTTGCGAACGAATGCTATTTTTACTGCTCGACACCAGGACTATTGACGGTCCTGGCCCCTGCCGCGAGCTAAAGGAAGCGCTCAATGAACAAGGTGGGCAATATGAACAAAGTGACCTTTCCCAATGCATGCCAACTGATGCGTTGGCATTTTCATCCGATGGGCTTCGAAGGGAGCATGGACGCCCCCGGCAGCATGGTGGCCCGCCTGTTTGATCGCACCAGCGGCGAGACACTGATCGCCATCGCCGGCATTCCCTGCGCCACCGTGATGAACGCTGCCGATGTCGAGCGCATCATCGAGGCAGTGGAAGATGAGCTTGAGAGTTTTGTGCCGCCGCTGTCGTTGCGGGCTTGATCGATTGCCGCATGCCAATGAGATCCAATTGTGGGAGGGGGGCTTGCCCCCGATGGCCATAGGTACCTACACAACTCAGCAGCGCCCAACAGTAACCACGATGCGAAGCGAGTCGCTTTTGATCTTGATCTGCTTTTGATCTTGATCTCAGGCGCCCCGTTAAACCACGCTGGCCGAACGCAGGCTTGAATCCGTGGGTAACCCGGCAGGACGCCGGGTTAGCCGCACT
>NZ_JAFLXH010000041.1:0-58608 GCF_019891515.1 Pseudomonas sp. Wu6 | reverse complement strand
GACTCTTAGCTTGAAAGCGGCGTCGAATTTTCTGTACTTCTTGGTCATGGAATACTCCTCAATAGGTGTAGTTTCACCTATTGAGGTGTCCGGGACTATTAGACCAGCTCACCCCCGATGGCTGTGTATCAGTCAAGTTTTTATAACTGACAGACCGCCATCGGGGGCAAGCCCCCTCCCACAGTGGATATTCGGTGCTTTCGGATTATTGGTTTACTTCATCTTCGTGCGGTGAATACGCGACTCAGGCGGGGGCTGCTGACGATGCCGAGCACTGCGCAAATCCAAAATGTGGGAGGGGGCTTGCCCCCGATAGCGGTGTATCAGTCAAATTTTTATAACTGACAGATCGCCATCGGGGGCAAGCCCCCTCCCACAGTGGATATTCAGTGCTTTCGGGCTTTTGGTTTACTTCTTCCTTGTGCGGTGAATGCGCATCCACTCTCGATAAGCCGCCGTACGCTGCGCGTCCGCACACTTCTTGGCTTCGGTGAAACGCGCCTAGATGGCCGCATCGCCGCTATAGGATTCGATGATTTTGTACGCCAGGGCCTCCAGTCGATCCGCTTCGAAAAACATCTGACTGTTGTGCGCCACCTCGGCGTTGACTGTCTGCCGCGTTGTAACGTCCTGCACCTGACCGTTCATTGTGTAACGCCCTCCGCCCACTGGATAGCTGCCGCACCGTACCAGCGCACGTCCGTAATGCCGTATTTTTCCGCCATCGGCTTGGAGACGCGCTTGAGGTTGTTTTGCCCGAACCTGGGGATGACCGCCACGCCGGCATCGCAACTGGCCCAGTGCCATGCTTCAGCGTTATTCATGCGCGCCGCGCGCACGATAAACGACCTGGGCTCGCCGTGAAGCTGATAATTGATGGTGAATAACTCGTTGTTTTTCATGAGGTCTCCCTATGCTCACGAACTACAGATATTTGGCGTCAAGAATAATTCAAAGAAGTTGTCAGACAAGGCGATGACCTGCGCTCGGTCTCAGTCGTCCACCGTGAAGGTGACCCAGCCTGGCCCGTCGGCCGGGCGTTGTAATTCTACGATTACACCGCTGACAGATGTGCCGTCGGGCAGATTGACCGTGACGAAGTTGGGATGCCCGGGCCATTGCAGCGGGCTGGAAATATCCACACGGACAATGGTCGGCTTGCCGCTGCAGGTCATTTTTATATCGACGTTCTCATTCAGCAGTTCATCATCTTCGGTGCCCAGGTGGCGCGAAGCAGTAATGACGCTGGCGGTGCCTTGATGGTCATAAGACATGGATGGACTCCTTGTGCGAAGGACAACGAACGCGCCCCGATTCTTGTGAGGCAAGCGCCGGCAAATGATCGTTCAATCCAAATGACCGGCTGCTGCCGTCAGTGCTGGTGGGGAGCCTGGGTGGGGTCGACGATCTGGATGATGTTGCCCTCACGCCAGGCGTCCGCACCGGGCGCGATGGGCGGAGCGACGATGTCGGCGCGATCGGTCTTTTTGCGGGCACTGTCGACCCCCATCCGCTGATCCCGCTCGGCGACCATCTTCGCGTCGGCCTGGCCGTCTGCGGTGAACCCCATCATCAGTTGCGGAACACCCAACGGCAGGCGCTTGTGCAGGTCGGTATGCCAGGTGTGCCAGGTCTTGCCGTAGGTGTGCACGAGTTTTTCCATCAATGCGTGTTCGGCCACCTGCGGAATCCCAGGGGCAACCAGTTGGCCGGATTTCACCTCGTGCACATGGCTGTGCCACAGCGCCTTTTCCGCCGCAGGCAGCGTGCTGAACAATTGCTCGCTGATGATGTACTCCACGCCCATCAACTTGGCATCCTTGCGATTGCCGTCGTAAATCACGCACTGGATCACCTCCTCGTTGAGGATGGCGCAGTAGTGATGGGCTTCCATCTGCACGTCGGGATGGCCGTTGTAGAAGTGGAAGCCATCCAGGTAGGCATTCAGCGCGTCGATGGGCGGGCGCGATTGCAACAGCGCGGCGCCGGCGTCGAGGCTGCGCGTAGTGGGTGACTTGGCCTCGCCGGGCGCGACGACATTCGAGGCCGAATCATTGCCGGCGCAGGCGGTCAGCGCGGCAATCGAAATCGCCAGGCACAGTGAATGCAGGCGGGTAATCGTCATTGGGCAGTCCCTCCATGGGCGTTGGTAGAGCACATCTAGAAAGCCTGCCGAGGTGGGTGTTCAACCGGATTGATGCGCCTGCGCGCATTGGCTGCGGCGTGGGTCAGTGATCGATTGCCCCCGGCCGTTGCGGCTGACGTTCAACAGCCAGCACCAGTTCATCTGCACCGGATGCCTGGGCTTCCAGGAGGACGCCATGATAGGTGCGGCCTTCTGCCTTGATCGTAAGCGTATGGGCCTTCGCCAACGTTTCCGGCCAGGGCGACAGGATACGCAACGTGACGCACTCGCCGTGCTGCGTAATCCGGGCCTGGCACTCACAGGAAAGCGGGTTTGCACCGAACAGCGTGTCTTGAAGGTAATCGATCGTGCAGTGTTGCGCTGGTGTGGCAGGGGTATCCGGCATGGGAAGCCTCGCTCTGTTGGTGTCGCTGCATTCAGCCCACGGATGAGAGACGGGATGTTTTTCGGGACACCAGCAGCAGGCCGTAGCGGATCAAGATTAGCGCGAATATTCTCTGCGTAAATGCTGGCAGGTCAACAGCAAACCACTCGTCGTCTCGCCGCCTCTGGGCGGAACGTTTGTCTCCCGGTACTGGCCACATGCACCAAGGGTTGGCGATCTTTCCTTCACTCATCAGGTGATTTTATGAAAAAGTTTTATATGGGCTTGAGCCTTTGCAGCGTGTTCCTGCTGCACGGCTGTTTCGACAATTCCGATAACACCACCAAGGACAACAGCAGCGGCAGCAAATCGTCGGTGCAGATGCAGGAAGGCAAGGCCGACGAGAGCAAGTAAGTGCCTGGAGCAAAATGTGGGAGGGGGCTTGCCCCCGATGGCGGGGTGTCAGGCAATGAAGAGGTGACTGACCGACCGCTATCGGGGGCAAGCCCCCTCCCACATTGGATCGCTGTGCATCAACGCATGTGCAAGATGATCGGGCTGCTGCTCGCCGGGTCGGTATTCCCGCGCAACTTGCCGACCGCCTGCGCGTCGACCGCGCTGCCGTGGTTGCCCCAGGTGCTGCGTACGTAAGTCAGCACCTGAGCAATCTCCTGGTCGGACAACTGCTCGCGGAACGCCGGCATGCGGTAGGCGTCCGGCAGCCCGGCGGCCACCACCCGTTGTGAGCCGTTGAGGGTGATGTTGATCGCCGAGGCGCTTTCCTTGGCCAACGCGGAAGTGGCGCCGGCCAGCGGCGGCATCCACTCCGGCTGGCCCTTGCCGTCCAGGCCATGGCAGGAGGCGCAGCGGGTCGCGTAGGTGTGGGCGCCGGGAATGTCCTGGCGCGTGTCGGCCGCCTGATACTGCCAGGGCGTGCCGTCACGCTGAGGGTCGCCGGGCAGGGACTTGAGGTAGCGGGCGATGGCGGCCAGGTCGTCATCGGCCATGAACTGCGTGGAGTTGTTGAACGCTTCGGTCATCGAACCGTAGACCACCGCATGCTGGTTGCGCCCGGTCTTGAGGAACTGCACGATCTGCGCCTCGCTCCAGCGGCCCAATCCGGTGTTGGGGTCCTGGCGCAGGCTGGGCGCGTACCAGCCGTCGAGCAGGGCGCCTGCGAGGAAGGGCGCGCCGGATTGGTCCAGGGCCTTCTCGTTGAACGCCAGGCCGCGCGGCGTGTGGCAACTGCCGCAGTGGCCGGGGCCCTGGACGATATACGCGCCACGGTTCCACAGCGCGTCCTGGCCGGGGTTGGCCGCGTAGGGCGCTGTGGGGGCAAAGACGCCATTCCACAGGGCGATGGGCCAGCGCATGTTAAGCGGCCAGGGAATATCACTGGGGATATTCGCCTGGTTGGCCGGTTGCACGCCTTTCATGAAGAACGCATACAGCGCTTTCACGTCGTCGTCGCTGAGCTTTACGTAGGACGGGTAGGGCATGGCCGGGTACAGGCGGCGCCCGCCCGGTGCCACGCCGTGGCGCACGGCACGGTCGAAGTCGGCGAGGCTGTAGCGGCCGATGCCATGGTCGCGGTCGGGGGTGATGTTGGTGGCATGGATGGCCCCCAGCGGCGTGGCCATCTCCAGGCCACCGGCAAACGGCGCTTTGCCCGCCAGGCTGTGGCAGGCCACGCAGTCGCTCACACGGGCGACATACTCGCCGCGACTGACCAGTGCCGGGTCCAGGCCGGTGGCGTGTTCCTGTTCGAACGGCGAGGCGGGCTCGCGGGTGACGTACCAGGCCAGCAGGCCTGCGACGATCAGGCAGGGCAGCGCCAGCCAGCCTGCGGTTCTTGCGAATCGGCGGTTGTTCATGGGCGTTCCCTGTGGGTTAACTGAAGGTGTAGCGGCTCAACGGCAAGCTGCGGATGCGCTGGCCGGTCAACCGGGCTACCGCATTGGCGACCGCCGGTGCCACGGCCGGTAACGGCGGTTCGCCGATGCCCCCCATCTTTTCGCCGCTCTCGACGATCTTCACGTGCACCCGCGCCATCCGCGACGGCGGCAGGATCGGATAAAGGTCGTAGTTGCGCGCCCGTGGCATGCCGTCCACGTACACCGCTTCCTCCAGCAAGGTTTGCGACAGGCCCAGGGCCACGGCGCCGTTGACCTGGGCTTCAATGATCGCCGGGTTGACGATGCTGCCGGGGTCGATGGCCTGCCAGATGTCATGCACCTTGACCTGGCCGTGCTCGATCGACACCTCGGCGACCACCGCCGCGTGGGAACCAAAGGGCGAGGCCATCGCCACGCCACGGGCACGGCGGCTGCCGTCCTCGGCAGTGAACGGCCCGCGCTTCCAGCCGCCGGACAATTCGCCCACCGCTTGCAGCAGCGTGGTCAGCCGCGCATTGTCGCGCAGCAGGTGCAGGCGCAGTTCGTACGGGTCATGGCCGCCTTTGTCCGCCAGTTCATCAAGGAACGCTTCGTAGAAGAAGTCGTTCAACGAATTGCCCACCGAACGCCAGTAGCCGAGCATGGCCGGGCCTTTGACGTAGATCTGCGCGATGCGCGTGTTGGGAATCGCATAGCTCTTGCCCGACAGGCCTTCGAGGGCCGTGGGGTCGAGCTTGTCGCCCTGTTTGCCGGCAATCGCTTCGGTGGGGCCTTCGGTGGCGCTGACCGCTTCGATGGCCAGCGGCAGGCCCTTGTCATCCAGCGCGGCACGGAACTTGACCACCGCGACCGGGCGCAGCACATCGCGCAAGAATTCTTCCTCACGGCTCCAGATCAGCTTGATCGGACGACCGACGGCCTTGGTCAGCGCGATGGCCTGCGGATACGGGTTGGCCGACTCATACAGGAAGTGCCGACCGAAAAACCCGCCCAGCAACGGAGAGTGCAGGGTGATTTGTTCAATGGCCAGGCCGGTGCGCTTGGCGATGTCGGCGCGGAACATATCCGGCGCCTGGTTCGGCAGCCACACCTCCAGCGTGCCGTCGGGGTTGTAGCGCGCCAACGCCGAGGGCGGCTCCAGCTGGGCGTGGTTGAGGTATTGATTGTGATAGGTGGCATCGACGCGGGTCTTGGCGCTGGCCAGCGTGGCGGCTACGTCTCCCGTGTTTTCTTCGTCACGGGCCGGGCCTTCTTGAGTGGCGAGAAAGTCACGGTACTTGTCGCTGGAAAAGTCCGCCGGCATCACGCGCACGCTGGAGTCGGCGGCGGCGTCGAGCCAGTCCACCTGGATCGCTTCAACGGCCCGCTTGGCGTGCCACCAGCGTTCGGCCACCACTGCCACGGCGCCGGGCAAGGTGTGCACCGAATGCACGCCCTTCATGGCCTCGACCTGGGCCTGGTTGCGCAGGCTGCCCACGCTCATGCCCAGGCGCGGCGCGTGCTGCACGGCGGCGTGGAGCATGCCGTCGACTTTCAGGTCGATGCTGTATTGCGCCTTGCCGGTGGATTTGTCATAGGCATCCAGGCGTTTGACCGGCTTGCCGATCCAGCGGAACTGGCTCGGGTCGCGCAGGGTAATGCCGGCAGGGTCCGGCACCGGCATGTCCAGGGCGCGCCCGGCCAACTCGCCGTACCCCAGCGAGCGGCCCGACGCGGCGTGCAGCACGCGGCCGGGCTGGGTGGTCAGTTGGGCGACCGGCACATTCAGCTGCTCGGCGGCGGCCTGCAGCAACATGGCCCGGGCGAGGGCGCCGAGGCGGCGCATGGTCGGATAACTCATGCGCACCGACATGCTGCCGCCGGTGATGCGCATGCCATTTTCCATCACCACATAGGCCTCGCCGGGCGGCGCGGCTTCAACGGTGAACGTCGCCGGGTCGGCATCCAACTCCTCGCCGATAATCTGCGCCATGGCGGTGTGCGTGCCTTGGCCGCCTTCCATGAAGGGGCTGAGCAGGCGCACGCTGCCGTCCGGGCGGATCTCCAGGAACGCCGGCACCTGGGTGCCGCGTTCGGCGCCGGCGCCGGTGGCGGCCTGCACCCGGGATGCGCCCAGCGGCAGGCCAAAGCCGATCACCAGTGCACCGACGGCGGTACTCGCCAGGAAGCGCCGACGCGACAGGTTGATCGGTGCATCGAGGGACACGCCCGGAATCAGGTCAGGTGTGTTCATCAAGCGGTCTCCTTCCCGGCGGCCAGGTCATCCATGGCGACATGGATGGCGTTGTAGGTGCCGCAGCGGCACAGGTTGACCATCGCCGCGTCGATCTGCGCCTTCGAGGGCGCCGGGGTGTGCTTGAGCAGCGCGGTGGCCGCCATCACCTGCCCGGACTGGCAATAACCACATTGCGCCACCTGGCGCTCGACCCAGGCCGCGACCACGCGTTTGCCCACCTCATCGGCCTCGATGGCCTCGATGGTGGTGATCTCGCGACCGACCACACCGGCCACCGGCGTGACGCACGAGCGCACCACGTTGCCGTCCACCAGCACCGAACACGCGCCGCACTGGGCCAGGCCGCAGCCGTACTTGGTGCCGGTCAGGCCCAGGTCGTCGCGGATCACCCACAGCAATGGCGTGTCGGCGTCGGCATCGACCTCATAGGCCTGTTGGTTAATACGTAATTGCATGGCGGCTTACCTGCTGATCATCGGTGGGTGGTGCATAAGTTCTTATAAGAGTGGTGCGACCGTACGTCGCCCATCGTCGAACTCTAGACCACCGCGCAAGGGCTATCTATGCAATAGCTTGCAAGTTCAGAGGATCAGGCAAGTATTCAACAGGATTGGGTCAATGCTCGGGAAGGTTCTCGCCCACCGCCTGGCGGATACCCTCGAGCAGCATGGTGAACGCCGGGTTGTCGTTGTGCTCGCGCCAGATCAGGTGCAGTTCGCTCTGTGCGCCTTCGCCCAGGTCGATATCGCGGAACACCACGTTCTTGAACACCACACTGCTGGCGCAACGCGGCACCAGGGCCAGGCCCATGCCGGCGTTGACCAGCGCGAGGATGGTCAGCGACGAGCCCAGCCATTGCACGTACTGCGGCGCGACGCGGGCCGAGCGCAGCAGGCCGGTAAGCAACTCATTGAACGGCGGATAGGCGGAATGGGCGTACATCAGGAACGGTTGCGCATCCAGGTCGTGCACGCTGACCGTCTCTGCCTGGGCCAGTCGATGACTGCTCGGCACCGCCAGCACAAATGGCTCGCGCACCAGGCATTCGGTGGCGTAGCCGGGCTCCAGCAGCGGCGCGCGGACAATGCCCAGATCGATGCGCCGGGCGCGCAAGGCTTCGTACTGCTGGTAGGTGTTCATTTCGGACAGGTCGATCTTGACGTGGGGCTGCTTGAGCCGCGCCTCGGCGATCACCTTGGGCAAAAACTCGTACACCGCACTGCCGACGAAGCTGATGTTGACCGTACCGATATCGCCCTCGGCAAAGCGCCGCGCAGTGACCGCCGCTTGCTGGGCGCGCTCCAGCAGGTACTGCGCCTCGATGAAAAACGCCCGGCCGGCGGCGGTCAGCGCGACGCTGCGGGTGGTTCGGACAAACAGGTCCACGCCCAGATGATGCTCGAGCAACTGAATCTGCCGGCTCAGCGGCGGCTGAGTCATGTTCAGGCGTTCGGCGGCGCGGCGAAAGTTCAGCTCGGTGGCCACGGTGGTGAAGCAGCGCAGTTGCGTCAGTTCGAACATTGATCTAATTCCGGTATCAATCCAATGCCAGGTTAGATTAGACGGGAACAATACCGGGCGTCCATCATCGAGCTGTCCCCAAAAAAAATAATGAAAGGGAGTTGCCCGTGGATACCCTCCAGAATGCGCCAGACCCGAGCGTGCTTGCGAGCGCCGCTGCCAAGGTCAAGCGCCATGTGCTGCCGTTGTTCGTGGTGATGTTCATCGTCAACTACATCGACCGCGTCAATATCGGCTTCGTGCGCAGCCATCTGGAAACCGACCTGGGCATCGGTGCGGCGGCCTATGGCTTGGGCGCAGGGCTGTTCTTCATCGGTTATGCGATCTTCGAAGTACCGTCCAACCTGTTGTTGCAACGCTACGGCGCGCGGGCCTGGTTGACGCGCATCATGTTCACCTGGGGCGCGGCCGCGATGGGCATGGCGTTCGTGCAGGGCGAAACCAGCTTCTACGTGTTGCGCTTTATCCTGGGCGCCGCCGAAGCCGGGTTCTTTCCCGGCATCATCTATTACTTCACCCAGTGGCTGCCGGCCAGCGAGCGCGGCAAGGCCATGGCGATTTTCCTCAGTGGGTCGGCGATTGCCTCGGTGATTTCCGGGCCGGTGTCGGGCGCGTTGCTCAATGTCAGCGGGTTGAGCCTGCATGGCTGGCAATGGATGTTCCTGATCGAAGGCTTCGCCTCCATCGTGCTCTGCGGCTTCGTGTGGTTCTGGTTGCAGTCCCACCCGCACCAGGCCAAGTGGCTCAGCGCTGCGCAAAAACACGCGCTGGTCAGTGCCATAGCACTCGAGCAACAGGCGCGCGAGGCGAGCCGGGGCGTACGGCCGTCGATGTTCAAACTGCTCGCCGATACGCAGATCGCACTGTTCTGCTTTATCTACTTTTCCATCGCCCTGACCATTTACGGCGCCACGTTCTGGCTGCCGAGCATGATCAAGAAAATGGGCGACCTGGGTGACTTCCAGGTGGGCCTGTTCAATTCCATTCCCTGGTTGATTTCCATCGTCGCCATGTACGGCTTCGCCTCGCTGGCCAGCAAGTGGAAGCACCAGCAGGCGTGGGTGTCACTGATGCTGGTGATCGCCGCGTTCGGCATGTTCATGTCCACCATCGGCGGGCCGGTGTTTGCGTTCGTCGCCATCTGTTTTGCCGCCATCGGCTTCAAGGCCGCTTCGGCGCTGTTCTGGCCGATCCCCCAGGGGTACCTGGACGCGCGGGTCGCGGCGGCGGTGATTGCCTTGATCAATTCGGTCGGCAACCTGGGCGGTTTCGTGGCGCCCACCACGTTCGGTTTGCTGGAGCAGACCACGGGGTCCATCGAGGGCGGCCTCTACGGGCTGGCGGCCACTTCACTGGCGGCGGCGGTGTTGGTGTTTTTTGCCCGCACCGCACCGCGCAGCGGTACGCCACCCACTTCATCCACGGCACATCACACAGTGCGTCCAGGTCCACAGGGAGCCGTCTCTTGAAAATTGTCCGCGTCACCGTCACCCCGATTGCCTTTCGCGACCCGCCGCTGCTCAACGCCAGTGGCATCCATGAGCCTTTTGCGCTGCGCTCGATCATCGAGATTGAAAGCGACACCGGTTACATCGGCCTCGGCGAAAGCTATGGTGATGCGCCAGCGCTGGCGATCCAGCAACAGGTTCAGCCACAGCTGATCGGGCTGGACCCGTTCAACCTCAATGGCCTGCGCACTATCGTCCAGGCCACCGTGGCGGCGTATAGACCGCAGAGCATTGCCGGGGCGGAGCTGGCGCCGGGCTCCCATGCCAGCAAAGCCGTAAGCAATGCCTATTCGGCGTTCGAAGTGGCGTTTCTCGACCTGCAGGCGCACGCGCTGAATGTGCCGCTGGTGGACCTGCTCGGCGGTGCGATTCGCGACCGGATTCCGTTCAGCGCCTACCTGTTTTTCAAATACGCCGAACATATCGATTCGCCCTACAAACCCGACAGTTGGGGGGAGGCCCTGACTGAAGCGCAGATCGTCGCCCAGGCCCGCCGCATGCTTGAAACCTACGGCTTCAAAAGCATCAAGCTCAAGGCCGGTGCGCTGGAGCCGGAGCATGAGGTGCGCTGCATCAAGGCGCTTAAACAGGCGTTTCCGGGCGTGCCGCTGCGCATCGACCCGAACGGCAACTGGTCGTTGCACACCTCGATTCGCATGGCCGAACTGCTGGGCGACGACCTGCAATATTACGAAGACCCGACCCCCGGCCTGGACGGCATGGCCGAGCTGCACGCACGTACCGGCTTGCCCCTGGCGACCAATATGGTGGTGACCGACTTCGACGAGTTTCGCCGCAGCGTTGCGTTGAACAGCGTGCAGATCGTGCTCGCCGACCACCATTACTGGGGCGGCCTGCGTGACACCCAAGTGCTGGCGAAAATGTGCCACACCTTTGGCCTGGGCGTGTCGATGCACTCCAACTCACACCTGGGCATCAGCCTGATGGCCATGGCCCATGTAGCGGCCGCGGTGCCCAACCTCGACTATGCCTGTGACACGCACTACCCGTGGCAGGAGCCGGACGAGGAGGTGATCAAGGGCGGCAAGCTGCCTATCGTCGACGGCTGCGTGAGCATCACCCGCGCGCCGGGGCTGGGCCTGGAACTTGACCACGATCAGTTGGGCAAGCTGCATGACCAATACCTCAGTTGCGGTATCCGTCAGCGTGATGACGTGAAACAGATGCAGCGCTATCAACCGGACTGGAAAACGCTCAAGCCGCGTTTCTGAAGCAGGTCGCTTGCTTTGCCCGGTGACGCATCCGCGTGTGTCGCCGGGCTTTTTTTTGCCTCAGCCCGCGAATCGAAACCCGCCGGCCAACTGCGCCTTTAAAAAGCCCACCAACGCACTCACTGACTTCGGCACATGGGGCGAGTACGGCCGAATCAGGTAGATCTCATCGGCAAACGCGCCCTTGAGCGTCCAACCCTTCAAGACCTGCACCAGCTTGCCTTCCGCCAGCGCCGCATGGGCGCTGAAGTCCGGCAGCAGGGCGATGCCCAGGTGGTTGAGCGCCGCGTCGCGCAGGGCTTCGCTGTTGTTGGTGGCGAAGCTGCCGGCGATGGGGATGGTCAGGCGTTCGATGTGTGTGCCGCCGCGTTCGAAGGTCCAGGCCGGCTGGTCGGTGCCGCGTGGGTAGAACAGACAGTTGTGCGTCGACAGCTCGCTCGGCGCGCCGGGTTCGCCATGGCGCTGCAGGTAGTCGCGGGTGGCGACCAGCACCGAGGCGGTGTCGCAGAGTTTCCAGGCCACATGGGTCTCGGGGATCTGGAAACCATGGCGCACGGCCAGGTCGTAGCCTTCTGCGGCCAGTGAACTCAGGGCGTCGGACACGTCCAGCTGGATGCGCACCTGCGGGTATTGCTGCAAAAATTGCGGCAGGTGCGGCACCAGCTGTTGCCGGGCGAACGCCACGGGCGCGGTCAGCCGCACCAGGCCACGGACTTCCCCGGCCTGGTCGCGCACCGAAGAAAAGCTGCGGGCGATGTGTTCATAGGCGCTGCGCACTTCGCGGGTCAACGACAGCCCCGCGTCGGTCAGCCGTACGCTGCGCGTGGTGCGCGTGACCAGGCGGGTGCCGGTGGCCTTTTCCAGGTCGGAAATACGCTGGCTCACCGCCGACTTGCTCACGCCCAGGCGCGCGGCGGCGGCGGTGTAAGTGCCTTGTTCTTCCAGCACCGACAGCCAGTGGATATTGGTCCACAGCCCTTCGATCTCGGCTTTTTCCATGGAGGTATTGTTCGCCAGTGTGCACAATAAGTTCGGGATTCTGCTCTGGTTCGGAACAAAGCGAAAGCCTAAGGTGGGTGCCAACGCCAACTACCTGGAGCGCCTGCCATGTCCACTACCCTTGAGCATTACATCAACGACCAGCGCGTGAGCCGCGATGATCGCTATCAGGACGTCTACAACCCGGCCACCGGCGAAGTCACCGCGCGCGTGGCCCTGGCCAGCCGCCAGACCGTGGCCGAAGCCGTCGCCGCTGCTCAGGCCGCCTTCGCCGGCTGGGCCGACACCCCGCCGATCCGCCGCGCCCGCGTGCTGTTCGAATACCTGCACCTGCTGCGTGAACGCAAGGACGACCTGGCGCGCATCATCGTCGCCGAACACGGCAAGGTCTTTACCGATGCCCAGGGCGAGGTCGACCGTGGCATCGATATTCTCGAATTCGCCTGTGGCATTCCCAACCTGCTCAAGGGCGAACATTCCGACCAGGTCTCCCGTGGCATGGACAACTGGACCCTGCGCCAGCCCCTGGGCGTGGTGGCCGGCGTAACCCCGTTCAACTTCCCGGTGATGGTACCGATGTGGATGTACCCGATTGCCATTGCGGCGGGCAACACCTTCATCCTCAAGCCAAGCCCCACCGACCCGAGCGCTTCGTTGTTCATGGCCGAGCTTTTGCGTGAAGCGGGCTTGCCCAAGGGCGTGTTCAACGTGGTGCAGGGCGACAAGGAAGCGGTGGACGCGCTGATCGAACACCCGGACGTCAAGGCCGTGAGTTTTGTCGGTTCCACGCCGATTGCCCAGTACATCTACGAGAGCGGCGCCCGCCACGGCAAGCGCGTACAAGGCCTGGGCGGGGCGAAAAACCATATGGTGGTGATGCCCGACGCGGATATCGAGCGCACCGTCGATGCGCTGATGGGCGCCGCCTACGGCAGTGCCGGCGAGCGCTGCATGGCGATCTCGGTGGCGGTGCTGGTGGGGGACGTGGGGGATAAAGTCATCGCCGCTTTGAGCGAGCGCGCCAAGACGCTGCGCATCACCGATGGCCGCGATTTGAAAGCCGAAATGGGGCCGATTGTGTCGAAAGTGGCGCTGGAACGCATCCGTGGCTATATCGAGCAGGGCGTACAGGCCGGCGCGCACTTGCTGCTCGATGGCCGTGACTACGTGCCCACCGAACCCGGCCTGGAAAACGGCTTCTGGCTCGGCGCGACCTTGTTCGACCACGTGACCCGGGACATGAGCATCTACCGCGAAGAAATCTTCGGACCGGTGCTGGCCTGTGTGCGCGTCAACGACTTCGCGGAGGCCGTGAAGCTGGTCAACGACCACGAGTTCGGCAACGGCGTCAGTTGCTTCACCCGCGACGGCCACATCGCCCGCGAATTTGCGCGGCGTATTGAAGTGGGCATGGTCGGCATCAACGTGCCGATCCCGGTGCCGATGGCCTGGCATGGGTTTGGCGGCTGGAAGAAGAGCCTGTTTGGCGACATGCATGCGTATGGCACCGAAGGCGTGCGTTTCTACACCAAACAGAAGTCGATCATGCAGCGCTGGTCGGAGAGCATCGAGCAGGGCGCGGAGTTTGCGATGCCGGTGTCGAAGTAGGTCTCGCAGGCACTGTATGCCCGAATGTGGGAGGGGGCTTGCCCCCGATAGCGGTGGGTCAGTTAATAAATCTGTGACTGACCCACCGCCATCGGGGGCAAGCCCCCTCCCACAGTTTTGAGCGCGTTCAGGCAGTGGGTTTTGTGCAGGTCAGGCATTCGATGGAGCGGTCGACCGTGGTCTTGGCAATTTCCAGCAGGTGCCATACCGCCAGGATCTTCGCCCGCTCGGGGCTTTGCAGAAGTTCGCCGCAGTCCAGGGCGGTGGCGGAGGCGCTGTCGAGCAAGCTGGCGGTGTAGAGCAGGGCGTCTTCGAAGCTCAGGTCTTCGTTGACCGAGTGAAAGCCTTGGGTGGGCAGGTAGTGGTCGATGGCGCGGTTGAAGGCGGCGCGGTCTTTTGCGGGATCGAGGGGTGGCTCGGGTAGGGCTTTGTTCATGGTGCAACTCCTTGTGTGGTCAGGTACCGACCCCCGTCGCGACTAAACGATGGGTGGCGGCTGTACGCAGGTTAGTCGACCGGCCACAAGGAAAATCCGGCGCACCCGAAGGTGCCCTGCGCACAGCCACCATAAAACTTGATGGACCATGCTCCTTGTGACATTCCGGGCGACTAAACCCGATCACTGAATTGGCAGTGACGGAGCGCAGACTAGCCAGCGATTCCAGCAGGCACAAGGCGGCAGGGATTGTCTAGGAAACGTCCTGCAATTTAAAGGGACATGCCTTGCTGGCCCTTTAAAAAACATGACCAAATGCCACCAATCCCAATGTTGAAAAATGCAATCAACTGTGGAGGGGGCAAGCCCAGATGCCAGTCAGTTAAGCGTACGCCGCCGTCTGTAGGAGCGAAGGGGCGCCTAGCTCTTGCTCGCGAAAAACGTCAACGATAACGCGTGTTTTCTGAATGAACGCGGTGCCTGCGAGTTTTTCGCGAGCAAGCTCGCTCCTACAAAAAGCCTTCACTGACTGGCATCAAGGCCCCCCCCTCCCACAGTTTTGACCGCGTTCAGCCACTGGGTCAGCGCCGGCCCGCCCGCGTACTCACATCCACCCACACCGCCAGCACCAAAATGCTGCCCTTGACGATCATCTGCCAGTAGCTGTCCACGTCGAGCATCGACATGCCGTTATCCAGGCTGGTAATCACCAGCGCCCCGAGCAACGCGCCATACACCGTGCCCGAGCCGCCGCGCATTGAGGTGCCGCCGATAAAGCACGCGGCAATCGCGTCCAGTTCGCCCATGTTTCCCGCTGACGGTGAACCGGCGGCCAGGCGCGCGGTGTTGACCAGGCCGGCCAGCGCGCACATCACGCCCATGATGCCGAAGATCCACAGTTTCACCGCCTGCACGTTGATACCCGACAGCCGCGTCGCCTCCATATTGCTGCCCACCGCGTACACGCGACGGCCGAACACGGTCTGGCTGGTGACGTAGCTGAACACGCCGAGCAGCATCAACAGCAGCAACACCGGAACCGGGATGCCGTCGTAGCTGTTGAGGGTGGTGACGAACCCGGCCAGCACTGCACCGATCAGCACCACGCGCAGTACGTCGCGCATCAGGGCGTGCGCGGCCAAGCCATGCAGTGCGCGGTTGCGCCGCTGCCTCCAGGTGAGGAACAGGGTCAATGCAAACAGCAGGACACCCAGGCCAATGCCCACCGAATGCGGTAAGTACCCCTGGCCCACGTAGACCAGCGACGGCGATACCGGCGCGATGGTGGTGCCGCCGGTGATCCCCAGCAGGATCCCGCGAAACGCCAGCATCCCGCCCAGGCCGACAATGAACGACGGGATGCGCAGGTAGGCCGTCATATAGCCGTTGGCCAGGCCGATCATCAAGCCGCACAGCGCGACCAGGCTCAGGTTGGCCAGCAGCGGGATGTGATAAACCACGTCCAGGATCGCCGCCAGCCCGCCCAGCAAGCCCAGCAATGAACCCACCGACAAATCGATTTCGCCGCTGATGATCACCAGCACCATGCCGCACGCCAGTATCCCGGTGATGGACATCTGCCGCAGCAGGTTGGACAGGTTGCGCGGCGTGAGGAAGCCGCCGTCGGTCTGCCAGCTGAAAAACAGCCAGATGAACGCGACGGCGATCACCAGGGCGAGCATTTTGTAGCGGGTGAAAAGGTGTTTGACCTGATTCATCTACGCGGTCTTCCGATCATTATTGTTTTGGCTGAGCGCAGCGGCGAGTACCTGTTCCTGAGTGAGCCCCTGATTGATGAAGTCGCCACGCAACTGGCCGTCGCCGATCACCAGCACGCGGTTGGACACGCCGAGCACTTCGGCGAGTTCCGACGACACCATGATGATCGCCACACCTTCGGCCGCCAGCGCGCCCATCAGTTTGTAGATCTCGTACTTGGCGCCCACATCCACCCCGCGCGTGGGCTCATCCAGGATCAGCACCTTGGGCTTGGCCATGAGCATTTTTGCCAGCACGGCCTTTTGCTGGTTGCCGCCGGACAGGCTGGTAATCGGCAGGAACGGGCTGGCGGTTTTCAGGTGCATGCGCGCGATCTGCTGGTCGATGCTGCCCAGTTCGGCCTCGGCGTCGATGCGGGTCAGGTGGGCATAAGTGTCGAGCACCGCCAGGGTGATGTTCTGGCCCACGCCCAGGTCGGGGATGATGCCCTGGCGCTTGCGGTCCTCGGGCACCATGCACAGCCCGGCGCGGATCGACTTGAGCGGCGTGCGCGTGTCGATCATCTGGCCTTCCAGCCACACCTCACCGCTGTAGCGCCCGGGGTAGGCGCCGAACAGCGCCGACACCAACTCCGTGCGCCCGGCGCCCACCAGCCCGGCAATGCCGAGGATTTCGCCACGCCTGAGCACGAAGGAAACATCGTCGACGCGTTTGCGCCTGGGGTTGTCGACGTCGTAGCAGGTAACGTTGCGCGCCTCGAACATCACCTCACCCACCTCATGGGGTTCGGTGGGGTAGAGGTTGCTCATCTCGCGGCCGACCATTTGCGTGATGATCTGCGCGATGTTCATGTCGGCCATGGCGGTGGTTGCGATGTGCTTGCCGTCACGAATCACGGCGATGGTGTCGCACACGGCGGCCACTTCATCGAGCTTGTGCGAGATGTACACGCAGGCCACGCCCTTGGCCTTGAGGTCACGGATGATGTCCAGCAGCACGTCGATTTCCGAGCGGGTCAGGGCCGAAGAGGGCTCGTCGAGGATCAGCAGGCGCGCCTGTTTGTTCAGGGCCTTGGCGATCTCCACCAGTTGCTGGTAGCCGCCGCCATACTGCGACACCGGCAGCGCCACATTCATGTCCGGCACCTTGAGTTCACGCATCAACGCCTCGGCGCGGTGCAGCATCGCCGGGTAATTCATGCGCCCACCGGGCAGGGTCAGTTCGTGGCCCATAAAGATGTTCTCGGCCACCGACAGGTCGGGCACCAGGGTCAGTTCCTGATGGATGATGACGATGCCGGCGGCTTCGGTTTCGCTGATGGACTGGGCTTTGAGCGGCTGCCCGTCCCAGAGGATTTCGCCCTCCCAGGTGCCGTACGGATAGACCGCCGACAGCACCTTCATCAAGGTGGATTTGCCGGCGCCGTTTTCGCCGCACAACCCGACGCACTCGCCGGGCCGCACCTTGATGTCGATGCCATTGAGGGCGTTGACACCACCGAAGCTTTTGACGATGCCGTTCATTTGCAGCAGGTAGTCGGACATGGGAAAGGCTCACACAAATAGGCTGGCCCCACCCCCGTAGGAGCGAGCTTGCTCGCGAAAAACCCGAGAGCGCCGCGTTTATCCAGGAAGCGCGCATTATCGTTGACGTTTTTCGCGAGCAAGCTCGCTCCTACAGGGGGCGAGGTTTTATCGAGGCAGTCATCATTGCCCGGCGATCTGCTCTTTGGTGTAGAACCCGTCCTTCTCCAGCACGTCGATATTGGCCTTGGTCAGCGGCGTCGGGGTGAGCAGGATGGTGTCGACCTGCTTGCTGCCATTGTCGTATTGCGAGCTGTAGGTGGGTTTTTCATTGCGCGCCAACTGCACCGACAGTTTGGCCGCCTCGGTGGCGATCAACTTGAGCGGTTTGTAGACGGTCATGGTCTGGGTGCCGTCGATCACGCGCTTGATCGCCGCGAGGTCCGCGTCCTGGCCGGAAATCGGCACCTTGCCCGCCAGCTTCTGCGCGGCCAGGGCCTGGATCGCACCGCCGGCGGTGGCGTCGTTGGAGGCGACGATAGCGTCGATTTTGTTGTTGTTACGGGTCAGGGCGTTCTCGACGATGCTCAGGGCTTCGGTGGGGTTCCACTCTTTCACCCATTGCTGGCCGACGATCTTGATATCGCCCTTGTCGATGGCCGGTTGCAGCACCTTCATCTGGCCTTCGCGCAGCACCTTGGCGTTGTTGTCGGTCGGCGCGCCGCCGAGCAGAAAGTAATTACCCTTGGGCGCCGCTTGCAGCACGCCGCTGGCCTGCATTTCGCCGACTTTTTCGTTATCGAAAGAGATGTAGGCATCGATGTCCGCATTGAGGATCAGACGGTCATAGGACACCACCTTGATCCCGGCCTTCTTGGCTTCGGCCACCGCATTGGTGAGCACCGTGGCGTTGAACGGCACGATCACGATCACATCGACGCCACGGGAGATGAGGTTTTCGATCTGCGAGATTTGTTTCTGCTCGTTGGCATCGGCGGACTGCACGAATACCTTGGCATCGAGTTTTTCCGCCGCTGCGACGAAGTAGTCACGGTCTCGGGACCAGCGCTCCAGGCGCAGGTCGTCGATGGAAAAACCGATTTTCGGGTGAGCCGAATCGGCCATCACCGGCAGGGCGAGCAGGGCCAGGGCAGTGGCGAGCAGCGTACGTTTGAATGACTTCATGGTGGTGCGTCCTTTTATTGTTGTTGGAAAAGACACAGCGTGGTGCGCCTGAAACTGTAGAGCGTCCTGGGGCGCTCTGTGCATAGATTTGTCGCGCAAATGTCACAGCCCCCGGTATGGGCGTCAGGTGTAGATAAACCGGTTCACGATTCCTTCCAGCATCTCCTGCCGACCACTCACGGCCTGCGGGTCCAGTTCGTTGGCAAACGCATGTTCGGCCAGGGATTGCAGGCTGAACTCGCCCGCCAGTACGGCTTTGCCCAGCGGCTGCTGCCAGCCGGCATAGCGCTGGTCCTTGAACTGTTGCAGCCGATCGTTCTGCACCATGGCGGCCGCGCGCTCCAGGGCCAGGGCCAACACATCCATCGCCGCCACGTGGCCGTGGAACAGGTCCACCTCGTCCAGGCTCTGGCGGCGTACCTTGGAATCGAAATTGTAGCCGCCATTCCTGAACCCGCCGGCCTTGAGGATTTCATAGGTGGCCAGGGTCATTTCCTCGACGCTGTTGGGAAACTGGTCGGTATCCCAGCCGTTCTGCGGGTCGCCACGGTTGGCGTCGATGCTGCCGAAAATTCCCAGGGACACGGCGGTGGCAATCTCATGATGAAAGCTGTGCCCGGCCAACGTCGCATGGTTGGCCTCGATATTGACCTTGATCTCGTGCTCCAGGCCGTACTCATGCAGGAAGCCGAACACCGTGGCGCTGTCGTAATCGTACTGATGCTTGGTCGGCTCCTGGGGCTTGGGCTCGATCAGCAGGTCGCCGGTAAAGCCGATCTTGTGCTTGTGCTCCACCACCATGCGCATGAACCGGCCAAGCTGCTCGCGCTCGCGCTTGAGGTCGGTGTTGAGCAGGGTTTCATAGCCTTCACGGCCGCCCCACAGCACGTAGTTGGAACCCTTGAGGCGCAGCGTGGCGTTCATTGCGCTGAACACTTGGGCGGCGGCGTAGGCGAACACCTCAGGGTCAGGGTTGCTCGCGGCGCCGGCGGCAAAGCGCGGGTTGCTGAAGCAATTGGCGGTGCCCCACAGCAACTTGATGCCGGTCTGTTCCTGATGACGCTCCAGGTGATCGACCATCTGCGCAAAGTGGTTGCGGTACTCCTTGAGCGAACGGCCTTCGGGCGCCACGTCGGTGTCGTGGAAACTGTAGTAGTCGATGCCCAGCTTGGAGAAAAACTCAAAGGCCGCCTCCGCCTTGCCGATGGCCAGCTCCATTGGATCACCGCTGCGCTGCCACGGCCGCTTGAAGGTGCCCACCCCAAACATATCCGCCCCCGGCCACACAAAGGTGTGCCAGTAACAGGCGGCCATGCGCAGGTGCTCGCGCATGGGCTTGCCGAGGATCAGCTTGTTGGCGTCGTAGTGACGAAACGCGAGGGGAGAGTCGCTGGCAGGGCCTTCGAAGCGAACCTGCTCGACACCGGGGAAGTACGGCATGGGGGTTTCCTTATTGTTCTTGGCGGTGTCTGGATACTAGCAACGGCACTGGGGCTGCTGATTATGAAAATCACCAAGGGGTGGTGCGATTTTGTGCAGTCAGGTCTAGTCTGTCTCCACCGGCTCCAGGACAAAACAATGAAAACCCTACCGCCCGTGCACCGCATCGCCTTGCTCTTCAACGGCAGCAAAATCTACGACCGTGGCATCATCGCCGGTATCGGCAATTACCTGAGCAGCACCCGTGCGTCCTGGGATTTGTTCCTGGAGGAGGATTTCCTCTGTCGTCTGCGCGGCATCGAGCGTTGGCAGGGCGATGGGATCATTGCCGATTTCGATGACCCGCTGATTGGTGAGGCGTTGGCCGGGAGTCGGATACCGGTGGTGGCGGTGGGCGGGTCGTATGAGGACGTCAGCCTGTACCCCAAGGGGATTCCCTATGTAGCGACCGATAACCATGCCCTCATGAAGCTGGCCTACGAGCATCTGATCGAGGCCGGGCTGACGCGGTTTGCCTGTTTCAGCCTGCCCGAAGCCCAGGCCAATCGCTGGGCCCAGGAGCGTGAGAAGGCGTTTCGCGGCTTGATGCAGCGCGATGGTTTGCAGGTGGAGATCTATCGCGGCCTGGGGACCAGCGCGCCGTTGTGGGACAGCGCGGTGGAGCAGCAGATTGCCTGGCTGCACAGCCTGCCCAAGCCCATCGGCATTATTGCCGTGACCGACGCCCGTGCCCGGCAACTGTTGCAGGCCTGCCTGACCGCAGGCATTGCAGTGCCGGAGGAAGTGGCGCTGATCGGTATCGACAACGACCCGCTGACCCGCACGCTGACGCGGGTGCCGCTCAGTTCGGTGATCCAGGGCACCGAAACCATGGGCCGCACCGCCGCCGCGCTGCTGCATCAGATGCTGCATGGCAAACCCTGTGCGGGTACGCAGGTGCTGGTGCCGCCGGACGCGATCAACGTGCAGGCCTCCAGCCTGCATCAACCTTTGGGCAATCCCTATGTGATGCAGGCCCTGCTGTTCATTCGTCAATACGCCTGCCAGGGCATCAAGACCGCGCAGGTGGCGGCGTATGTCGGGGTGTCGCGTTCATCGTTGGAGTCGCACTTTCGCAAGGTGCGCGGGTGCAGCGTGCACGACGAGATCCTGCGCTTCAAACTCGCCGCCGCCGCCAGGGGCCTGGAAAACCAGGCGCTGGCGATTGCCGATATTGCGCAGACTTGCGGGTTCACCTCGGCGCAATACCTGCACACCGTGTTTCGCCGCGAGTACGGGTGTACGCCGCGGCAGTACCAGCAGGGCGCGGCTTAGAACACCGCCTTGACCTGCATACCCAGGATCAGCGCATTGTCGATACGCTTCCCGGAAAATGCCCCCGGTTCGATGATGTATTGCACATCCGGACGCAAGGTCAGCCACGGCGTAGCCTGATAGCCATAACTGAGTTCGATCAACTGCTCGGCGCTGTCCAGGGCAGGGTAGGGGTTGCCTGCATTGAAGGCCGCCAGTTCCTGTACATCGCGACTGCGCGGGTTCGGCACGGCGCGGCCATAGCCCAGGGCGACGGTGTCGCGCGGGCGGCCTTCGAACGGTTTGTACAACACCACGCCCGCGCCATACCACTTGCTGAACGGCGAGGCCGCCTCGCTGGCCGCCGAGTATTGACCGAAGGCATGCAGGCTGCGGCCCTGGGACGTTGGCGAGGCCCACACGGCCTGGTCGATCAACAGGTAGTGGCCGCCACGACCGCTGACCTCTTTGTCGCTGCCGATGCGTTTGACATCGGAGCTGTCGTAGTAATAACCGAGCTTGTATTCACCCGGCAGGCTGCCGATGTGTTTGTAGATCAGCTCGATGGGCACCACCGTGCCGGTGGTGTGTTTGGGCCCCAGGTGCCAGGCGCGGCTGGAATTGCCGTTGCTGGACGGGTCGACATTGAACGCGGCCACGCGCAGTTGCCAGTTGGGCGAGAAGTCGTATTTCACTCGCGCACCCAGGTGTGCATTCGGGTAGTTGGCCCAGCCGCTGCCGCCCGACATGTTCAACGGGTGCCCGCAGAACCCGGCGTTCATGAAGTTGCACAGGATGCCGCTGTCCAGGCCGCCGAGGTCATTGCCCATGGCCATGTAGCCGAGCTTGAGGTTAAGTGCCGGGGTGAACAGCGTGCGTTCGTAGCTCAACTCGGTGAGGCGGGTGTAGAGGCCACCGTAGTTCTCCTGGATCGGCAGGCGGTTGCCCACCAGGTCTTCGGAGGCGCTGTTGCCGCGTCGGTCGTTGATGGTCAGTTGGATACGGTCGCCGTTGTTGAGACCGTAGAGTTTGCCCAGGTCGAACTGCACACCGAGCTTGAGATTCTGTGAATAGCGCGCCGAGCGATGCTGGCCGCCGTGGGCGTTGTAGGCGGTCTCGCCGCTGTAGTCGCCGCTGAAGCGCACGCCCTGGTCGTCGAGTTCGCGGCGCAGGCCGCCCCAGTCGCCGGTCAGGGTGGAGTCGTCGGCTTGAACGGGCAGGGCGGCGGCAAAGGCCAGGCCCAGCACCAGGCGTCCAAGGGACGTATGAGAAGTAGGGTTCATGGAGGATTTTCCAGGCACAAAAGCGCGGTGCGGGCGCACCGCGCTAACAAGGGGTTGTTACGGCAAGGCGTAGGCGATCACGTAGTCGCCACGGTCGGTGGACTGGCGTGCACCGCCGGCGGTGACGACGATGTACTGCTTGCCGGTTTTCGGTGACACGTAGGTCATCGGGCCGCCCTGGCTGCCCACCGGCAGGCGGGCTTTCCAGATTTCATCACCGTTTCCGCTGTTGAAGGCGCGCAGGTAGAAGTCCTGGGTGCCGGCGATAAAGATCAGGCCACCCTGGGTCGACAGCGTACCGCCGAGGGTCGGCAGGCCGACTTTGATCGGCAGGTGCATGCGGATGCCCAGGGGGCCGGTGTCTTCAACGGTGCCTACCGGTACTTGCCAGGCGATTTTCTGCGTCTTCATGTCGATCGCGGTCAAGGTGCCGAACGGCGGCGCCTGGCACGGGATGCCGGCCACCGACAGGAAGCGGTTCTTGTTCACCGCGTACGGCGTGCCCTTGAGCGGCACAGCGCCCATACCGGTATTCAGCGCTTCGCCACCGGAGGCGGCCAGGGCCTTGTTCTGCGACGGCACCATCTGGATCCACAGGCCCAGGCGCATGTCGTTGACGAAGATAAAGCCGTGCACCGGGTCGGTGGAAATACTGCCCCAGTTCATGCCGCCCAGGGAGCCCGGGAAGCTCAGGGATTTATCGGTGCCCGGCGCGGTGTACAGGCCGTCGTAGCGCATGCCCTTGAAGTCGATGCGGCACAGCAACTGGTCATACGGCGTGGCGCCCCACATGTCCGATTCGGTCAGGGTCTGTGCGCCGATCTGCGGCATGCCCAGGGACTTGGGCTGGGTAGGGGAGTACGGCTCGTTGGGAATGTTCGCGGCTTTGACCGGCACTTCCTGCACGTCGGTCAACGGCTTGCCGGTGGCGCGGTCGAGTACATAGATCTGTCCGGCCTTGGTGCCGATCACCACGGCGGGCACTGCCTTGTCGCTGCCCGGCGGGGTGAAATCGATCAGGCTGGGTTGCATCGGCAGGTCGAAGTCCCACAGGTCATTGTGGACCGTCTGGTACACCCATTTCTCGGCGCCGGTGGAGGCGTCCAGCGCGAGTACCGAAGCGCCGTATTTATGATTGAGCTGGGTGCGCTCCACGCCATAGATGTCGGTGGACGAGCTGCCCATCGGCAGGAAGACCGTGTTCATCAGCGGGTCGTAGGACATCGGTGCCCAGCTGTTCGGGGTGCTGCGCACGTAGGTGCTGCCAGCGGCTGGTGCGTGTTTGTCTTCAGGGTTGCCGGGGTCGAACGCCCAGCGCATCTGCCCGCTGATTACATCGAAACCACGGATCACGCCGCCCGGCATATCGGTTTGCACGTTATCCGCGACGCGACCACCCACCACCACCGTGGTGCCGGCAATCAGCGGCGCCGAGGACAGTTGGTAGTAGCTGTCCGGGACGTTACCCAGGCCGGCCTTCAGATCTACCTGACCGTGGGTGCCGAAGTCTTCGCAGAATTTGCCGGTGTCGGCGTCCACGGCGATCAGACGTGCATCGATGGTGTTGGTCAGCAGACGACGCTGGCATTGCGCACCGGCGGGCACGCTGGCGGCAATGACCGGCGAGCTGCCTTGTTGGGTGGGCTGGGCAATCGGCGCAGTGGCGTCGAAGTAGGCCATGCCACGGCAACGCTGCCAGACCGCTGATTGGGCATTGATCTCGTTCTTCCACAGCTCCTTGCCGGTGTCGGCGTCGAGCGCGATGAGGTTGTTGTGCGGGGTGCAGATGAACACTTTGTTGCCGATCTGCAGGGGCGTCAGTTGGTCCTCGGCACCGTTGCCGTCGCTGATCGCCACGTCACCGGTGTGGTAGGTCCAGGCGACTTTGAGCTTGTCGATGTTGTCGCGATTGATCTGGTCCAGCGCGGCGAAGCGGCTGCCGCCTTCGGTGTTGCCGTAGTGGGCCCAGTCTTTCTGGGCATCGGCCGCAGCCACCGGGGTGATGCCTGGGCCTGCACCGGTCGGCGCTACGCTTGGATGAGCGACGAACATATTGCCCGCCGCCACTGCCACGCCGAGCGTCAGCACGGCAGCGACGCCGTATGCACCACGCGCCGGTTTGCCGACCAGCAACGGATACACCAGCGCGACCACGATACCGATAACGGCGAACATGAACAGGCGCGAGAACAGCGGCCAGTACACCAGGCCCACATCCGCGACGGCCCAGACGGCCGTGCCGACGAGGAACGCGGCGAACAGCCAGGCACCCGCCGGGTTGCGCCGGGCAATCAGCAGCCCGGCAATGGCCATGGCCACGCCACCGACCAGGAAGTACCAGGAACCTCCCAGGCTGATCAATTTGGCGCCGCCGACGGCGAGCGCAAGGCCAAGCAGGGCGATGATCACGCCCAGGCCAAGGAGTAGGAATCTAGAGACGCCAGCGGCGCGCGATGCTCGTTTCATGTCGAAAGGACTCGAGTGAGAGAGGGCAAGGGCGCGATTTTAGCAAGATAAGTAACTGGTTAGTACATTATGCTCGTGCAATAGACTGTTACAGATGCTGCGATGATGGGCGCAGGGCAAGGAAAGTAGGAAGGGCAAGCTCTAATGCCCGTCACCGCCCTTTGTAGGAGCGAGCAAGCTCGCTCCTACAGATGGCGCCGGCAGTCGGTCAGCGAAACGCCGGCATTACCTGCTCGATAAACAGTGCCAGGGACTTCTTTTTCTCGGCATGGGGCAGGCTGTTGTCGCACCAGAAGCTGAACTCATCCACGCCCAGTTCCTGGTAGTACCGAATGCGCGGGATGATCTCTTCTGCGGTGCCGATCATCGCGGTTTTGTGCAGGCTCTCCAGTTCGAACTCTGGGCGCGCGGCGAACTTCTCTTCCGGGCTTGGCTCGAGGAAACCGTTGACCGGCACGCTCTTGTTGCCGAACCAGGCATCGAAGGTGCGATAGAACTTCGAGATCGCCGTGGCCCCGACTTTCCAGCCCTGGGGGTCATCAGCGGCGTGCACGTGGGTGTGGCGCAGCACCATCAATTGCGGGCGGGGCACACCAGGGTTGTTGTCCAGGGCGGCCTGGAATTTGTTTTTCAGGTCCAGGACTTCTTCGTCGCCTTTCATCAGCGGCGTGACCATCACGTTGCAGCCGTTGGCCACTGCGAAGTTGTGGGAGTCGGGGTCGCGGGCGGCGATCCACATCGGTGGGGTGGGCTGCTGGATCGGCTTGGGCACGCTGGTGGAGGTGGGGAATTTCCAGATGTCGCCGTCATGGGCGTAGTCGCCTTGCCACAGGGCGCGCACCACCGGCACCATTTCGCGCAGGGCCTGGCCGCCGCTCGAGGCGGGCATGCCGCCGGCCATGCGGTCGAATTCAACCTGGTAAGCGCCCCGGGCGAGGCCCACCTCCATGCGTCCGTTGCTGATCACGTCGAGCAACGCGCATTCCCCGGCCACCCGCAGCGGGTGCCAGAACGGCGCGATGATGGTGCCGGCGCCCAGGCGAATCGTGGTGGTCCTGGCCGCAAGGTAAGCCAGCAACGGCATCGGGCTTGGCGATATGGTGTATTCCATCGCGTGGTGTTCGCCAATCCACACGGTGCTGAAGCCACCGGCTTCGGCCATCAGGGTCAGTTCGGTCAAGTCTTCGAACAACTGACGGTGGCTGACGCTTTCATCCCAGCGTTCCATGTGTACGAACAGCGAAAATTTCATGACGCGTACCTCGGATCTATTGTTATTTTTCCGCAAAAAACGGGTTGAGCGGGGTGTCAGGCAGGCACCGGCAGGGTACCCATCTTGCCGTGGCAATACACCAGGGGGTTGTTCGGTTGCGCCGGCACGATCAGGTTCTCGACGGCGCCCACCATGATTGCGTGGTCGCCGCCTTCGTATTCGCGCCACAGTTGGCATTCAATGACCGCCGTGGCGTTGGCCAGGATCGGATTGCCCAGTGCACTCAGGGTCCACTCGATGCCCTGGGCCTTGTCCTTGCCTTTGCGCGCAAAGGCATAGGCTTCGCTTTGCTGCCCGCCGGACAGCACATGAATGGCGAAACGCTTGTTTTTGATCAGCACGGGGTAGGAGTCGGAGCTGTAGTTGGGGCAGAAGAGCACCAGGGCCGGGTCCATGGACAGCGAGCTGAACGCACTGGCGGTGAGGCCGACGATTTGCCCCTCGTCGTCCAGCGTAGTAATCACGGTGACACCGGACGGAAACGAACCCATCACTTGTTTGTAGATGGCGGCATCGATCATGGGATGGTCCTCTGCTATGAAGCGGTTTTTTAAATTTATAGGTCTGATGGTATACCGTAATACAGGAGTTGCAAGGGCTTTTTTGGACAGGCGATAAACGTGTCCGGAGCCCGCCAAAGGCCTTTATTACGGGGATTTATCCCGTGATGGCGGTTGTTCTCGGGGCGCGATTGCCGGATCAGAGGCGGGCTAAAACAGCGGATCAGCCTTGTTAAAATGTTGGAATACCATAATATGGTGTTCGTCTGAGGGGGAGCCATCGAGCTTCCTTCGGATGGCGTCAAACAACTATAAGATCAGACAAGCGCGAGTTATTCCTATGCCTCAGATGTCCCGGCAAGACCCCCTGATCGAGCATCACACGGTCGATTACGTCCCCCTCGCAGAGCGCCACGGGAAGGCCCGCGACCTGTTCACGTTATGGTTCAGTACCAATATCGCGCCGCTGCCCATCGTCACCGGTGCGATGGTGGCCCAGGTGTTCCATCTCAACCTGCTGTGGGGGCTGCTGGCGATTGCCCTCGGGCATCTGCTGGGCGGCGTGGTGATTGCCCTGGCCTCGGCCCAGGGCCCGCGCATGGGCATCCCGCAGATGGTGCAGAGCCGCGGCCAGTTCGGGCGTTATGGCGCGCTGCTGATCGTGTTTTTCGCGGCGCTGATCTACATCGGCTTTTTCATTTCCAATATTGTGCTGGCCGGCAAATCCATCGTCGGCATCGTGCCCTCGGTGCCGGTGCCGGTGCCGGCGAGCATCCTGATCGGCGCGCTCAGCGCCACGGCCATCGGCGTGATCGGCTACCGCTTTATCCATACCTTGAACCGCATCGGCACCTGGGTGATGGGCAGCGCGTTGCTCGCCGGTTTTGTCTACATCTTTGCCCATGACCTGCCGGCCGACTTCCTCACCCGTGGCGGCTTCAACGCCGCCGGCTGGCTGGCCACGGTGTCGCTCGGGATCATCTGGCAGATCAGCTTCTCGCCCTACACCAGTGACTATTCGCGTTACCTGCCGGCGGACATCGGCATCACCCGGCCGTTTATTGCCACCTACCTGGGCGCAACCCTGGGCACCATCCTGTCGTTCGCCTTCGGCCTGGTGGCGGCGCTGGCCACACCGGAAGGCACCGAGGCGATGGTCGCGGTCAAGCAGGCCACCGGCGCGTTGGGGCCGATCCTGATGGTGCTGTTCCTGCTCAATATCATCAGCCACAACGCGCTGAACCTGTACGGCGCGGTGCTTTCGATCATCACCTCGATCCAGACCTTCGCCAGCCACTGGACCCCCAGCATCAAGGTGCGCGTGGTGCTCTCGGGCATCATCCTCGCCGGTTGCTGCGTGGTGGCGCTGGGCGCGTCGGCGGACTTCATCGCGCAATTTATCGGGCTGATCCTCGCGCTGTTGCTGGTGCTGGTGCCGTGGGCCTCGATCAACCTGATCGATTTCTACGTGATCAAGCGCGGCGTGTACGACATCGCCTCGATCTTCCAGGCCGATGGCGGTGTGTATGGCCGATTTAACCTGCATGCGATCGTGGCGTACTTCATCGGGATCATCGTGCAACTGCCGTTTGCCAATACGTCGTTGTATGTGGGGCCCTGGGCCAACCTGGTGGAAGGCGCGGACTTGTCGTGGCTGGTGGGGTTGGCGGTGACGTGTCCGTTGTATTACTGCCTGGCGACGCGCAAGCAAACGCAGAAGGTCCGGGCGGCGAAGCTGGGTTACACCGACTAGGCACTCACTTAGCTCAAGTGCCCGGCCAGTGCCGGGCATTTTCGTTTCTCTGGCAAGCTCGCCACGCCGGGATTTCATGGCGAGCCTCGAACGTTCTAGCGGAGCCAGGTAGCGAAAAAAAAAGGCCGCCACGACCCGACGTCGTGGCGACCCGAAGGTGATGCATTCGTCAGATGTCAGTGCGCCCCGGCCGCCTTGTTCAAATCACTCTCGGCCCACTGCGTATACACGCACGCATCCGCCGTGGCCCAGCGCACCCGCACCGGGTCGCCGGCCTTGAGCGGCATGCCCGCCGCCGAGAGCGCCTTGACCGTCATCGACGTACCGCCCAGGGTCTTCACCGCGCAGGTCTGGCTCTCGCCCAGAAACAGTACCTCCCCGACAATCGCCGAGACTTCATTCCAGCCTGCGGCCAACGGCTGCTCGGCGGCCTGTTCGACGCTCAGCGCCAGGGCCTTTTCCGGACGCACCATCAGCAATATGTCCTGCTCGGTGTGCAGCCCGCTGGTCAGGCGGATCGACAGCGACTGGCCTTCGAACGACGCTGCCGCGTTGCCCTGGGCCTTGAGCTTGAGGAAGTTGGAATTGCCCAGGAACGAGGCGACGAACGCGTTCGGCGGGTTCTGGTACAGGTCGAAACCGCTGCCCAGGCCGACGATTTTACCGTGGCTGAAAATCGCGATGCGCTGGGACAGGCGCATGGCTTCTTCCTGGTCGTGGGTCACGTAGATAATGGTGATGCCCAGGCGCCGGTGCAGCTGGCGCAGCTCGTCCTGCAGGTCTTCACGCAGTTTCTTGTCGAGGGCGCCGAGGGGTTCGTCCATCAGCAGGATACGTGGCTCGTACACCAGCGCGCGGGCGATGGCGACGCGCTGTTGCTGGCCGCCGGAGAGTTGCGAAGGGCGGCGATGGGCAAACGATTCCAGCTGCACCAGCTTGAGCATGGCGTCCACGCGTTTCTCGCGTTCGGCGCTGGCCAGTTTGCGGATGGCCAGGGGGAAGGCGATGTTGTCGCGCACCGACAAGTGCGGAAACAGCGAGTAGCGTTGGAACACCATGCCGATGTCGCGCTTGTGCGGCGGCACGTTGACCAGGGATTGCCCGCTCACCAGGATCTCGCCGCTGCTCGGCGTTTCAAAGCCGGCCAGCATCGACAGGGTGGTGCTCTTGCCCGAGCCGCTGGAGCCGAGGAAGGTGAGGAACTCGCCGTTCTGGATGTCCAGGGAAATGTTGTCCACGGCGGCAAAGTCGCCGTAGTACTTGTTCAGGTTGCGCAGGCTGACCAGGGGTTGGCCGGGGTTCTGCGCGACATCTTGGATCACTGCACTCATGTTCTGCTCCTGGGCGCTTAGGCGCGGGTTTCAGTGCGCCGACGAAGGGCGGCGGCAATCACCATGACCAGTACCGACAGGCCGATCAGCAACGTCGAGGCGACGGCGATCACAGGCGTCAGGTCCTGGCGCAGGGTGGTCCACATTTTCACGGGAAGGGTTTGCAGGGTCGGGCTGGCCATCATCACGCTGAGCACCACTTCGTCCCACGAGACGAGAAAGGCGAACAGCGCACCGGCGACCATCCCTGGGCGAATCGCCGGGAAGGTCACCTTGAACACAGCCTGCAAGCGCGAGGCGCCGCAGATCACCGCCGCGTCTTCAATCGACTGGTCGAACAGCTTCAGCGAGTTGATGATCGAGATGATGGTGAACGGCAGCGCAACGATCACATGGCTGACCACAAACGCGAACATCGTGCCGGTGTAGCCGAGCTTGAGGAACAGCGCGTACACCGCCACGGCGATGATCACCAGGGGCACGATCATCGGCAGGGTGAACAGGCCGTAGAGCAGCTCGCGGCCGGGGAAGCGCCCGCGCACCAGGGCAAACGCCGTCGGCAGTCCCAGGGCAACGGCAAAGAACGTGGTCAGCACCGCCACCTTGAGGCTGGCCATTGCCGCGTTCATCCAGTCGGGGTTGGAGAAGAACTGGCCGTACCATTTGAGTGTCCAGCCCGGTGGCGGGAACACCAGCCATTGCGACGAACCGAACGACAGCAACACGATAAACACGATCGGCAACAGCAGGAACAGGCCAATCAAACCGGTGGTGGTGTAGAGGCCCAGGCGCATCCTGCGGCTCATGGCGTTGGGAGTCAGGAGCATGACGGCTTACCTCGCGTTGCTGGCGCCAACCGGGGATTCCGGCTGGAGCTTCAGGTAGAAGTAGAACAGCACCAGCGTGATCAAAATCAGCAACGCCGCACCGGCACTGGCCAGGCCCCAATTGAGGAACGACTGCACCTGCTGGATGATGAACTCGGGCAGCATCATGTTCTGCGCACCGCCCAGCAGGGCCGGGGTGACGTAGTAACCGAGGGACATCACAAACACCATCAACCCGCCGGAAAACAACCCCGGCCGACACAGCGGCAGGAAGACGCGCAAGAAGTTGGTCCACGGGCTGGCGCCACAGATGGAGCCGGCCTGCAGGATCATCGGGTCGATGGCCTGCATGGTCGCCTGCAGCGGCAACACGATGAACGGAATCATGATGTAGCTCATGCCGATCACCACGCCGGTGAGGTTATGCACCATCTCCAGCGGTTGATCGATGATGCCCATGGCCATCAACGCCTTGTTAATCACCCCCGAGGCTTGCAGCAATACCAGCCAGGAATAGGTGCGGGCGAGCAGGCTGGTCCACATCGACAGCAGCACGATACTCAGGATCCAACGGCCCCAGCCGCGCGGCACCAGGGTAATCGCCCAGGCCAGCGGAAAGCCCAGCAGCAGGCTGAACAGGGTCACCAGGCCGGCCACTGAAAAGGTATTGAGCAACACCCGCGCATACGCCGAGTTGGCAAACAACTGTTCGTAGTTGCCCAGGCCCGGCACCGGCTCCAGCACGCCGCGCAGCAGCAGGCCGATCAGTGGCGCCAGGAAGAACAGGCCAAGGAACAGCAGCGCCGGAATCAGGTTGCTCGATCCGCGCCAACGCTGCGCCAGGGACGGCGCCCCGGCCTTCGCGCCAACGGCACCGCCGAGGGCGCCCCCGGCCTGCGTGGTTGCCGTCATTTTCATTTGACTAGCCATTCATTCCACCGTGTCGCAATGGCCGGACCGTTCTTGGCCCAGTAGGCGAAATCGAGGGTGATCTGGTCCTTGGCGTAGGCGGTCGGCAGGTTGGGCGCCAGGACCGAATCCAGGCGCTGCACGCTGTCGATGTTCACCGGCGCGTAGGCGGTCAGGTTGGAGAAATCCGCCTGGCCCTTGGCGCTGCTGGCATTGGCCAGGAACTTCATCGCCGCCGCTTTGTTTTTCGAGCCTTTGGGCACCACGAGGATGTCGGCCATCACTAGGTTCTGCTTCCAGCTCACGCCCACCGGTGCGCCATCTTCCTGCAAGGCGTGAATGCGACCGTTCCAGAACTGGCCCATGCTGACTTCGCCGGAGGCCAGCAACTGTTGCGACTGCGCGCCGCCGCCCCACCAGACGATGTCTTTCTTGATCGTGTCGAGTTTCTTGAAGGCGCGGTCCAGGTCCAGGGGATAGAGCGTGTCGGCGGGCACGCCGTCGGCCAGCAGCGCCAGTTCGAGCACGCCCGGGCTCGGCCACTTGTAAAGGGCGCGTTTGCCGGGGTAGGTCTTGGTGTCGAACAAGGCGCTCCAGTCCTGCGGTTTGCCGGCGCCGAGCTTGCCTTCGTTGTAGCCGAGCACGAAGGAGAAGAAGAACGAACCGACGCCATGGTCGGAGACGAAGCGCGGGTCGATCTTGTCGCGCTGGATCACCGAGAAGTCGAGGGGCTCGAGCAGGCCTTCGGCGGCGGCGCGCAGGGCGAAGTCGGCTTCGACATCCACCACGTCCCACTGCACATTGCCGCTTTCGACCATGGCCTTGAGTTTGCCGTAGTCGGTGGGGCCGTCCTGGACGACGGTGATGCCGCTGGCCTTGCTGAAAGGATCGGCCCACGCCTGCTTCTGCGCATCCTGGGTGCTGCCGCCCCAGCTGACGAAATTGACGCTTTCGGCTGCCATGGCCGCGTGGGTGGCCACGCTCAACAGTCCCGCGAACAGCGCCGCGGTTGCACCTTTGTTCAACACCATGTTTACGCCCTCATTGTTGTGTTTATGAGCGGGGCTTTGCAGTGCCCGCCTGTCGGGAGCGGTCGGTCCGGACCATCTGATAAAGTCGTCCGGCCTATGGAATATCATATTATGGTATTCCAAACTTTGCGCAAGCACTTTGCCATACCGGCCATCTGCCAACGCTGGTTTCCAGTCTCAGGTGAAGGGAATGCTTTCCACGACTTCCAGGTCGTAACCGGTCAAGCCTGCATATTTCAGCGGTGGGCCGAGGTGGCGCAGTTTGCCTACGCCCAGGTCCTGCAATATCTGCGCGCCGGTACCCACTTCCGAGTAAATCCGCGACTGCGACCGGCTGAACTGACGCGGCGCCTGGGTCAACTGCGGGACGCGTTCGAGCAAGGCCTGGGACGATTCATGGTTGGCCAGCACCACCACCACGCCGCAGCCTTCTGCCGCCACGCGTTGCAGGGCGGCCCACAAGGTCCAGTTGGACGGCCCGCTGTAGTCGGCGCCGACCAGGTCGCGCAGCGGGTCGATCACGTGCACACGTACCAGCGCCGGTTCATCGCGGCGCAGTTGGCCCATGACCATGGCCATGTGCACGCCGCCGTCGATGCGGTCTTCAAAAGTGATCAGGCGAAAAGTGCCGTGCACCGTGGGCAGGTCGCGCTCGCCGATGCGCACCACGGTGCGTTCGGTGCTGAGACGGTAGTGGATCAGGTCGGCGATGGTGCCGATCTTGATCCCGTGCTTGCGGGCAAAGGCTTCCAGCTCGGGGCGGCGGGCCATGGTGCCGTCATCGTTCATCACTTCGACGATCACCGAGGCCGGTGTGTGCCCGGCCAGGCGCGCCAGGTCGCAACCGGCTTCGGTGTGGCCGGCGCGGGTCAGCACACCGCCATCCCTGGCGCGCAGCGGGAAGATATGCCCCGGCTGCACAATGTCGGCGGGGCCGGCGTTGCTGTCCACAGCCGCCGCCACCGTGCGTGCGCGGTCGGCGGCGGAGATGCCGGTGGTCACGCCGGTGGCGGCCTCGATGGACACGGTAAACGCGGTGCTGAACACGCTGCCATTGCTGGCCACCATCTGCTCCAGGCCCAGGCGTTGGCAATGTTCATCGGTGAGAGTCAGGCAGATCAGGCCACGGGCTTCGCGGGCCATGAAGCTGATAGTCTCGGCGGTGCAACACGCTGCAGGCAGCAGCAGGTCGCCTTCGTTTTCCCGGTCCTCGTCGTCCACCAGCAGCACCATCTTGCCCTGGCGGTAGTCTTCGATGATGTCGGCGATGCTGTTGAAGGGCATGGGGAGTGCTCTGCTTGTTGGTAGTATGTATTATGGTATACCACAAATTCCAAACAAGAGGATGTCGCGATGAAGGCCTATTGGATTGCCCATGTGGACGTGTCCGATGCAGAGCAATACACCCAGTACACCCAGCGCGCCCCAGCGGCGTTTGCGAAGTTCGGCGGGCGCTTCCTGGCCAGGGGCGGGCGCAGTGAGGCGCTGGAAGGTGGGCCGGCACGGCAGCGCAATGTGGTGATTGAGTTTGAGAGCTATGAGCAGGCGGTGGCGTGCTATGAGTCTGCCGAATATCAGGCTGCGAAGGGGCACAGAGCGGGGGTGGGGGAGGCGCAGATCATTATTGTGGAAGGGCTGGCGCCCTAGGTCTGCCAGGTGTATGCCGATTCAGAGGCAAGAGGCCCTTGCACAGTAAGAGAGCGAATTGAATTCGCTCAGCCGCTTTTTATGCGCGAGGAGAATTAAGATGGGTAAGTTCTTACAGAAAACTCAGAATTTGTTTTGAATTTATGTGGGTTTGTAACAGCAATACAATGTGAAACAAATACTTGATGGTCTCACCGCCTTACAAATTATAAAAAGCTCAGCAGGCTCCTACAGGGGGACGGTTTTATGATTATTTTATAAGGAGCCGATGATGTCATTGACGGCGGAAGATGTAAGGCAGCAACCACGCTCCAACCGGTGGATAGCGTTAGCGATATTGATGCTACCGGTTCTGCTCGTGACCGTGGATAACACTGTACTCGGTTTTGCCCTGCCGAAAATCGCTCAAGCCTTGCGGCCCAGCGCCAGCCAGCAGCTATGGATGATTGACGCCTATTCGTTGGTGCTGGCGGGATTGCTCATTTCCATGGGTAGCCTGGGTGATCGCAAAGGTCATCGAAAACTGCTGCTGATCGGCTCATTGGGATTTTGCGTAGTGTCCGCCATGACGGCTTACTCCGTTAGTGCCGCGCAATTGATCGCCGGGCGCGCCTGCATGGGGATCTTCGGCGCCATGTTGATGCCTTCAACATTAGCGTTGATCCGCTCACTCTTCGAAGACCGGGAAGAGCGGCGGCTTGCGGTGGCTATTTGGGCAACGACCTTGACGGTCGGTTCTGCACTTGGGCCTTTGATCGGCGGCGTGCTGCTGGAGTTTTTCAGTTGGGGATCGATTTTTCTGCTGGCGGTGCCGGTGCTGGTGCCATTATTGATCCTCGGGCCTTTGCTGTTACCCGAGTCTGAACCGGATGCGTCGGGAGCAATGGATGCCGTAAGTATTGTGCAATCGATGGTGGCCCTCGGTGCGCTGGTTTACAGCATCAAGCACGTCGCCAGTGTTGGTCCGGATGTGTGGGCACTGGTGGCCTTCAGTGTCGCTCTCGTCATCGGCTGGTTATTCGTGCGCAGGCAACTGCGCTTGCCAACACCATTGATGGACCTGGGCCTGTTTCGCAACAAGATGTTCAGTGGGGCGGTGACCATCAACCTGATGAGTCTGGCGTTTCTGATCGGTTTTGTGTTTTTTTCCACTCAGTTTCTGCAAATCGCCCTGCGGATGTCTCCCCTCAGCGCCAGCCTGGCGCTGATACCAGGCCAGGTGATGGCTATCGTCGTGGGCCTGGTGATAGTACCGGTCGCCCAGCGAGTATCGGTCATTGTTTTGATTCCAATTTTGTTGGCTTTTACTGCTGCAGCCTTTTTGCTGGTTGCCGGCATTGGTAGCAGCCTGACGATATTGGTGATGGCATTTGCGTTGTTGAACATCGGAGTTGGCGCCATCGCTACGGTATCTAACGACGTGATTTTATCGGCCGTGCCCTCCACCAAAGCTGGAGCGGCTTCAGCCATCAGCGAGACCGCCTATGAAGTGGGCGTCGTACTCGGTACCACCGTACTCGGCGGCGTTGTCACTGCGACCTACCGCAGCACGCTACAGTTGCCGGACTTCCTGACACCGCTGCAAATGCACCTGGCCAGTGAAACACTGGCAGGTGCCCACGCGATATCGGCAACATTGACTGGAAGTCAAGGCGACGAGGTGATGTACAACGCCACACGAGCATTTGAAGGGGGTATAAGTTTGATGGCCTGGGTAACCTTCAGTTTGGCGTTGCTGGCAATTTTCATCGCCAGGCGCACATTGAAAGTCCCTAAAGCGGCTCCGGTATAGCGTAGGGCGGTGATCTCTTTTTTTGATGCCGTTATCGAAAGCAAAACGAATCGCCGCACCGCCCCTGCCGAGTTGAGACAAGGTTTGGCCCAAAGATCAGCGTATGAAGTGAATCTTGCCGCTGTCATCATTCCCCATGTAAATGCCATACACCCCCGCCTGGCGCTCTTCGATATAGCGCTCCAGAATCTGCCGGATCGCCGGGTAGTAGATGCCGTCCCAGGGGATGTCCTCGGGGGCGAAGAAGGTGTAGGCCAGGGTTTCCGGGCCGAACTGGCCGGTGATCTCCAGCGCGATGGCGCGGAAGATGATGTACACCTCGCTGATCTTCGGCACGCTGAAAATCGAGTAGGGCGACACGATTTCGGCGCGCACGCCGGTCTCTTCCCAGACTTCGCGCAACGCCGCTTCTTCGGTGGTTTCGCCCCCTTCCATGAAGCCCGCCGGCAGCGTCCAGGTGCCGGGGCGCGGGGGGATTGCGCGCTGGCACAGCAGGTATTTGCCGTCCTGCTCGATGATGCAGCCGGCGATGATCTTGGGGTTGATGTAGTGGATGTAGCCGCAGCCCCGGCACATCAGGCGCTCGTGGGTGTCGCCCGGTGGCAGTTGGTGACCGAGGTCATGGCCGCCGCAGGTCGGGCAGAAGCTGGGGCCGGGCACGGTCAGTGACCTATGCGCGGTTCTTTGAGCGCGATGGGCAGGGTGATCTCGGGGAGCTTGCCGGTTTCTTCCTGTTTGCGCTTGAGGTAATCCAGGGCCACGGCTGCCGCGGCACGTACGTGATCGACGCAGGCCTGGTGGGCGGCGAGGGGGTCGCCGCTCTTGATCGCCTGGACCATGCGCTCCATTTCCTGGTTGCTGGCGCCACGCCGGTTCTGCTGGGACACCGACGTCGCGCGCAGATAGCTGATACGCGCCTGCAACTGGCGCAACTGAGTGGCGGCCACGTGGTTGCCGCAGCCTTCGAGCAACACATCGTAGAAGCCCTGCACGGAGTCGATCACTTGCTGCAGTTCGCCTTCCTTGAGGGCCTTGCGGTTTTCCTCCAGGGCTTTTTCCAGGGCCTTGATGTCCTTGGCCTTGGCGCGCAGGGTGAACAGCTGCACGATCAAGCCTTCGAGCACGCAGCGCAGTTCATAGATATCGACGGCATCGGCCAGGGTGATGATTGCCACCTGCGGGCCCTTGGCATCGGCGAATTCCACCAGGCCTTCGGACTCCAGATGGCGCAAGGCTTCGCGCACCGACGTGCGGCTGACGCCAAGGCGGTCGCACAGGTCGCGCTCCACCAGGCGGTCACCGGGCAGCAGCTGGAAATTCATGATGGCGCTGCGCAGTTTCTCCAGCACGATTTCGCGCAGGGTGACCGGGTTGTGATTGACCTTGAAGCTGTCGTCGAGGGGCGCGCGTTTCATGGGGTTTGCTCTGAATGTGGCGGTTAACTGGAGGCCTCGGCATCGGCTTCGGCGAAGGCTTCACGGGCCAGCCTGAAGCTGTCCACGGCGGCGGGAACCCCGCAGTAAATGCCGACCTGAAGCAGAATTTCGCGTATTTGTTCACGACTCAGCCCGTTGCGCAAGGCGCCGCGCACGTGCAGCTTGAGTTCGTGAGGCCGATTGAGGGCCGAAATCATTGCCAAGTTTATCATGCTGCGTTCTTTAAGCGACAAACCCTCCCGGCCCCACACATGGCCCCAGCAGTACTCGGTGACCATCTCCTGCAGCGGTCGCGTGAAGTCGTCGGCGTTGTCGATTGAACGCTGTACGTAGGCTTCACCCAAGACTTGCGTACGGATTTTCAGGCCTTGTTCATACTTGTCGTTGCTCATGGTTCAGTGCTCCTCAGGCCAGGGTCGGCAGCGCGCCGAGCTTGCCTTTGTGATAGATCATCGGCGTGACCGGCTGTGTGGGCAGGACCAGGTTCTTCACCGCGCCGACAATGATCGCGTGGTCACCGCCGTCGTATTCGCGCCACAACTCGCACTCGATGATGGCCGTGGCGTTGGCCAGCAGCGGGTTGCCCAAGTCGCTGAGGTGCCACTCGATGCCCTTGGCCTTTTCCTTGCCTTTGCTGGCGAAGGCATAGGCTTCGGCGGTCTGGCCGGCGGACAGCAGGTGGATCGCAAAGCGTTTGCTGTCGCGCAGGATCGGGTAGGTGTCCGACGCGTAGTTGGGGCAGAACAGCACCAGGGCCGGGTCGATCGACAGCGCACTGAATGCGCTGGCGGTAATGCCGACGATGCCGCCGTCCGGGTCGAGGGTGGTGACCACCGTGACGCCCGAAGGAAACGAGCTCATGACGTCTTTGTAAATGCCGGGTTCGATCATGGGTGTGGCCTCTTAACGCATCACAAAGGGATCAGGCATTGGCGCCTGGGACAGGTTGATCCACACCGTCTTCAGCTCGGTATAGGCCAGCACCGAATCGATGCCGCTTTCGCGTCCGTAGCCGCTGTTCTTGAAGCCGCCGATGGGCGCCATGGCCGAGACGGCGCGGTAGGTGTTGACCCAGATAATCCCCGAGCGCACGTCGCGGGCCAGTCGATGGGCGCGGCCCAGGTCGCGGGTCCAGATGCCGGCGGCGAGGCCGAACTGGGAGTCGTTGGCAATCGCCAGCGCTTGGGCTTCGTCCTTGAAACGGATCACCGAAGCCACCGGGCCGAACACTTCTTCCTGCATGATTTTCATTGAGTTGGCGTCGCACTCGAACAGCGTCGGCTCATAGAACCAGCCTTCACCGAGGTGCTGCGGGCGCTTGCCACCGGTGCGCAGGCGAGCGCCTTCGGCGATGGCATCCGCCACCAGGCCTTCGACCACGGCCAGTTGCTGGGCGGTGGCCATGGGGCCCATTTCGCTGGCATCGTCCAGGGGGTTGCCGATGCGGATGCGTTCGGCGCGCTGCACCAGGCGCTCGACAAATTCGTCGTAGATGTCGTCCTGCACCAGCAGGCGCGAACCGGACACGCAGCTCTGGCCGGAAGCGGCAAAAATACCGGCAATCGCACCGTTGATGGCGCTGTCGAGGTCGGCATCGGCAAAAATGATATTCGGTGACTTGCCGCCCAGTTCCAGCGACAGTTTGGCGAAGTTCTCCGCACTGCTGCGCACCACATGCCGTGCGGTGGCCGCGCCGCCGGTGAAGGCGATTTTGCGCACCAGTGGGTGACGGGTGAGGGCGGCGCCGGTACTTGGGCCGTAGCCGGTCACCACGTTGACCACGCCTGGCGGAATGCCGGCTTCGAGGGCCAGGCGCGCCAGGTCCAGGACAGTCGCCGAAGCGTGTTCCGAGGGCTTGATCACGATGGTATTGCCTGCCGCGAGGGCCGGCGCGAGCTTGATTGCGGTCAGGTACAGCGGGCTGTTCCACGGAATGATCGCGGCGACCACGCCCATGGCTTCGTGGACCGTGTAGGCGAACAGGTCCGGCTTGTCCAGCGGCAAGGTGCCGCCTTCGAGCTTGTCGGCCAGGCCTGCGGTGTAGTGGAAGAACTCCGGCAGGTAGCTGACCTGGCCGCGGGTCTCGCGGATCAGCTTGCCGTTGTCGCGGCTTTCCAACTGCGCCAGTTGTTCGGTGTTCTGGGCGATCAAGTCACCCAGGCGGCGCAGCAGTTTGCCCCGTGCGGTGGCGCTGAGGCCACGCCAGGCCGGGCTCTCAAAAGCCGTTTGTGCGGCCTGTACGGCGCGGTCCACGTCGGCTTCATCGGCATCGGGCAATTGCGCCCAGGGCTCGGCCAGGGCCGGGTTGAGGCTGTCGAAAGTCTTGCCGGACAGGGCATCGACCCATTCACCGCCGATGCACATCTGGAAGCGTGCGAGTGTCATGCAACGATCCCCTTTATTGGATTATTTTGGGTGTACACGGTGTCGAGGAACCCCAGCAGCAGGCTGTTGACCAGGCGCGGTGATTCGACCGGCATCATATGCCGTTGCTCGGCCAGCACCGCAACCGTGGCACCGGGAATACAGTCGGCCAGTTGCCGGGCCATTTCCGGCGTCGAGCCGGGGTCCAGTTCGCCGGTGGCGACCAGGGTGGGCACGCGCAGGCCCTTGAGGTCGTCGGCGCGGTACATGTCCTGGGTCGCAAACAGCTCGTAGGTGGTGAGGTAGCCCTGGGGATCGTTGCCCGCCAGGGTCTGGCGCAGCGCGGCGATCTGCGCCGGGTTGGCCGCCTGGTATTCAGGGCTGAACCAGCGCGACAGCGCCGCTTGCGCATTCGCATCCGGCCCGTGCTCGGCGGCCTGGGCCGTGCGCGCGATGACGCCGGCACGCTGCTCGGGGCTGCGGTTGAACACACTGTTGAGCACCACCAGGCTTTTGAGGCGGTCGGGGTAGTGCAGGGCAAACGCCCGTGCGACCAGCCCGCCCATGGAAAACCCGATCACCGTGGCCTGGGGCACTTGCAGGTGGTCGAGCAGCTCCAGCAACTGGTCCGCATAGCCGAGCAACGGCGTGCCGGCGGCCGGGCGCGGGCTGGCGCCATGGCCGAGCATGTCATAGCTGATCACTTGGTATTTCGTGGCCAGGCCAACGACTTGCCCGCCCCACATTTCTTTGTTCAGGCCCACGCCGTGGATCAAAACCACAGGCTGGCCTTGGCCGGTCGCCAGGTAACTGGTGCCGGCCGGGGTGCGTTCAGCGGTGAGCCGAATCATGGAGCGCTCCTGCATGCTTTTTGTCATGGCCGGTGTTGCTTACTGGGCTTGTTCAGCCGCCAGCTCTTCCAGGTCGATGTAACGGTTGCCGATCCGTGGGTGCAGGCGACCGCCATCGGCGCAGCCCAGCACGACGACGATTTCGTCGGCGCGCGGCGCGTCTTCGATCTGCATTTCCAGGGTGATGTAATGCGAGCGCAGGCCTTCGTCGTCCTTGTGCATCATCGGAATCTGGATCGAGGTGCCCGGGCCGCCGCGCTTGTTGGTGAAGCTCAGGTAGCTCTTGGCCTTGACCGCTTCACGGTAGTGGTTGCCGAAGCGCAGGGTATGGATGATCGCGCTCGCGTGTTCGATCTCGCCATCGGCACCCACCACGGCCGCTTTGCCGTAGGCCTCGATGTTCTCGGCGCCGCCGATGATGGCGACCAGGCGCTCGACCATCAGCGCGCCGAGGTCGGAGCAGTTGGCACGAATTTCCGGCTTCAGGTCTTCGACGAAACCACGACCCAGCCAGGGGTTTTTCAGCACCACGGCCAGTCCGACCATTTTCACGGGCGTGTCGGAGGCTTTGCCGCCCTCGATAAAGGTCTCTTCTACATAACTGACGATCTTGCGGATTTCGAAACTCATGGGCTGCTCCGTCTAAGTGAGGGTCTGCGTATGATGGTATACCATAATACGAGAAGCGCAATAGCTGTAGGAGCGAGCGTGCTCGCGAAAAACTCACAGGCGCCGCGTTCATTCAGGAAGCACGCGTTATCGTTGAAGTTTTTCGCGAGCAAGCTCGCTCCTACAGTTGCCCGCTGGCAGTGCTTGAGGGGGGGAAGGGGTGCAGCGATCAGGCGGTGAAGGGCTCACCGCCTGCTTTGGGAGAGGACGTCAGAACTTGAAGCGGCCCACCAGACCGTTGAGCTGACCGGAAATGTCGGTCAAACGCCCCGAGCCGGTCTGCGCCGTATGCGCAAACTCTTCAACCAGCTGCGCATCGGCATGGATCTGCGCGATGTGCCGGTTGATCTCTTCGGCCACCTGGTGCTGTTCTTCGGCGGCCGTGGCGATCTGGGTGTTCTGGTCGCGAATCGAGTCCACCGAGCCACGGATCTTTTCGAAGCTGTCGCGGGCCTGCTGGATACGCTCCACGCTGGTGTGCGACACCAGCAAACTGCCTTGCATCTGTTGGGTGACTTCCTGGGTGCGGCGGGCAAGATTGCCCAGCAGGCTGTCGATCTCGCCGGTGGAGTCGGCGGTGCGTCGAGCCAGGGCGCGGACTTCGTCGGCCACTACCGCGAAACCACGGCCCTGGTCGCCGGCGCGAGCCGCCTCGATCGCGGCGTTGAGCGCCAACAGGTTGGTCTGTTCGGCAATCGAACGGATGGTGTCGAGGATGGTGTTGATGTTCTGGCTGTCCTGCTCCAGCAACTGCATGGTCTGGGTCGACTTCTGCAAGTCTTCGCTGAGCTTGAGCACGCTGCCGGTGGCTTCGCCGATGTGCTGCTGGCCGTTGTGTACGTCGCGATAGCCTTCGTCGGCACTCACCGCAGCGGCGCTGCAGGAACGGGCCACTTCATTGGCGGTTGCCACCATCTCGTTGAAGGCGGTGCTCACCAGTTCCACCGCTTCGCGTTGGCGACCGGCGGCCTGGTTCATGTTACTGGCCACTTCGCTGGTGTCGGCGGCGGCGGTTTGCAGGTCCGAGGACGCGTTGCCGATGCGTTGCACCAGTTGGGCAATCATGCCCAGGAACTGGTTGAACCAGCCGGCGAGGATGGCGGTTTCGTCCTTGCCTTGCACCTTGAGCTGGCGCGTAAGGTCGCCTTCACCTTCGGCGATTTCCTGCAGGCCATCGGCCACGCCGCTAATCGGGCGCACGATCACGCGGGCGAAACTGGCGCCGACAATGGCGAACACGACGGCCAATACCGCGGCGATGGCCGCGATCAACCAGGTCAGGCGGGTGGCACCGGCCATTACTTCATCGCGCTTGATCAGGCCGATAAAGCGCCAGCCCAGGTCTTTGGAGCTGACCACGTTGGCCATGTAGGCCACGCCGTCGATGTCGACCTGAGTCACGCCGTCGCCGCCCTTGGCCAGTTCGGCGTAGTTGGGGCCCAGGTCGGCCAGGGGCTTGAAGTTGTGCTTGGCATCGCTGGGGTCTACCAGCACGTTGCCGTTGTCTTCCACCAGCATCAAGTAGCCGCTGTCGCCCAGCTTGATGGTGCGTACCAGTTCAGTGAGTTGCTTGAGCGACACGTCCAGGCCGACCACGCCGAGGATATTGCCCGTGGCATCGGCGACGGCGCGCACGGTACCGATCAGCACCACATCGTCCGGCGCCCAGTAGTAGGCACCGGTGCGCACGGTCTTGCCCGGGGCAGCGACGCCGGCCTGGTACCAGGGGCGCACGCGTGGGTCGTAGTTGTTCAGCTTGGTGTCGTCCGGCCAGCTGGCGTAGCCGCCATCGCGCAGGCCCAGGGACAGGTAGGCGGTGCTGGGATGGCTTTTGGCGAACTGGTCGAATATCGCCAGCAGCTCGATATTGGTCGGTGTCAGGGGGACTTTCGCCCCATCCGCGCCGGCGTAGCTTTTCAGGTCCTTGGCCGCAACAACGCGCGGGTCCTTGGCCACGAATTCGACGTTCTGGCTGATGCCGTCGAAAAACTGCTTCATGCCATTGTCGATCTGGCGGATCTCGCGACCGCTGCTGTCGAGAAAGTTGGCAAGGGCGCCTTCGCGCACATTCAACACCACAATAACGGCGACCAGGATGACCGGCACGCACGCGATGGCCGCAAACGCCCATGTCAGCTTCTGCTTGATATTCATGACTTCACCCGCGGGTATTTATAGTTTTGGCAAGGGGGAAACGGTCGTGCTAAGCGTCGCATGCGTTGTTATGGGGCCGAGGCCATGCGTACCCTCGGTTTATCGACCGAGGGCGCCGGCACTTGAGGGGGAAGGGGGGGCTCAGCCGATTTGATCGCCGGCCAGGGCATCACGGCGCATGGACTGCAGGTTTTTCTCGATGGTTTCGCAGATGGCTTCCATTTGGATCTGATGTTCGCTGGAGCGAAACGGGCTTTGCAGGTCGGTGCCGATGCGTTCGATTGCCAGCAGCATGAAGCCCACCACCGTAGAGGCCAACGGGGTGAACCAGCCGAGGGATTCCACCAGGCCCACCGGTACGATCAGGCAGAACAGCGAAATGAACAGCCGGGGGAAATACACGTAGGGGTAGGGCAGCGGCGTGTTGGCGATGCGCTCCATGCCGCCCTGGGCATTGGACAGGTCCACCAGGGTCGACTCCAGCCGCGCCAGGCGGATGCTGTCCAGGTGACCGGCCTTGTATTCCCGGGCGAGCAAGGCGGCCGAGCCGGTCAGGATATCGTTGGCAAAGTTGTTGGTGGCGCCATTGCGTGCGAATTCCTCGTCTGGGATGAACGCGCGCACTTCCTCCGGGCAGGGCTCGCCCTTGAGGTGCGCGGCCAGGCAATTCACATAGGCCACATGACGGCGCAGCAGGGTCGATTTGATCGGGTTCACTTCGCTGTCGGGGTCGTCCAGCAGGGTCAGCACCTGGCGCGCGAAACTGCGCGAGTTGTTGACCATCGAGCCCCATAAAGTGCGCGCTTCCCACCAGCGGTTGTAGGCGCTGCTGTTACGGAAGCTGATCAGCACCACCAGCGCCGAACCCAGCAAGGTCAGGGGCATCAGCGGCAGGTTGATCTTGGAGTTGAGGAACAGCATGAAATCCACCGTGACGGCGATATCCCACAACAACAGCCAGAACAGGGCCCAGCCCACATAGCCCATGGTCTTGATGATCAGGCGGTATTTCTTGAGAAGGGCAGCTTTCAAACGAGAACCTCGCGCGTGCGTTTGGCGACAATGCCAGGTTACGACGCCGCAGGCGGATGAAGGTTCGCCCAACGAGACCTGGTTGGATGTTTTAGCGCGACGCCAGGGTGGATGTAACAGGAAGTGTCTTCGAACTGCCGATGGCAGGGGGCACCGGGGAAACTGGAACAACTTTGGTACTGATGACGTCTTGCGCAGCAATCGCTGTACATTGCGTTCGAGGCAAAAAGCCATTAACCGCAGGGTTTACCACGTGATTTGTTTTGGGGCCGGGCTGCAGGGATTTCGTAGCTGAGATCAGGAATCAAGTTGGATGATCAGGGCTCTTTCATGCATGTCAGTTCGTTGAAGTCGGCTATGTGGAGTACCGCGCAAGCAATCGAACGTCATAAGGATTTTGAATCGTGCTTGAGAGCGCATTACCACGTGCTGCTCGTGCCCTATTCCAGACGACCGTTTTTCTATAAGAGTGCACTTAAATACAGTCGTCTGATGGTGTCGTTTGCGTTATTGAGTGAGTACTTCGCCACACCGTTACCGTTGTTGTCCGAAGTTAAAACCCTGTGCGTGACGCGCAGGTATTGTTCAAAAAACAGCCTGGAATCAATGTTTCTGTTATTACGGGCGCTGGGCTTTATGGAGGTGGCGCCGCACCCGGAAGACAGTCGTTTCCGAGTGTATGCGCCCTCGGATGAAGCCTGCCGTGAAGCACGCTTGATGTTGAACTCGCTTACCGAGTCGTTGGCGCGGCTGTACCCTGACCGGGCGATATTCCGGAAAATGCGCGAGCTGGATGATCGCGGCTTCCTGGCCCTCTACTTCAGGGGCTTTGCCATCATTCTCGACGCCGACCTGACGGTCGATGTATTGCTGCCCGAGTGTTACTGGCTGGTGAAAAGAGACGCCGGGCACCTGTTGATGCTGGCCATTTATAACGACGCCTTTGCGCCGGAAAATGATCGGGCAACGTTCAGGTCATCGTCTTATCTTGCCTTGGCCAAGCAACTTTCGGTGTCCAAGACCCACATTATCCGAATGGTTCAGGAGGGCGTTGAAAAGGGCTATTTCAAAGCGCACTCCAAGACCCGCCTGGAAGTGCTGCCACCCTTCGTCAGCCTGGTAAAGCGGTTCATGGCCTTTTCATTTGCGGTGGGCCTGCATGCTATTGAAATGGGAGCGTAAGGATGCCGGCTCACTTGAAGTTAAGACCCAGGATGCGCAGGTTGTTGTCGCCTGCGGTCACGCAAGCCGAATGGATAGGCATCATTGCCTGGACAGGTATCGGTTGGATGCAGGCAACGCTGTTGGACCTGTATATGTTGAGTGTCACCCTTGCCCTGTTGCTTGTTTGCCGTGTTCATTCGCTGACGACTAATTTTCTACTGTGGCGCTTTCTGGGGGTGACCTACATCGTGCTGTTGTCAGTGGGGTTTGCCTATGTGATTCACTTGAATCCGCAATTGCGTATCTATGGCTTGCCCTTGGCGGTCACGCTGGTGGTCGGCAGCGCCATCCTGTTTATCAGCGTTCAGGACTATCTGGTCGGCGCGCTGTCGGTGTGGCTCATCCTGTGGTCGCCCATGCAGGCCGAGCTGTATGCCGCAACCCAAGGCTATCTGTTGATATTTTGCGCCTCGTCGGTGTCGATCGGTTTTATCCTCAGCTACTCGTACCTGAAGAACCTGCGTTCGGTGTTGCTGGTGGAAAGTGAGTTTCGCGCCTTGGCCGAGACCGATTACCTGACGTCTATCCTCAACCGGCGCGCGTTCATGCAGAGCTTCGAAAAGCTGCTCGACAGCGGCCACGGTGGCTATTTCATCATGCTCGATATCGACAGTTTCAAGGCGATGAACGACCGGTATGGCCACGACGTTGGGGACAAGATTCTGCGCGCCATGGCGCTCTGCCTGAAAAACGCCAAAGGCAGCTTCAGCTTTGGAAGGATCGGCGGGGAAGAGTTCGGCGTGCTGTTGCAGGGCGATGACCCGGCGTTTGCCTGCGAGTTTGTGCTGGATTTGCTGCAGGCGATCCGTTGCAGCGTCGCGGCCCCGCACAACTATACGTGCAGTGCCGGCATGGCGCGCTTTGCCTCAGGTGACGAACTGTCGATGGTACTCAAGATCGCCGACAAGAACCTGTATGGCGCCAAGCGCAATGGCAAGGACTGTGTGCATCTGGATGGCGCGCCGCTGCGGCCCGTCGCGGCCTGAAGCGCAGCCGGCGTGATTCAGCGCTGGGCCAGTACGCTGGCCAGCAACCCGGGGAAACGCTCCTCGAGTTCATCACGGCGCAATGAGTTCATGTGGGTGGTGCCCACATTGCGCGTGTTCACCAGGCCGGCGTCGCGCAATACCCTGAAGTGGTGGGACACGCTGGATTTGGGTCGCCCACCGTCCAGTTCACCACAGGTGGCTTCGGGCACGTCGGCCAGGCAGCGCACGATTTCCAGGCGTACGGGGTCGCTGAGGGCGTAAAGCAGACGCTCCAGCGTGAGTTCTTGCAGGGTAGGGTGTTTGAATGCGCGCATGGAGCGAATCATAACAGGGGGGTAGCACTGAACACCATAGTTCGATTACCATCGAACTATCGAATCAACCACCTTTCCCTCGGAGTATCTGATGTCCGCATTATTCGAACCGTTCAAACTCAAAGACGTTACCCTGCGCAATCGCATCGCCATCCCACCGATGTGCCAATACAGGGCCGACGACGGCATGGTCAATGACTGGCACCACGTGCACCTGGCCAGCATGGCCCGCGGCGGTGCCGGCCTGCTGGTGGTCGAGGCCACCGCCGTCTCGCCTGAGGGGCGTATCACCCCAGGCTGCGCCGGTATCTGGAGCGATGCCCATGCCCAGGCATTCGTGCCCATGGTCAAGGCCATCAAGGCGGCGGGCTCCGTACCGGGTATCCAGATCGCCCACGCCGGTCGCAAAGCCAGCGCCAACCGTCCATGGGAAGGCGACGACCACATCCCTGCGTCCGATGCCCGTAGCTGGGAAACCATCGCCCCTTCGGCGATTGCGTTCGGCGAGAACCTGCCCAAGGTGCCGCGTGCCATGACCCTGGACGATATCGCCCGGGTCCGGCAGGATTTCGTCGACGCCGCCCGTCGCGCCCGTGATGCCGGTTTTGAGTGGATCGAACTGCACTTCGCCCATGGCTACCTGGGCCAGAGCTTTTTTTCCGAACACACCAACCAGCGCACCGACGCCTACGGTGGCAGCTTCGACAACCGCAGCCGCTTCCTCCTGGAAACCCTGGCCGCCGTGCGCGAAGTCTGGCCGGAAAACCTGCCGCTTACCGCACGCTTCGGTGTGATCGAATACGACGGTCGCGATGAGCAGACCCTCACCGAGTCCATCGAACTGGCGCGCCGTTTCAAGGCCGGTGGTCTGGACCTGCTGAGCGTCAGCGTCGGGTTCACCATTCCCGACACCAACATCCCGTGGGGCCCGGCCTTCCTGGGCCCGATCGCCGAGCGTGTGCGCCGCGAAGCGGGTATTCCGGTGACATCGGCGTGGGGCTTTGGTACGCCGCAACTGGCCGAAGGCGCGCTGCAGGCCGGGCAACTTGACCTGGTGTCGGTGGGCCGTGCACACCTGGCCGATCCGCATTGGGCGTACTTTGCGGCCAAGGAGCTGGGCGTGGACAACGCCTCCTGGACCCTGCCGGCGCCTTATGCGCACTGGTTGGAGCGCTATCGCTGAGGCCAGTAAAAAGCGTTTTTGCGCATATCTAAATGTGGGAGGGGGCTTGCCCCCGGTAGCAGTGGCTCAGTCTCAATATTTTTGACTGATACACCGCCATCGGGGGCAAGCCCCCTCCCACATTTGTTTTTCATCCACCAGACAATCCGCGCCACTTCGTACAAAGCTGATACACGAAAAATAACAAATGAGAACGGATATCAAACGAGAATGCATTGATATATGATGCGCGGCGAATTCTTGGCAGGTTTGCCGCCCCATCTGGCTCATTCACTAGGTTCAACATCCATGCGTCGTACCCTGATTTCCATCTGTGTGCTGCAGGCGTTTTCCCCGTTCAGTTGGGCAGATAGTGCCCCCACCGAAAAAACCAGCCTTGAGTTGCAGGCGACCACTGTGACCGGCACGGCGGATTTCGAGACGGCTCAAGGACCGGTCAAGGGCTACCACGCCACACGTTCAGCCAGTGCGACGCGTACCGATACATCCATCCATGAAACACCGCAGTCCATCACCGTGGTCTCCAAAGACGTGGTCGAGGACATCGGTGCGACGCGTCTGCAAGATGCGCTCGATTACGCGGGCGGGGTGGGCCGGGCGAATAACTTCGGCGGCCAGGGCCTCACCAATTTCACCGTGCGCGGTTTTACCACTGCAGAGTTCTATCGCAACGGTTTCCCCGTGAACCGCGGCTACCCGGCCATGCCCGACGCCAACACGATCGAACGTCTTGAAGTGTTGCGTGGCCCGGCGACCATGCTCTACGGCCGGGGCGATCCCGGCGGCACCTTCAACGTGGTGTCCAAGCAGCCGTTGGCCGAGCGCACGGTCACACTGGGCAGCCAACTGGATGATCAAGGCATGAAGCGCGGCACCCTGGATGCGTCCGGCCCGCTGGATGAAGAAGGCCGCCTGGCCTATCGCCTGAATGTGGTGGGCGAGGGCGGCGATACGTTCCGCGACCATGTCTCCACCGAACGCTACGGCGTGGCCCCGGTGCTGACCTGGCAAGCGACCGATGAGACCAAGGTGATCTTCGAAGGCGACTTCATACGCAACAACCACCCGCTGGATCGCGGCCTGACCCGCTTTGCCAACCAGCGCGGCACGCCGTCGCGCGACACCTTCTGGGGTGAAAAGTACGCCGGTGACCTGCACAACGATAACAACACGGCCCAGTTGCGCTTCGAGCATCTGCTCAACGACAACTGGACCCTGGGCGGTGGGTTCCAGTGGCTGGACGGCACGATGAAGGGCGATGGCGTGGAGGCCAATAACGCGAGCAGCCTCGGCGCTGACGGCCGCACCCTGCAGCGCAACTTCAACTACCGCAAGCTGGAATGGACCGACAAGGATTATCAGCTCAACCTTACCGGGCACTTCGCCACTGGCGGTTTCGAGCACACCTTGTTGACTGGCATCGAGTACGAGGATTACGACTACAAGTCGATCATCCAACGTTCCAGCGCTGCTTTCCCGATCGATATCTTCAACCCGGTCTATGGCCAGCCACGTCCGGCGCTGACCCGCACGCCGACCCACGATAAAGAAAACCTCAAGACCTATGCGGTCTTCGTCCAGGACCAGGTGGCGCTGACCGAACGTTTGAAAGTCCTCGCCGGCGCACGCCTTGAGCGCTTCGAGCACCAGTACGAATCCTACGTGTCGGGCGTCAAACCCTGGAACGCAGCCGACAACGCCGTCACCCCGCGCGTCGGCGTGATGTATGACCTCACCGACACCGTCGCGCTCTACGCCGATGCCGCCCGCTCCTTCAAGCCGAACACCGGTGCCAGCCGTCAAGGTGGCGGGTTCGAGCCGGAGAAAGGCAAGTCCTATGAGATGGGCGTGAAATGGGAAGCGCTGGATAAACAGCTGAGCGTCGACGCGGCGATCTACCAGATCGAAAAGAAGAACGTCCAGGGTGTCGACCCGCTCAACGCCGATTTCAAGGTCGCGACCGGCGAGGTGCGCAGCCGTGGTTTCGACCTGAACGTGGCCGGCAACCTGACGCCTGAATGGCGGATGATCGGCGGCTATGCCTATGTGGATGCCGCCGTTACCAAGGACACGACGGTGCGTACCGGAACGCGTCAGGCCAACATCCCGCGCAACAGTTTCAGCCTGCTCAACGTGTACGAGTTCCAGGATGGCGCACTCAAGGGCCTGGGCCTTGGCGCCGGTGGCAAATACGTGGCTGATCGTGCCGGGCAGACCGCCAATTCCACCTTCACCATGGACGCTTACACGGTGGTCGACCTGCTCGGTTACTACAAGGTCAACGAGAACGTGCGGCTCAACCTGGATGTGAAGAACCTGTTCAACCGTGAATACGAAGAGGGCTCGTTCCTGAACTTCTACGCCTACCCGGGCGAGCCGCGCACGGTGCAGGTGGGCATCGCCTACACCCTCTGACGCTGTACACAGTCCAAATGTGGGAGGGGGCTTGCCCCCGATGCGGTATGTCAGCCAGCTCTGTTGTCGCTGACCCACCGCCATCGGGGGCAAGCCCCCTCCCACATTTGATTCCATTTATCCCTTGGGCGATCTACAACGGCGTCAACACATTCATCACCGTATCCAGCGCCACGCGGGTGTCATCCAGTTGCACCAGCGAGGCATGCCGCGCGCCCAGCGCGTCACGGTTTTTTATCGCGGTCAGAATCGCCTTGTGCCGGGGCAGGCTCAACCCCTGGATATCCGGGCGGCGGTTGGTGATGTTGATCGATTCACGCAACGGCAGCGAAAGCATGTTGCACATGTAGGCGAGCAGGTCGTTGCGCGTGGCGTCGGCAATCGCACGGTGAAAATCCAGGTCGGCCTGCAACAGTTCTTCGTGGGTCTTGGCGGTTTCCATGCCCTGGTAGGCGTGTTCGATGATGGCGATATCTTCATCGGTGGCGGTGGTCGCTGCCATGGCGGCGATTTCCGGTTCGAGAATGCGCCGCACCCCGGCCAGGGTATTGAAGAATTCACTGTGGGGCGTGGACTGCATCAACCAGGACAGCACGTCCGGGTCGAGCAGGTGCCATTTCAAGCGTGGCCGCACCACCGCGCCCACGCGCGGCTTGGAATACACCAGGCCCTTGGCGCTGAGCACCCGCGTCGCCTCGCGCAACACCGAACGGCTGACCTTGTATTCCTCGCAGAGCGTGGCCTCCATGGGCAGACGTTCTTCGGGCTTGAAGCGGCCGGAAACGATGTGCATGCCCAGGTCTTGAACGATCTGGGCATGCTGGCTCTTGCGCGGCTTGGGCGGCTGGTGATCCATAACGACGGGCAGGCTCTGACTTAGATTCGCGGCATCATAGCATCCCAATTAGTGGGAATGCCGTGGGACTTCAGCCCCTCGGCAACCCACCAGGAAGTCGAAGTCGCAGCCCTGGTCAGCCTGCAGCACATGGTCGATGTACAGCTGGCGATAGCCGCCGACGATGAGTTTTTCAGGTGGCGCCAGGTCGGCCATGCGCGCTGCCAGCTCTGCGTCGGGGATGTCCAGGTGCAGGCGGCCGTTGGCGCAGTCGAGCTCAATCCAGTCGCCTTCCTTCACCGCAGCCAACGGCCCGCCGGCCGCCGCTTCCGGCGCCACGTGCAACACCACCGTGCCGTACGCCGTGCCGCTCATGCGCGCATCGGAAATGCGCACCATGTCGGTCACGCCCTGGGCCAGCAACTTGGCCGGCAGGCCCATGTTGCCCACTTCAGCCATGCCCGGGTAACCCTTGGGCCCGCAGTTTTTCATGACCAGGATCGAGTTGGCGTCCACGTCCAGCTCCGGGTCGTTGATGCGTGCCTTGTACATGTCGAAGTTTTCGAACACCACCGCGCGGCCACGGTGCTGCATCAGCTCGGCACTGGCGGCCGATGGCTTGAGCACCGCACCGAGTGGCGCCAGGTTGCCGCGCAGTACGCAAATGCCGCCGTCGGCGCGGATCGGGTTGTCGAGGGTGCGGATCACCTCATCCTGGCCGTAGATCGGCGAGTCCTTGGTGTTTTCGCCCAACGACTTGCCGTTGACGGTCAAGGCATTCGGGTGCGGGATCAGGTTGGCTTCACCGAGACGGCGCAACACGGCGGGCAGGCCACCGGCGTAGTAGAACTCCTCCATCAGGAAGCGCCCCGACGGCTGCAAATCGACAATGGTCGGCATGCCACGGCCGATGCGCGTCCAGTCATCCAGGTCGAGCTCGACGCCGATGCGCCCGGCGATGGCTTTGAGGTGAATCACCGCGTTGGTCGAGCCGCCGATGGCCGCGTTGACGCGAATCGCGTTTTCAAACGCTTCTTTGGTGAGAATCTTCGACAGTTTCAAATCTTCGCGCACCATCTCCACCGCGCGCATGCCGGACATATGCGCCAGCACATAACGCCGCGCATCCACCGCCGGAATCGCCGCGTTGTGCGGCAGGGAGGTGCCCAGCGCTTCGGCCATGCAGGCCATGGTCGACGCGGTGCCCATGGTGTTGCAGGTACCCGCCGAGCGCGACATGCCGCCTTCGGCCGCAAGGAAATCATCCAGGGTGATGGTGCCGGCCTTGACCTGTTCGCTGAGCTGCCACACCACCGTGCCCGAGCCGATGTCCTGGCCCTTGTGTTTGCCGTTGAGCATCGGCCCGCCGGTGACGACGATGGCCGGCACATCACAACTGGCGGCGCCCATCAGCAGCGCCGGAGTGGTTTTGTCGCAGCCGGTCAGCAGCACCACGCCATCGATCGGGTTGCCGCGAATCGCTTCTTCCACATCCATGCTCGCCAGGTTACGCGTGAGCATGGCGGTAGGGCGCAGGTTCGATTCGCCGTTGGAGAACACCGGAAATTCCACCGGAAAGCCACCGGCTTCGATCACGCCGCGTTTGACGTGCTCGGCGATCTGGCGGAAATGCGCGTTGCACGGGGTCAGCTCCGACCAGGTGTTGCAGATGCCGATGATCGGCTTGCCATGGAACTGATGGTCGGCAATGCCCTGGTTCTTCATCCAACTGCGGTACATGAAGCCGTTCTTGTCGGCAGTACCAAACCACTGGGCGGAGCGTAGGCCGGGCTTTTTATCAGACATGATCGATTCTCTTATTGTATGACTATATGTTCTAACCGTAGCTAAACATAAGCGCAAAAACCAAGCTTTGGAAGAGTTGTTTTGTAAATAGTCCTACTATATAGTCTTTCTCAACTGAGGTATGACCCTGGCGGATTTTCGCGAGAGGCGTCCCCCGAGCTTCTATAAAAACAACAATCGGAGATCGACCCCCATGAGCCAGGAACTGCGGCTTATTCGGCGCATCACGCTGAAACTGATTCCCTTCCTGATCCTGCTGTACCTGATTGCCTATGTGGACCGCTCCGCCGTTGGCTTCGCCAAGCTGCACATGGGCGCCGACGTCGGCATCGGCGATGCGGCCTATGGCCTGGGCGCCGGGTTGTTCTTCATTGGCTACTTCCTGTTCGAGATTCCCAGCAACCTGATGCTCGACCGCTTCGGCGCGCGGCGCTGGTTTGCGCGCATCATGATCACCTGGGGCACCATCACCATCGGCATGGCCTTTGTGCAGGGGCCGCACAGCTTCTACGTGATGCGCTTTCTGCTCGGCGCGGCCGAGGCGGGGTTCTTCCCGGGCGTGCTGTACTACATCACCCAATGGTTCCCGGTGCGCCATCGCGGCAAGATCCTCGGGCTGTTCATTCTGTCCCAACCCATCGCCATGATGATCACCGGCCCGGTGTCGGGCGGCCTGCTGGGCATGGATGGCCTGCTCGGCCTGCACGGCTGGCAGTGGCTGTTTATCGTGATCGGCACCCCGGCGATCCTGCTGACCTGGCCGGTGCTGCGCTACCTGCCGGACGGCCCCAAGCAGGTCAAGTGGATGAGCGAGGAAGAAAAGGCCTGGCTCACGGGTGAGTTGAACAAAGACCTGCAAGCCTACGGCCAGACCCGTCACGGCAACCCGTTGCATGCGTTGAAAGACAAGCGCGTGTTGCTGCTGGCGCTGTTCTACCTGCCGGTGACCCTGAGCATCTACGGCCTTGGCCTGTGGCTGCCGACCTTGATCAAACAGTTCGGCGGCAGTGACCTCACCACCGGCTTCATCTCCGCCGTGCCTTACCTCTTCGGCATCATCGGTCTGCTGATCATCCCGCGCAGTTCCGACCGCCTGAATGACCGTTACGGCCACCTCGCCGTGCTCTATGTACTGGGCGCCATCGGCCTGTTTTCAAGCGCCTGGCTGAGTGCGCCCGTGCTGCAGATGGCGGCGCTGTGCCTGGCCGCATTCGCCCTGTTTTCCTGCACCGCGGTGTTCTGGACCTTGCCGGGGCGGTTCTTCGCCGGCGCCAGTGCGGCGGCGGGTATTGCGTTGATCAACTCGGTGGGCAACCTCGGCGGGTACATCGGCCCGTTCGTGATCGGTGCGCTCAAGGAATACACCGGCAACCTGGCTTCGGGCCTGTACTTCCTGTCGGCGGTGATGGTGTTCGGGCTGGTGTTGACCGGCGTGGTCTACCGTGTGCTGGAGCGCAAGCATGTGCTGCCCTTCGACCAATTCGCCGCCAGCGCCCGTGGCGCCACACGACCTTAATCTGGGAGAAAATTCATGCGTTTAGTTCAGTTCGAGTCAAGCAACGGCGAACGCCGCGTCGGCGTCGTCGAGGGCAGCCAACTGCGTGAGGTGCGCAGCGCGTGCAGCGTGCGCGAGTTGGCCCTGGCCGCCATCGAAGCGGGCGTGGGCCTGGAACAACAGGTGAACAGCCTCGGCCTGGGCGACAGCCACGACTATGCAAGCCTGCTGGCCGACCTGAAGGTCCTGCCGCCGCTGGATCATCCGGACCCTGCACACATGCTCATCAGCGGCACCGGCCTGACCCACCTGGGCAGCGCTTCGGCGCGGGACAAGATGCACCAGGCCGGCGACGAGACCGCCTTGACCGACACCATGCGCATCTTCAAATGGGGCGTGGAGGGCGGCAAGCCGGCGGCCGGCCAGGCGGGCGTGCAACCGGAGTGGTTCTACAAGGGCGACGGCAGCACCGTCGTGCGCCCGGGCGCTGCCTTCCCGGTACCACCGTTTGCCGAAGATGCCGGTGAAGAGCCGGAAATCGGCGGCCTCTACGTGATCGGCCCGGACAGCAAGCCCTATCGTGTGGGCTTTGCGGTGGGCAACGAATTCTCCGACCACATCATGGAACGCAAGAACTACCTGTACCTGGCCCATTCCAAACTGCGCAGTTGCAGCTATGGCCCGGAAGTGCGTGTCGGCGAGTTGCCCCAGCACCTGGCGGGCACCAGCCGTATCCTGCGCAACGGCGAGGAAATCTGGCGGAACGAATTCCTCAGCGGCGAGGCCAATATGTGCCACAGCCTGGAAAACCTCGAGTACCACCACTTCAAATACCGCCAGTTCCTCAAGCCCGGCGATGTGCATATTCACTTCTTCGGCACCGCCACGCTGTCATTTGCCGACGGTATACGTACCCAGGCCGGCGATGTGTTCGAGATCAGCCAGGCTGAGTTCGGCGCACCGCTGGTCAACAGCGTCGGCAGCAGCGACGCGGTATTCGAACCCGGTAACGTCATCACCCTTTAAAGGAGAGCCCCATGACCCAGTTCCTCGGCCACAACTACATCGGCGGCCAGCGCAGCGCCAACGGCAGCGTCAAGCTGCAAAGCGTCGACGCGACCACAGGCCAGGCCTTGCCCCAGGACTTCTATCAGGCCACCCCGGAGGAAGTCGACGCCGCCGCCACGGCCGCCGCCCAGGCGTATCCAGCCTACCGCGCCTTGAGTGCGGCGCGGCGCGCGCAGTTCCTGGATGCGATCGCCGACGAACTGGATGCCCTGAGCGATAACTTCGTTGAGTTGGTGTGCCGCGAAACCGCCTTGCCGGCTGCGCGTATCAAGGGCGAGCGTGGGCGCACCAGTGGCCAGATGCGCCTGTTCGCCAACGTGTTGCGCCGTGGTGATTTCTACGGTGCGCGCATCGACAAGGCACTGCCGGATCGCCAGCCGCTGCCGCGTCCGGACCTGCGCCAATACCGCATCGGCCTCGGCCCGGTCGCCGTGTTCGGCGCCAGCAACTTCCCCCTGGCTTTTTCCACGGCCGGTGGCGATACCGCGGCGGCGTTGGCGGCAGGCTGCCCGGTGGTGTTCAAGGCCCACAGCGGTCATATGGCGACGGCTGAACAGGTCGCCGATGCAATCATTCGTGCCGCGCAAGCGACCGAGATGCCCGCCGGTGTATTCAACATGATTTTCGGTGGCGGCGTCGGCGAAGCGCTGGTCAAGCATCCGGCGATCCAGGCCGTGGGCTTTACCGGCTCGCTCAAGGGCGGCCGTGCCCTGTGCGACATGGCCGCAGCCCGCCCGCAACCGATCCCGGTATTTGCCGAGATGTCGAGCATCAACCCGGTGATTGTATTGCCCCAGGCCCTCAAGGCACGGGCCGAAAGCGTGGCCCGCGACCTGACCGCTTCGGTGGTGCAAGGCTGCGGTCAGTTCTGCACCAACCCAGGCCTGGTGATCGGCATCGCTTCGCCCGAATTCAGCGCATTCACCCAACAAGTGGCGCAGCTGATCGGCGAGCAACCGGCGCAGACCATGCTCAACGCCGGCACCCTGGGCAGCTATGGCAAGGGCCTGGAAAAACTCCTGTCCCACCCTGGCATTGAACACCTGGCCGGCAACGCGCAATCGGGCAACCAGGCGCAGCCGCAACTGTTCAAAGCCGATGTACGCCTGTTGATCGACGGCGACGAAGTGCTGCAGGAAGAAGTCTTCGGCCCCACCACGGTGTTTGTCGAAGTCGCCGACCAGGCCCAGCTCAGCACCGCCTTGCACGGCCTGCACGGGCAGTTGACGGCGACGATCATTGGCGAGCCGGGCGACCTGCAACAGTTCGCCGAACTGACGCCGCTGCTGGAGCAGAAAGTCGGGCGCATCCTGCTCAACGGATACCCCACCGGCGTGGAAGTCTGCGATTCGATGGTGCACGGCGGGCCGTACCCGGCCACCTCGGATGCCCGTGGCACCTCGGTCGGCACCTTGGCCATCGATCGTTTCCTGCGCCCGGTGTGCTTCCAGAACTACCCTGACAGCTTGCTGCCCGACGCGCTGAAGAACGCCAATCCGCTGCGTATCCAGCGGCTGGTGGATGGCGCGCCGTCTCGCGAATCGCTGTAAGTCACCCGGAGGCTTCATGACATTGAGCGCAGTCACCTCACACCGTGCCCGGTTGGGCGAAGGGCCGTTCTGGGATGTGCGGTCCCAGGCCCTTTATTGGGTGGATATCGCCGCCCGGCAGGCGCTGCGCCTGATGGGCGGGCAGTTGCGGGTCTGGCAATTACCCGAGCACGTCTCGGCGTTCATTCCCTGTGAAAGCGGCGATGCACTGGTGACCCTGAGCAGCGGTGTGTACCGGCTGGACTTGAACACCGAAGCCTTGACCCTGCTGTGCGTGGCCGACCCGCAAGCGGGCAACCGTGGCAATGAAGCGCGCTGCGATGCCCAGGGCCGACTGTGGCTGGGCACCATGCAGAACAATATTGGCGAGCAGGGTGAAGACCTGCCGATCACGCGACGCTCCGGCGGGCTGTTTCGCATCGATGCCGATGCGACGGTCACGCCGTTGCTCAGCGGGCTGGGCATTCCCAATACCTTGCTGTGGAACGAGGAGGGTAGCCAGGTGCACTTTGGCGACAGCCTGGATGGCACGCTCTATCAGCATTCGATCCACGCCGATGGCCGGCTGGCACCCGCACAGGTGTGGTTCGGCCCGCACGAACGCGGCGGGCCGGACGGCTCGGCCATGGACACTGAAGGCTATATCTGGAATGCGCGCTGGGACGGCAGTTGCCTGCTGCGCCTGGCGCCTGACGGTGAGGTGGACCGCATCATCGAACTGCCGGTCAGCCGTCCCACCAGTTGCGTGTTCGGTGGAGCGGATCTCACCACCCTGTATATCACCAGCGCCGCGAGCCCCTTGGGTCACCCCCTGGACGGTGCGATGCTGGCCATAGACGTTGATGTCCCTGGAAAACCTTGCACTCGCTTTGCCGGATAAACCCTGTAGGCGCGAGCTTGCTCGCGAAAAACGTCAACGATAACGCGTTCATCCTGGATGAACGCGGTGCTCTCAGGTTTTTCGCGAGCAAGCTCGCTCCTACACAAAAACACAAAACAACAACAAGGAGTCACCCGTATGAATCGTCGTCGTGGTTTGCGTTCCCTGTGCTGCGCCGCTGTGGCGGTCTCGGCCATGAGCTTGAGCGGGCTGTTGCTGGCCGCTGAAGAAGTGAAGATCGGCTTCCTGGTCAAACAGGCCGAAGAACCCTGGTTCCAGACCGAATGGGCCTTCGCCGAAAAAGCCGGCAAGGAGCACGGTTTCACCGTGATCAAGATCGCCGTGCCGGATGGCGAGAAAACCCTGTCGGCCATCGACAGCCTGGCCGCCAACGGCGCCAAGGGCTTTGTGATCTGCCCGCCGGAT
>NZ_JAFLXH010000040.1:0-62371 GCF_019891515.1 Pseudomonas sp. Wu6 | reverse complement strand
GCCGCCCCCACCGCCACCGCCGCCGCGTCCGCTGCTGCTGAGGATCGCCAGCAGGATCGCGCCCACCGGCAGGCCCATGCGATTGCACAGCCACAACACGCCGATCAGCAGGACGAACAAACCGATGGAAAAGCCGGGATTGTCCTTGGCGAAATTCGTATCCGCCACGTGGGCCGGCACTGCCAGCGGTTCACCGCCCACCACCTGGATCATCGCCGCGACACCGTCGCTGATGCCCTGGCTGAAATTGCCGGCCTTGAACTTGGGCGCAATCACCTGATTGATGATCACCCAGGACTGCGCATCCGTCAGCACACCTTCCAGGCCGTAGCCGACTTCGATGCGCAACTTTCGCTCGTCGCGGGCCACGAGCAACAGCGCGCCGTTGTCCTTGCCCTTCTGGCCGATGCCCCACGCGCGGCCCAATTGATAACCGTAGTCTTCAATCGGCACGCCCTGCAGGTCGGGCACGGTGACCACCACGATCTGGTCACCGGAGGTCTGCTCCAGCGCCTGCAATTGCTGGGTCAGTTGCTCGCGCACCGCCGGGTCGATCATCTGGGCGTTGTCCACCACCCGCCCGGTCAATGCCGGGAAGGTCAGGGCCGCCTGGGCCAAGCCCACGCAGCCCAGCAGCCACAGCGCCAGGCCTATCCGTAATAAACGCATCGACACCTCAAGGCAGCGTTATTTGAACTTCACCTGCGGCGCCTTATCGGCATCGGCACTGGTGGCTTCAAACGTGGCGCGGATCGGCAAGTCGCTGTACATCACGCTGTGCCACAGGCGACCCGGGAACGTGCGGATCTCGGTGTTGTAGGTCTGCACGGCCTGAATAAAGTCGCGACGGGCCACGGCGATACGGTTTTCCGTGCCCTCGAGTTGCGATTGCAGGGCCAGGAAGTTCTGGTTGGCCTTCAGGTCCGGATAGCGCTCGGACACCACCATCAAACGGCTGAGTGCGCCGCTCAGGCCGTCCTGGGCCTGCTGGAACTGCTTGAGTTTTTCCGGGTTGTCGAGGGTGCTTGCATCCACCTGGATCGAGGTGGCCTTGGCCCGCGCTTCAATCACGGCGGTGAGCGTGTCCTGCTCATGGGCAGCGTAGCCCTTGACCACTTCCACCAGGTTGGGAATCAGGTCGGCACGGCGTTGGTACTGGTTCTGCACCTGGCCCCAGGCGGCCTTGGCCTGTTCGTCCAGGGTCGGGATGTTGTTGATGCCGCAACCGCTCAGCACGCTGCTGATCAATAACAGCGCCGCGGCTTTCAAGCCCCAGCGGTAACCTTGTGCTGCTTGCATGGTGTTTCTCCTGCCCAATCTGGATGGAATGTGATGACTAACCCTATAAACCACACGCTTGGGGCATAATCCGCCACCACTGGAATGCTTCGAGCCAATCAGCTACAAAGATGCCCAGCGCGAAAAAGAGTTCAGAGTGTGCTGCATTTATCTGAACAACACCCGAACAACAATAGACGCTCCCGTCATTTTGGCCGATCAGCCTGACCGCTGTGCAGTGAGCCGAAAAAGGATATTCATGAAGAAGCTGTGTTTGCTCGGCCTTGTCGCCACTCTGGCCAGCCACCCCGTATGGGCAGAAACAAAGCCTGCTGCGCTTAAAGACAAGGACGCCTTCGTCAGCGACCTGCTCAGGCAGATGACCCTCGATGAAAAGATCGGCCAGTTGCGCCTGATCAGCATCGGCCCGGAAATGCCCCGCGAGCTGATCCGCAAGGAAATCGCCGCCGGCCGCATCGGCGGCACCTTCAACTCCATCACCCGCCCGGAAAACCGTCCGATGCAGGACGCGGCCATGCGCAGCCGCCTGAAGATCCCGATGTTCTTCGCCTACGACGTGATCCACGGCCATCGCACGATTTTCCCGATCAGCCTGGCCCTCGCCTCCAGCTGGGACATGGACGCCATCGGCCGCTCCGGGCGCATCGCCGCCCAGGAAGCCGCCGCCGACAGCCTCGACATCACCTTCGCGCCGATGGTCGACATCTCCCGTGACCCGCGCTGGGGCCGCACCTCCGAAGGCTTTGGCGAAGATACCTACCTGGTGTCGCGCATTGCCGAAGTGATGGTCAAGGCGTTCCAGGGCGCCAGCGCCGCGAATGCCGACAGCATCATGGCCAGCGTCAAGCACTTCGCCCTGTACGGCGCGGTGGAAGGCGGCCGCGACTACAACGTGGTCGACATGAGCCCGGTCAAGATGTACCAGGACTACCTGCCGCCCTACCACGCGGCGATCAAGGCCGGCTCAGGCGGCGTGATGGTGGCGCTCAACTCGATCAACGGCGTGCCCGCCACCGCCAACACCTGGCTGATGAACGACCTGCTGCGCAAGGACTGGGGCTTCAAGGGCCTGGCCGTGAGCGACCACGGCGCGATCTTCGAACTGATCAAGCACGGCGTGGCCAGGGACGGGCGTGAAGCCGCCAAGCTGGCGATCAAGGCCGGCATCGACATGAGCATGAACGACACGTTGTACGGCAAGGAACTGCCGGGGCTGCTCAAGTCCGGCGAGATCGAACAGAGCGACATCGACAACGCCGTGCGCGAAGTGCTCGGCGCCAAGTACGACATGGGCCTGTTCAAGGACCCGTACCTGCGCATCGGCAAGGCTGAGGACGACCCGGCCGACACCTATGCCGACAGCCGCCTGCACCGTGCCGATGCCCGCGACATTGCGCGCCGCAGCCTGGTGTTGCTGAAGAACCACAACCAGACCCTGCCCCTGAAAAAATCCGCGACCATCGCCCTCGTTGGCCCGCTGGCCAAGGCCCCGATCGACATGATGGGCAGCTGGGCGGCGGCCGGCAAGCCGGAACAGTCGGTGACCCTGCTTGACGGCATGAACGCCGTGATCGGCGAAAAGGGCAAGATCCTCTATGCCCGCGGCGCCAACATCACCGGCGACAAGGCGGTGCTCGACTACCTCAACTTCCTCAACTTCGATGCCCCGGAAGTGGTGGATGACCCGCGCCCGGCCCAGGTGCTGATCGATGAGGCGGTGAAGGCTGCGCAGAATGCTGACGTGATCGTCGCGGCCGTGGGCGAGTCCCGTGGCATGTCCCACGAGTCGTCGAGCCGCACCGACCTGAACATCCCGCAAAGCCAGCGCGACCTGATCAAGGCCCTCAAGGCCACCGGCAAGCCGTTGGTGCTGGTGCTGATGAACGGCCGGCCGCTGTCGATTCTCGAAGAGAACCAACAGGCTGACGCGATCCTGGAAACCTGGTTCTCCGGGACCGAAGGCGGCAACGCCATCGCCGACGTGCTGTTCGGTGACTACAACCCGTCGGGCAAGCTGCCGATCACTTTCCCACGCTCCGTGGGGCAGATTCCCACCTACTACAACCACCTGAGCATCGGCCGGCCGTTCACGCCGGGCAAGCCGGGCAACTACACCTCGCAGTACTTCGATGACACCACCGGGCCCCTGTTCCCGTTTGGCTATGGCCTGAGCTACAGCACATTCGGCCTGTCGGACATGGCACTGTCGTCCACCACCCTGAACAAGACCGGCAAGCTCGACGCCAGCGTCACGGTGAAGAATACCGGCAAGGTCGATGGCGAAACCGTGGTGCAGCTGTATATCCAGGACGTGGCCGGCTCAATGATCCGGCCGGTGAAAGAGCTGAAGAACTTCCAGAAGGTCATGCTCAAGGCGGGTGAAGAACGCACCTTGCACTTCACCATTACCGAGGAAGACTTGAAGTTCTACAACGCCCAGCTCAAATTCGCCGCAGAGCCGGGAGAGTTCAATGTACAGATCGGGCTGGATTCCCAGGATGTGCAGCAGCAGAGCTTTGAACTGCTGTAACTGATCGTTCCCACGCTCTGCGTGGGAACGCCGCCCTGGACGCTCTGCGTCACGGTATGCATTCCCACGCAGAGCGTGGGAACGATCCTTAAAGCTGTATGTAGGAGCGAGCTTGCTCGCGAAAAACGTCAACGATAACGCGGGCTTTCTGAATGAACGCGGCGTTTGTGAGTTTTTCGCGAGCAAGCTCGCTCCTACATTTGATTGAGGTGATACAACTAGCCGCGCCGGTCCAGCAGATTCACCACCAACCGATCAATCCAGCCCCACACCCGCTGCTTCACCCGCCGCCACAATGGCCGCGCTTTCCACGCCTCCAGGCTGACCGCCTGGCTTTGCGCAAAATCACGCTCGAAACTGCCCGCCACCGCCTGCGTCAATTCAGGGTCCAACGCTTCCAGGTTGGCTTCCAGATTGAAGCGCAGATTCCAGTGGTCGAAATTGCACGAGCCAATACTGACCCAGTCATCCACCAGCACCATCTTCAGGTGCAAAAAGCACGGCTGGTATTCAAATATCTGCACACCTGAACGCAGCAGACGCGGGTAATAGCGGTGCCCGGCGTAGCGCACCGACGGGTGATCGGTACGCGGGCCGGTGAGCAGCAAACGCACATCCACACCGCGCCCGGCCGCCCGGCGCAAGGCGCGGCGCACGCTCCAGGTGGGCAGGAAATACGGCGTGGCCAGCCAGATACGGGTCTTGCTGCTGTTCAGGGCGCGGATCAGCGATTGCAAAATATCACGATGCTGACGGGCGTCGGCATACGCCACGCGGCCAAGCCCCGGCCCGGTGGCAGGCACCTTGGGCAAGCGCGGCAAACCGAAATGGGTCGCCGGTTTCCACTCTCGACGTGCCGCGTTGGCGTGCCACTGCCGGTCGAACAAGGCCTGCCAATCCAGCACCAGCGGGCCGCTGATCTGCACCATTACTTCATGCCAGTCGGCCGTGTCTTGCCCCGGCGTCCAGAATTCATCGGTAACGCCGGTCCCGCCGATCACCGCAACGTCCTGGTCGATCAGCAACAGCTTGCGGTGGTCGCGGTAGAGGTTGCGCATCCAGCGTCGCCAGCTCAGGCGATTGTAGAAACGCAGCTGCACACCCGCGTCGGTCAAGCGCTTGCGCAGCCCGAGGGTAAACGCCAGGCTGCCGTAATCATCGAACAGGCAGCGCACCTGCACCCCGCGCTCGGCCGCGAGCACCAGCGCCTGCACCATCGCTTCGGCACAGGCCCCGGCTTCTACAAGGTACAGTTCCAGATCCACCTGCCCCTCGGCGCGAGCGATGCCCACCAGCATCTGCGGGAAAAAATTCGGTCCGTCGATCAACAGCTCGAAACGGTTGGCGCTGCGCCACGGAAACACCGCGCCGCCCACGTCAGCGCGCCGTGAAGATCAGTACCGCACCCACCGGCACCGACAAACTGATCGACTTCAACCCCGCCGCCTTGCGCAACGCGGCCACACCGGGTTGCAGCTCGAAATCTTCGGCGCGCACCACCACCGGCTCCAGGGTCACGACCTGAAAGCGTCGGTCATCCAGGCGCGTGGCCAACAGCTCGGCGTTGTAGGTATGGGTCTTGCCATGCAAGGTAATGCTAAGCGGCAGGCGCAATTCCAATTGCGCGCCGGACGCCAAGTCATTGATCGGTTGCAGGTTGATCTGCGTGCTGATCAACGCTTCGGGAAACTGCTTGATCTGAAACAGCTCCTTACGCATGCGCTCGTCACGCAGCGGGATACCACTGTTGATCGACTCCAGCTCCACCTGCACCTGGGCCGCGCCCTGGCCGTCGACCTTGCCGTGCAGCACCAGGAAGCGGTGCACTTCTGCAATCTCGGTATTTTTGGTGGTGACAAAGGACAGGCGTGAGGATTCGTTATCCAGGTACCAGTCGGCGTGGGCAGGCACGGCTGCGGCGGCCAAGAGGGCGAAGGCCAAGGGTTTGATTGACATTGAAGACTCGCGGGGAAAAACCTGAGCGAACCTTAAGCGCAATCTCCCAAGCGGCGCAAATCCAATGTGGGAGGGGGCTTGCCCCCGATGACGGTGGATCAGCAACACATCCAGTGACTGACACTCTGCCATCGGGGGCAAGCCCCCTCCCACAGAGAATCTTTGGTGTGTCAGGGGTTGAGGCGGCAGCCTTGGCGATCACCTAACCATCGCGCCGTGTGCGTACGCCCCAACCCACTCGCCGTCACTTCACTGCGTTCCGGCGTGTCGGTAAACGCACTGGTCGGCACGTACTGCTTCACATACCCCAGGCAATACTGCGCCGGGTTGTTCTGCACGTACCGGCACGAGCAATACTCCTTGGCCGTGTACGCCGCGATGATGTCGGGGAAGGCTTGCAGGTTGATGCGCTCGTGCCAGATCCAGCCCAACACTGCGAGCAGGAGCACCAGCAAAACGCTGACAAACGGATGACGGCGGATCATGACCGCACCGCCGCCAGCACGCGCTTGAGCAGTTCGTTATGCCGGTAGCTGCCGTCGCGGTCATCGCCGTAGCGCACGATCACCAGGTGTTCGTCGGGCAGCACAAACAGTGCCTGGCCCCAATGCCCCAGTGCAGCGAAGGTGTCGGCCGGCGCGTCGGGCCAGGGCTGGGGCGCGCCCTTGTTGAGCCACCATTGGCCGCCGGGCACAGCGTCATCCTGGCCCGCTTTGTATTTGTCGAATGGCTGCCGATTGAAGGCCACCCACGCTTTGGGCAGCAACTGTTGCTCACCCCAGCGTCCGTCCCGGGCCATCAGCAAGCCGACCCGCGCCAGGTCGCGAGCGGTGAGGTAGGCGTAGGACGAGGCGACGAAGGTTTCGTCGGCATCGGTTTCCCACGTCGCGTTGCGAATGCCCAATGGCTTGAACAGCGCATCCCACGGATAGCTCATGTACGCCTTGTGGCCGAGCATCCCTTTAAGCGCAGCGGACAGAATGTTGCTGTCGCCGCTGGAATAGCGAAACGCCTGGCCGGGTTCGGCGGCTGCCTCGGTATCGGCGGCAAATTGCGCCATATCCCCACGCCCACGGGTGTAAAGCATCGCCACGACAGAAGACTTCAACGGGGCGTATTCATAGTCCTCCTGCCAATCCAACCCCGAAGCCCAATGCAGCAAGTCGGCCATGCTGACCTTGGGGTGCTGTTTCATCGGCGAATAGAAGCGCGCGACGGGGTCGGTGAGCTTGAAGCGCCCTTCACCGTAGGCCACGCCGAGCACCGTGGCCATCAGGCTTTTGCTCACCGACCAGGTCAGGTGCGGGGTGCTGACGGTGGTGGGTGCGGCGTAGCGTTCATAGATGATCACGCCGTCACGAATAACCAGCAGCGCGTCGGTGCGAATGCCTTGGCGGGTGGTGTCGTCACGGGGCGGGAAAGCGTAGGCGTTCAGCGCATCGAAGGCGGGACCTGCAAGGGGTGTGCCCAGGGCCCACTCCTTTTCGGGCCAGACTTCGGCGCGGGCAGTAACGGTGACGAACAGCACAACAACGCACAACAGGCCTCGGACCATGGGCACAAACTCAAGGGGGGCATTCAAGCCCGCGAGCCTAGCGCAGGCCCATGACAGATTTGCGACATGAGGCTTGTCACCCAACCGTCACCGTAACTTCATGGAGATGACACCGAGGCTACATAGCCTGACTTTGGACAACAAAGTCGACTGGCCGTACAACCTGGCCGGCACTCGGAGACTCGCTATGACTCAGATCGCCCGCATCAGCGACAAAGGCAATGAACGCCGCCTGCAAGCCGAACGCCTGGTAGGCGCACAGGCCTTGCAGGAAGCCCAGGCCCTGCGGTTCAACGTGTTCAGCGGCGAGTTCAACGCCAAGCTGAAAGGCGCGGAACTGGGTCTGGACATGGATGACTATGATGTTCACTGCAGCCACATTGGCGTGCGGGATTTGAACAGCGGTCGGCTCGTCGCTACCACGCGTTTGCTCGACCACCAGGCCGCCAGCACCCTGGGCCGGTTCTACAGCGAGGAAGAGTTCAGCCTGCATGGCTTGCTGCACTTGCAGGGCCCGATCCTGGAAATCGGCCGCACCTGCGTCGACCCGGCCTATCGCAACGGCGGCACCATCGCGGTGTTGTGGGGTGAATTGGCCGAGGTGCTCAACCAGGGTGGCTACAGCTACCTGATGGGCTGCGCGAGCATCCCGATGCACGATGGCGGCATCCAGGCCCACGCGATCATGCAGCGTCTGCGCGAGCGCTACCTGTGCAACGAGCACCTGCGCGCCGAGCCGAAAAAACCCCTGCCGGCCCTGGACCTGCCCTCCAACGTCATCGCCGAAATGCCGCCGCTGCTCAAGGCCTATATGCGCCTGGGGGCGAAGATCTGCGGCGAACCGTGCTGGGACGAAGATTTCCAGGTGGCCGATGTGTTCATCCTGCTCAAGCGCGATCAGCTGTGCCCGCGCTACGCGCGCCACTTCAAGGCGGCGATGTGATGGATCGCCTGCGCGTGTACGGGCGCATCGCCCGCGTCCTGCTGGTGGTGGCGCTGGGCCTGAGCATGGCCAGTGTGTTTGGCCTGTTCGAGCGCCTGGGGGTGGCCAACTCAATGGTGCGGCGCCAGCGATGGTCGCGGTTCTTCATGGCCCGGCTGACCAATGCCCTGCCCTTTCGCGTGACGGTGCACGGCGAGCTGCCGCAAACGCCGATGCTGTGGGTGAGCAATCATGTGTCCTGGACGGATATTCCGCTGCTGGGCATGGTCACGCCATTGTCGTTTCTGTCCAAAGCCGAAGTGCGCACCTGGCCGGTGGCCGGCTGGCTGGCGGCCAAGGCCGGCAGCCTGTTCATTCGTCGCGGTTCAGGTGACAGCCAGTTGATCCGCAAGCAGATGACCCGTCATCTGGAACAACATCACCCGCTGCTGATGTTTCCGGAAGGCACCACCACCGACGGACGCAGCCTGCGCACGTTTCACGGGCGCTTGCTGGCCAGTGCGATCGATGCGGATGTGTCGCTGCAACCGGTGGCGATACGGTATCTGCGCGACGGTCAGGTGGACTCACTGGCGCCGTTCATCGGCGATGATGACTTGCTGTCGCACCTGATGCGGCTGTTCGCCAATGACCAGGGCGATGTGGAGATTCATCTGCTCAAGCCGATTGCCTGCGCCGGGCAGGAGCGCGCGGCACTGGCGTATCAGGCGCAGCAAGCGGTGCAGAAGGCCTTGTTCGGGCCGTTGCCGGAGAGTGAGCAGGCGCATGTGCGACCAGCGTTTGCCGCCTGAATGCTGTGAATACACTCCAAATGTGGGAGGGGGCTTGCCCCCGATAGCAGTGATTCAGTCACTAAATACAGTGACTGACACACCGCCATCGGGGGCAAGCCCCCTCCCACATTTAGTTTTGTGTAGCTTGTAGCGTTTGTACGAATGCCTGCAGCTCTGGATAGAACTCACTGAAGTCTTTGCTCAGCGGCTCATACAACATTCGCAACTCCTGCATCGCAAATCCCAGCGCCTCTGGGTCCGTCAGCCGCCGCGAAATCCCGCGCAGCACCGGCTCCATCACCGCAAACTCACGATAAGACCCCAACCAGTCATCCGCCGCCATATACGGCGCAATCTGCGCCAGCCGCCCCGGCAACGCAGGTTCTGCGGCGAGCACGCGGTACACCTTTGCGGTGAAGCGCTCCAGGGGCTGATCGGCATACAGCGCCCAATCCCGCGCCAGGCAATGGTCGAAAAACACATCGAGCACGATCCCGGCATAGCGCCTGCGGGTCAGGCTGAAGCGCGACAACGCAGCCCCTACCAACGGGTGGCTGTCCGTGAACCGGTCAATGGAGCGATGCAACTGGATCGCCGCTTCGATTTGCGGGTTGAACTGGCCCTGCAGGCGGCCCTTGACGAAGTCGCCATACAGGCTGCCCAACAATTGCGCAGGCAGTTGGCCGCCCAGGTGCAGATGTGCGAGATAATTCATGGCGCGCAGTCTACCACTGCGACCAACATATCGTTATAACCCGATATACCGATTCGTGCAGATATCAGATCAAAATCATATTTGTATATCGGGATATTACGATTTAAAGTTCGCCTCATCGCGATATAACGTTTTACGACACCGAGCCCCTGCCATGTCCATCGACCTCGACGAAATAATAAAAGCCCTGGCCCACCCAGTACGACGAGACATCCTTACCTGGCTGAAAGACCCGAAAGTGCAGTTTCCCGAACAACTGCACAACCACGAATACGGCATCTGCGCCGGGCAGATCGACCAGCGCTGCGGCTTGTCCCAGTCGACCGTGTCGGCCCACTTGGCGACCTTGCAACGGGCGGGCCTGATCACCAGCCAGAAAGCCGGACAGTGGCACTTTTTCAGACGCAACGAAGAAACGATCCAAGCCTTCCTCGCAGCGCTCATCAGCGAACTCAGCGCCCCTGCGCCGCAATAAGGAGCCGCAAATGCCGCTCTCATTGCTCATGATTTTCGCGCTGCTGGTGACCCTGATTACTTTCCGCCAGAACGGCAATGCCGACCTGGCCCCCGCGACCAACTGATCAACTTGAAGAGAAGGTACTTTCCCATGACGACTATTTTTGATCCGATAAAACTGGGCGACCTGGAACTGTCGAACCGCATCATCATGGCGCCGCTGACCCGCTGCCGTGCCGACGCCGGCCGCGTGCCCAATGCGCTGATGGCCGAGTATTATGTGCAGCGCGCATCCGCCGGGCTGATCCTCAGCGAAGCCACCTCCGTGACGCCCATGGGCGTGGGTTACCCGGACACGCCGGGCATCTGGTCCAACGACCAGGTGCGCGGCTGGGCCAACATTACCAAGGCCGTGCACGGCGCAGGCGGCAAGATCTTCCTGCAACTGTGGCACGTCGGCCGCATCTCCCATGAGTCATACCTCAATGGCGAGGCCCCGGTGGCACCGAGCGCGGTCCAGGCCAAAGGCCACGTCAGCCTGGTGCGCCCGCTGGCCGACTACCCCACCCCGCGCGCCCTGGAAACCGCTGAAATCGCCGACATCATCGACGCTTACCGCACCGGCGCCGAAAACGCCAAGGCGGCCGGTTTCGACGGCGTGGAAATCCACGGTGCCAACGGCTACCTGCTCGACCAGTTCCTGCAAAGCAGCACCAACCAGCGCACCGACCAATACGGCGGCTCCCTGGAAAACCGTGCGCGCCTGTTGCTGGAAGTGACCGATGCCGCCATCGAAGTGTGGGGCGCCGGCCGCGTGGGCGTGCATCTGGCACCGCGTGCCGACGCCCACGACATGGGCGATGACAACCTGGCGGAAACCTTCACCTACGTCGCCAGCGAACTGGGCAAACGTGGCATCGCCTTCATCTGTTCCCGTGAAAAAGAAGGCGCCGACAGCCTCGGCCCGCAACTGAAAAAAGCCTTCGGCGGCATGTACATCGCCAACGAACGCTTCACCAAAGACAGCGCCAACGCCTGGCTGGCCGCCGGCAAGGCCGATGCGGTGGCCTTCGGCATACCGTTCATTGCCAACCCGGACCTGCCGGCACGCCTGAAGGCCGATGCGCCGCTGAACGAGCCGCACCCGGAAACCTTCTATGGCAAAGGCCCGGTGGGTTATATCGATTATCCAACGCTGCCGATCTAACTGACCGAAACACAAAGCAATGTGGGAGGGGGCTTGCTCCCGATAGCGGAGCTTCAGTCAACACATCAGTGACTGACACACTGCTATCGGGAGCAAGCCCCCTCCTACATTTTTGACCGCATGTTTCGTCTTGGAAACATCACTTCACAGAACCGCAACAATATCGCTACAAAATACTTAGGCGGCTACCTATCAACCGCCCGCCAGCCCGTATATAAAGTCACCCCACAAATCAGGCAAAAGGACGATTGACCGTCCTTGGGCTTTACTGTTGACACAACTGGTCGCAATTACGCATTTTGTCTCAATTGCGCAGGCTCGGACTCAGGCGCAGCATGTCCAGCCCCGCGTCCACCCAGCGCTCGGCGTCCTGATGCAGTTGAAAGCTTTCAGGCACCAGCAGCCACTGGCCGATAAGGCCGTGGATGTAGGCATGAATGCACACCGCAGCACGGTTGGTATCAAGGCTTTCCGGTAATTGCCCGCGATGCACCGCGTTACGCAACGTCAGGCCGATACGCAGGTTGCACTCCAGGCTATGGGCCTGGCGCTGGCGGCGCATGTCACACATTTCATCGGTGAACTCGCACTTATGAAACAGGATCTCGTTGATGCGCCGGGTTTTCGGGTCCAGGGCCACTTGATGATAGAGATGAATCAGCAGTTTGCGCATGCACCCCAACGGATCGACTTCATCCTCGCTTTCACTCGCCCGGGCCAATTCATCCAGGGGTTCGTGCAGCGTGTCGAGCAGGGCTTGCAGCAAATCGGACTTGTTACTGAAATGCCAGTAGATGGCACCGCGCGTCACGCCGGCCAGGGCGGCGATGTCCGCCAGCGTGGTCCGTGCAACGCCACGTTCATAAAAGGCTTGCTCGGCGGCTTGGAGGATCTGGCTGCGCGTTTCCTGAGCTTCCTCTTTGGTGCGACGAACCATGGCAGTAAAACCTCAATCAGAACACTGGGGACTATCGTTAACGCAACGTTAATAGGCGTGAACGATCATCTGAATAATTGTGGGACGACACCGTCATGGGCGCCGAACGTACTAAAATCGAGGCTTTGGGCGCTGCTTTGTCAACATTCCGCCCTGCCTGTCAAGAGTTTACAAACAACCATGAACGTAAGTATATTGCGTAGCAAGCTACTTATCTACTCACGGCTTGTTTTTTACCCTTCCACACTTCTTGTGCGCACTCTGCGCGCCTGACCCGAGGATCTTCATGCAACTTAAGCCAGCTGTTACCGCTCTGGTCACTGCCGTCGCCCTGGCATCGCTGCTCAGCGGATGTAAAAAGGAAGAAGCGGCTCCGCCCGCTCAAACCCCTCAGGTCGGCGTGGTCACCATTCAACCGCAAGCCTTTACCCTGACCACCGAGCTGCCGGGCCGCACCACGGCCTTCCGCATTGCCGAAGTGCGCCCGCAGGTGAACGGCATCATTCTCAAGCGCCTGTTCAAGGAAGGCGCCGACGTGAAGGAAGGGCAGCAGCTCTACCAGATCGATCCATCGGTGTATGAAGCCACGCTCAAGAGCGCCCAGGCCAAGCTGACGCAGACCAAATCGATCACCGATCGCTACAAGCAACTGGTCGATGAGCAAGCCGTCAGCCGCCAGGAATACGACACCGCCGTCGCCAACCGCATGACGGCCGAGGCCGACCTGCAGAATGCGCAGATCAATGTGCGCTACACCAAAGTGTTCGCGCCGATCTCCGGGCGTATCGGCCGTTCCGCGGTCACCGAAGGCGCGCTGGTCAGCAACGGCCAGGCCGATGCCATGGCTGTGATCCAGCAGTTGGACCCGATCTACGTTGACGTCACCCAGTCCTCGGCCGAAATGCTGAAACTGCGTCGTGACCTGGAAAGCGGCCAACTGCAAAAATCCGGCGACAACGCCGCCATGGTCAAGCTGACCCTGGAAGACGGCAGCGACTACGGCCAGCAAGGCAAACTGGAGTTCTCTGAAGTGTCGGTCGACCAGACCACCGGTTCCGTGACCCTGCGCGCCGTGTTCCCCAACCCCAACCATGTGCTGCTGCCGGGTATGTTCGTGCACGCCCAACTGCAAGCCGGTGTGAACAGCAAGGCCATTCTCGCGCCGCAACAGGGCGTGACCCGTGACCTCAAGGGCACTCCGACGGCCCTGATCGTCAACGCCGACAACAAGGTCGAGCAGCGTGAACTGGTGGCCAACCGTACCGCCGGCGCCTATTGGCTGGTGGAGAAAGGCCTCAACGCGGGCGATCGCGTCATCACCGAAGGCTTGCAGTACGTCAAGCCGGGCGCCGAGGTGAAAGTCACCGAAGCCGGCAACGCCAAGCCCGCCGGTTCTGCCGCTCCTGCTGCCGCTGCCGGCAAAGGGGAGTAATCCATGTCGAAATTTTTTATCGACCGTCCCATTTTCGCCTGGGTAATTGCCCTGGTGATCATGCTGGTCGGGGCACTGTCGATCCTGAAGCTGCCCATCAACCAATACCCGGCCATCGCGCCAACCGCCATTGATATCCAGGTGACCTACCCAGGCGCGTCCGCACAAACCGTGCAGGACACCGTGGTGCAGGTGATCGAGCAACAACTCAATGGTATCGACAACCTGCGCTATGTGGCCTCGGACAGTAACTCCGACGGCAGCATGACTATTACCGCGACGTTCAACCAGGGTACCAACCCGGACATCGCCCAGGTTCAGGTGCAGAACAAGCTGAACCTGGCGACCCCACTGCTGCCGCAGGAAGTGCAGCAGCAGGGTATCCGCGTGACCAAGTCGGTGAAGAACTTCCTGATGGTGATCGGTCTGGTGTCGGAAGACGGCAGCATGACCAAGGACGACCTCTCCAACTACATCGTGTCCAACATCCAGGACCCGATTTCCCGTACCTCGGGTGTGGGTGACTTCCAGGTCTTCGGTTCGCAGTACGCCATGCGTATCTGGCTCGACCCGGCCAAGCTGAACAACTTCCAGCTCACCCCGGTGGATGTCAGCAATGCCATCAAGGCCCAGAACGTGCAGGTGGCCACCGGCCAACTGGGCGGTCTGCCTGCCCTGCCCGGCACTCAATTGAACGCCACCATCATCGGCAAGACGCGTCTGCAAAGCGCCGAAGAATTCGCCAAGATCCTGATGAAAGTGAATCCCGACGGCTCGCAAGTGCGCCTGGGCGACGTTTCGCGTATTGAACTGGGCGGCCAGAACTACAGCATCAGCGCGCAATTCAACGGTAAGCCGGCGTCCGGTATGGCGATCAAGCTGGCCGCCGGGGCGAACGCCCTGGACACCGGTAAAGCGATCCGCGCCACCGTGGCGTCCCTGGAACCGTTCTTCCCGCCCGGCATGAAAGCCGTGGTGCCGTACGACACGACCCCGGTAGTGACCGAGTCGATCTCCGGTGTGGTTCACACCCTGGTCGAAGCGATCGTGCTGGTGTTCCTGGTGATGTTCCTGTTCCTGCAGAACTTCCGCGCCACCATCATCACCACCATGACCGTACCGGTGGTATTGCTGGGTACGTTCGGGATCCTGGCGGCGTTCGGTTTCACCATCAACACCCTGACCATGTTCGGCATGATCCTGGCCATCGGCTTGCTGGTGGACGATGCCATCGTCGTGGTGGAAAACGTCGAACGGGTCATGGCCGAGGAGCACCTGTCGCCCAAGGAAGCGACCATCAAGTCCATGGGCCAGATCCAGGGCGCCCTAGTGGGTATTGCCCTGGTACTCTCGGCGGTATTGCTGCCGATGGCCTTCTTCGGCGGCTCCACCGGCGTGATCTACCGTCAGTTCTCCATCACCATTGTGTCGGCGATGGCGTTGTCGGTACTGGTTGCCCTGATCTTCACCCCGGCCCTGTGCGCCACCATGCTCAAGGCGATCGATCCGGAAAAGCACGGCCAACCCAAGCGCGGCTTCTTCGGCTGGTTCAACCGCACCTTCGACAGCGGCGTACTCAAGTACGAGCGCGGCGTGGGCGGGATGATCAAGCACAAGATCCCGGCTTTCATCGTGTATGCGCTGATCCTGGCCGGCATGATCTGGATGTTCACCCGTATCCCGAGCGCGTTCCTGCCTGAAGAAGACCAGGGCGTGATCTTTGCCCAGGTACAGACCCCCGTGGGCGCCTCGGCTGAGCGTACGCAAAAAGTCATCGACGACATGCGCGCCTTCCTGCTGCATGACAAGGAAGGCGAGCCAGGCGAAGGCAAGGCCGTGAAGTCGGTATTTACCGTGAACGGTTTCAACTTCGCCGGTCGCGGCCAGAGCTCGGGCCTTGCATTCGTGATGCTCAAGCCGTGGGACGAGCGTGATTCGTCGCAGTCGGTATTCGAAGTGGCCAAGCGGGCCCAGGGTTACTTCTTCGGGGCCTTCAAGGACGCCATGGTATTTGCCATCGTGCCGCCTTCGGTTCTGGAACTGGGTAACGCCACCGGCTTCGACGTGTTCCTGCAAGACCAGGGTGGCGTCGGCCACGACAAGCTGATGGCAGCGCGTAACCAGTTCCTCGGTGCGGCGGCCCAAAGCAAGATACTGGCAGGCGTGCGCCCCAACGGCGTGAACGATGAGCCGCAGTACGAACTGACCGTCGATGACGAGAAAGCCAGCGCCCAGGGCATCAGCCTGTCGGACATCCAGCAGACCCTGGCCATCGCGCTGGGCGGCAGCTACATCAACGACTTCATCGACCGTGGTCGGGTGAAGAAGGTGTATGTGCAGGGTGATGCGGCCAGCCGTATGTCGCCGGAAGACCTGGACAAATGGTTCGTGCGCGCCGACTCCGGGAAGATGGTGCCACTGTCGGCCATCTCGTCGGGCAAGTGGATCTACGGCTCGCCCAAGCTCTCGCGTTATAACGGTGTAGCGGCCATGGAAATCCTCGGCACCCCGGCGCCTGGCTACAGTACCGGTGACGCAATGGCGGAAGTCGAGCGCATTGCCAAGGAACTGCCGGCCGGCGTCGGCTATGCCTGGACGGGCCTGTCGTACGAAGAACGTCTGTCCGGCTCCCAGGCGCCTGCGTTGTATGCCTTGTCGCTGCTGGTGGTGTTCCTGTGTCTCGCGGCACTGTATGAAAGCTGGTCGATCCCGATTGCGGTGATCCTGGTGGTACCGCTGGGTGTGATCGGTGCACTGATCGCCACCAGCATGCGCGGCTTGTCCAACGACGTGTTCTTCCAGGTGGGCTTGCTGGTCACGGTGGGCCTGGCGGCGAAAAACGCGATCCTGATCGTGGAGTTCGCCAAGGAGTTGCACGAGCAAGGCAAGGGCATTGTCGAGGCGGCCATCGAGGCGTCCCGCATGCGTCTGCGCCCGATCATCATGACGTCCATGGCGTTCGTGCTCGGCGTACTGCCGCTGGCGATTTCCAGCGGCGCAGGCTCGGGCAGCCAGCATGCAATCGGTACCGGTGTGATCGGCGGTATGATCACCGCAACGGTTCTGGCGATCTTCTGGGTGCCGCTGTTCTACGCAACCGTGTCTTCGGCCGGCGAACGCAAAAAGAAACACACCACTGAAACTCCTAAAGAGGCTGGCCAATGAGCAAGTCGCTACTTTCCTTAGCCGTCACCGCCTTCGTGCTCAGTGGCTGCTCGCTTATCCCTGACTACCAGCGCCCCGAAGCGCCGGTAGCGGCGCAGTTCCCGCAGGGGCCGGCGTACTCGTCGGCCCAGGCGCCGGGCCAGGCTGCCGCCGAGCAGGGCTGGAAGCAGTTTTTCCATGACCCTGCCCTGCAGCAACTGATCCAGACCGCGCTGGTGAACAACCGTGACCTGCGCGTCGCGGCCCTGAACATCGACGCTTATGCGGCGCAGTACCAGATCCAGCGTGCCGACCTGTTCCCGGCCGTCTCGGCCACCGGCAGCGGCAGCCGCTCGCGTACTCCGGCGCGGTTGTCGCAGACCGGCGAATCGAGCATCTCCAGCCAATACTCGGCGGGCCTGGGGATCAGCGCTTATGAGCTGGACCTGTTTGGTCGCGTGCGCAGCCTGAGCGAAGAAGCATTGCAGAAGTACTTCGCCACCGAAGAAGCGCGGCGCAGCACCCAGATCAGCCTGGTGGCCAGTGTGGCCAATGCCTACCTGACCTGGCAGGCCGACAAGGAACTGCTCAAGCTGACCCAGGACACTCTCGGCGCGTTCGAGCAAAGCTTCAAGCTGACCTCGCGCAGCAACGAAGTCGGCGTGGCTTCGGCCCTCGACCTCAGCCAGGCGCGCACCTCGGTGGAAAACGCCCGGGTGCAGCTTGCCCGCTATACGCGCCAGGTGGCCCAGGATGAAAACAGCCTGACCCTGCTGCTGGGCACCGGCCTGCCGGCGAATATCGCCAGCAAGCCACTGTCCGATGACCTGCTCAGCGAAGTCCCCGCCGGCCTGCCGTCGGACCTGCTGCAACGGCGTCCCGACATCGTTCAGGCCGAGTACAACCTCAAGGCCGCCAACGCCAATATCGGTGCGGCCCGCGCGGCGTTCTTCCCGAGCATCAGCCTGACCGCCAGCGCCGGTACCGCCAGCCCGAACCTGGGTGGCCTGTTCAAGGGCGGCTCGGGCACCTGGTCGTTCGCACCGCAGATCAACATCCCGATCTTCAACGCCGGTAGCCTGCGCGCCAGCCTGGACTACTCGAAGATCCAGAAAGAGATCAACGTGGCCAACTACGAGAAGGCGATCCAGACCGGCTTCCAGGAAGTCTCCGACGGCCTCGCTGCGCGTCAGACCTACAAGCAGCAACTGGACGCCCAACGTGGCTTCGTCGCCGCCAACCAGGATTACTACCGCCTGGCCGAGCGTCGCTACCGCATTGGTGTCGACAGTAACCTGACCTTCCTGGACGCCCAGCGCCAACTGTTCAGTGCCCAGCAATCGCTGATCACCGACCGCCTGGCGCAGCTGACCAGCGAGGTCAACCTGTACAAGGCCCTCGGCGGTGGCTGGAACGAGCAGACGGCCAAGAACGAGCCGGTGAAAGAAGAAGCACCGGCGCTGAAGTTGTTCTGATCGCGCTGATGCAGATGAAACCGCTTCCCTTACCGGAAGCGGTTTTTTTTTGCCATGTCACTAACCCTTGCGAACCAAAGGTGGGCGCTGGCTTGCCTTCCCTTCAACCTTTCAGGGTAAGATTGGTAACAGATTCTTACAGACCACAGAGGGAGCTTGTCGTAATGATCGTAGGCATTGACCTGGGCACGACCAATAGCCTGGCCGCCGTGTGGCGCGGCGATGCCGCCGAAATGGTGCCCAATGCACTTGGCCAGTTGCTGACCCCAAGCGTGGTAGGCCTGGATGATCAAGGCCGTATCCTGGTGGGCCAAGCCGCCAAGGAACGCCTGCATACTCACCCGCACCTGACCACATCGCTGTTCAAGCGCTACATGGGCAGTGCCACCGAAGTGCGCCTGGGCGACCGCTCGTTCCGCCCCGAAGAGCTGTCGGCGCTGGTCCTCAAAAGCCTCAAGGAAGACATCGAGCGCACCTATGGCCAAACCGTCACCGAAGCGGTGATCAGCGTGCCCGCCTACTTTAGCGACGGCCAGCGCAAAGCCACGCGCATTGCCGGTGAACTGGCCGGGCTCAATGTTGAAAAACTGATCAACGAACCCACCGCCGCCGCCTTGGCTTATGGCTTGCACCAGCGTGACAAGGAAACCTCGTTCCTGGTTTTCGATCTCGGCGGCGGCACCTTTGACGTGTCGATCATCGAGCTGTTCGACGGTGTGATGGAAGTACGCGCCAGCGCCGGCGACAACTTCCTGGGCGGCGAAGACTTCGACACGTTGTTGCTGGAACACTTCGTCGACAGCCAGCGCAATGCCCAGGGTTTCCCGCCCACCCGCAGTGTGTTGCAAGCCCTGCGTCGCGAAGCCGAGCGCGTGCGCAAAGCCTTGGGCCAGGACGACAGCGCCGAGTTCGCCCTGCGTATCGATGGCCAGCAGTGGGTCACAACCATCACCCAGGCCGAACTCGCCAAGCTCTACACGCCCTTGTTGGAACGCCTGCGCGCACCGATTGAACGCGCCCTGCGAGACGCACGCATTCGGGTCGGTGACCTGGATGAAATCCTGCTGGTCGGCGGCACCACGCGCATGCCGCTGGTGCGCAAACTGGCCGCTGGTTTGTTCGGGCGTTTCCCGTCCATCAGCCTCGACCCGGACCAGGTGGTCGCCCACGGCGCGGCGATCCAGGCCGCGCTCAAGGCCCGCTCGGCGGCACTGGAAGAAATCGTGCTGACCGACGTCTGCCCCTACACCCTCGGTATCGAAACCTCGAACCAGTACGGCGGCCATATCGAAAGCGGGCATTACCTGCCGCTGATCGAACGCAACAGCAGCGTGCCGGTGAGCCGGGTCAAAAGCGTGGTCACGCTCTACGACGACCAGCCCCGCGTGCTGCTGAAAATCTACCAGGGCGAAAGCCGTCTGGTGAAAGACAACATCGAACTGGGCCAGTTGGAAATCCCCGTGCCCAAGCGCAAGGCTGGCGAAGTCTCACTGGACGTGCGCTTCACCTACGACAACAACGGTTTGCTCGAAGCCCAGGTGAACATTCCGCTGACCGGCGAGCAGCACTCGCTGGTGATCGAAAACAATCCTGGCGTGCTCAGCCCGCAAGAGATCCAGCAACGCCTGCAAGCGTTGGCATTGTTGAAAATTCACCCGCGCGACCAGCAAGTCAACACCGTGCTGACCGCCCGCCTCGAACGGCTCTACCAGGAAAGCCTGGGCGAGCTGCGCGAGCAACTCGGACACTGGGCCGCGCAGTTTCAGCAAGTGCTCGACACCCAGGACGAGCGCCGCATCCGTGAGGCCCGCAGCGAACTGACCCGACAACTTGAGCAACTCGATAACGGGTTCTGGCGCTGAAGGAAATCCACATGGACTGTTGGACAGTGTTGCAATTGGCGGACGATGCCGACGAACGGACCATCAAGCGAACCTACGCGCGACTGCTGAAAAGCTGCCGCCCGGACGATGATCCCGAAGGGTTCCAGCGTCTGCGCGAAGCCTATGAGGCTGCATTGGGGTACGCACGCTGGCGTGCAGACAACGAAGAGGAAGAGCGCGCAACTGCCGTTGTCGAACAGACCGACAGCCACCTCAAGGATTTGGCCGAGCTGATGGATGTCCGTCCCTTGAGCCCCGCGCCCTTTGAAGCGCCAAAACCTGACCCGGTCCACGCGTTGCTCACCGGCCTCAACGCCGACAACCTCGATGAGCGCTGGGCCCAGGCCCGGCAACAGGACTGCAGCGACGCCTTCCAGGCCGGCCTGCTGCGCCACTGCTTTGAAGCCCCCGGCGAGCGCAGTGCAATTACCCGTTGGGCGATGCAACATCTGGAATGGCTGACACCCTGGCAACGGGTGGCCATGACGCCATGGCAGCACGATGCACTGACCAGTGAGCTGTTGCAGGACTATCGCCTCAACTTGCAGGAACTGCTGGAGCAAAAGGCCGAGCGCGAGTTCATCACCCAACTGACGCACTACAACGAGCAAGCCTGGCTGCGGGTGTTCGATCAGCAGCAACAGTGGCAACACATTATTCTGCAACTGCTGCACGACACCCAATGGAGCGTGCCGCTGTTTGAACGCGTGTGCCAGACCTTTGGCTGGGACGACCAGAAAGGCGTGTTTGCGGAACCCGCGTGGATGTGGCGCAGCCTGGTGTCGCGTTGCGAGCAGGAAAGCTTTTATATCAGCCTCCAAGACAAAGCCCAGGACACCCGGCGCACCTGCGCCGATGCCCTGGCCGCGCGCTTGTTGCTCACGCCCATGACCGCAACCCAACAGATGCGCATCATCGGCAGGTTTGGCCAAAACGAATGGAACGCTTGCCAGCATCTGGGCGAAACCCTGACCTGGCGTTATCCGCAGTTGATCGAACGCCTGCCCCAAAGCGACCTGTTCTTCTGGCGCAAATTCGTCCCACGACCGATTTACGCCCATGTGCTTATCCGGCTCTGGGCGATCTTTGCCTTGGCCGCTGTCCTGAACCTCGTTCACGTTGAAACCGAAAAGCTGGACTTCGGGGTTGTACTCATCTTAGTGGTATTGGCGATCTTGCCGGCCGCGGTCTTCTTTCGGATCACGCAGATGTGGGCCGGGATGAGTGCGTCCTTTGTAGTTGCGGACGTGTGGCTGAGCCAGTATTTGATCCCTAAACGCGTCAACCCCAACCAGTATTGGCTGGTGTTACGCCACGGCATCCCGCAATTGGCCATGCTCGGGGTGTGCGGGCTGGCACTGGGCATTCTGGGAGCGATTACGTATGCCGGGATGCTGCTGATCAACCTGCTGCACAGCAAACGCATCGGCCACATGGGTGAGAAAAGTCTGAAATTTCCGTGGCTCAATGGCCTGCATTGGGCCTTCTGGAGCCCGCTGCAAGTGGTATTCCTGGTGGTGATGGTGGCGGTGATCATCGCCGCGCAGCATTACCTGCCAGCGGTGCCATGGTCCCATATCGACCTGCCCAAACGGTAACGAGACGCTCGGGCCTGAGCGTATTGCGCAGGCCCGCAACTTGCGTTCGATCATCGCACACAACCCGCTCTCCCCCACTTTCATCGCCCCCGTACCGCCCCGCACCATGGCCCGCACCTGCATAACCCCAATAACAACAGGTCCAACACCATGAGCACGTTCCGCCCGCGCCAGCTATTGCTGGCAACCGCTGTCGCCAGCCTTGCCCTGCCCGTCGTCGCCGAAGAACACGGTTTTCTCGAGGACGCCAGCGCCAACCTCAACCTGCGCAATTTCTTCTTCAACCGCAATTACACCAACCCGACCAAAACCCAGGGCGGCGCGCAGGAGTGGACGCAAAGTTTCATCCTCGACGCCAAGTCCGGGTTCACTCAAGGCACGGTCGGTTTCGGTGTCGACGTGCTGGGTTTGTACTCGCTCAAGCTCGATGGCGGGCGTGGCACCGGTGGCACGCAGTTATTGCCGCTGGACCACGACGGCCGCCCAGCCGATGCGTTCGGTCGCCTGGGCGTGGCCTTCAAGGCGCGGGTTTCCAGGACTGAAGTGAAAGTCGGTGAATGGATGCCGGTGCTGCCGATCCTGCGCTCGGACGATGGTCGCTCATTGCCGCAGACCCTGCGCGGCGGGCAGATCACGTCAAAGGAAATCGATGGCCTGACCCTGTATGGCGGTCAGTTCCGTGCCAACAGCCCGCGGGACGACAGCAGCATGCGCGACATGTCGATGACCGGCAAAACCGCGTTCACGTCCGATCGCTTCAACTTCCAGGGTGCCGAATACGCCTTCAACGACAAACGCACGCAAGTCGGAGTGTGGAATGCCCAGCTCAAGGACATCTACCGCCAGCAGTTCGTCAATCTGATTCACAGCCAGCCCGTGGGCGACTGGACCCTGGGCGCCAACCTGGGGTTCTTCTACGGCAAGGACGACGGCAGCGCCCGGGCAGGTGAGCTGGACAACAAGACCTGGTCCGGCTTGCTGTCCGCCCGCCACGGCGGCAACACCTTCTATGTCGGCCTGCAAAAACTCACCGGCAACAGCGCCTGGATGCGTGTCAACGGCACCAGCGGCGGCACTCTGGCCAACGACAGTTATAACTCGAGCTACGACAACGCCGAGGAAAAATCCTGGCAGGTTCGCCACGACTACAACTTCGCCGCCCTTGGCGTACCGGGCCTTACCCTGATGAACCGCTATATCAGCGGCAGCAACGTGCACACCGGCACGGTGACCGACGGCAAGGAATGGGGGCGCGAAAGCGAATTGGGCTACACCGTACAAAGCGGCAGCCTGAAAAACCTGACCCTGCGCTGGCGCAACTCCAGCATGCGGCGTGACTACAGCAACAATGAGTTCGATGAAAACCGGTTGATCGTCAGCTACCCGATAAGTCTGCTGTAAACCGGCGCCGCAGTTACTGTATGGTGCGCGCCTGCCGCTGCTGATCGCCCCAGCAGCGGCCTCTCATTCGAGCCCGCGCACAGCATGAAAACCTTCGCCTCCGCTATCGCAGTGTTCGCCCTGGCCCTGAGCCTGGGCGGCTGTATCGGCTCGCCCATCGCCCTGACGCCGCAGACCGAGCAACGCCTGCAGGCCCGGGCGCCAATCCGTTTCCTGCTGACCTTCGATGACGGCCCCAGCGCCTCGGGCTACAACAACCCGAGCCGTTCAGTGGTGGCCGATCTGGCCGATAACCCGGTATCGCCAGGGATCAAGGCGGTGTTCTTTCTACAGACCCAAGCCGCCCGTTCAGGTGGCAGCGCGCGGGGCCGCAAGACCATGGTGCGTGAGTATGCCGCCGGCCATGTGCTGGCCTTCCACACGGCGACGACGTTTCATACCAATCATCGCTGGCTCAGTGACGCCGAGCTGGAACGCACCCTGACCCAGGGCGCGGCGGACATCGCCGCCATCACCGGCACGCCGCCCCTGCTGGTGCGGCCACCGTTCTGGAACTACGACCACCGCACGTTCGCCGCCTACCGACGCCACGGCATGCAGGTGCTGTTGACCGACCTGAGTGCCAACGACGGCAAGATCTGGGGCTTCAACGGCAGCCCACGCCGTCGCGCCAACCTGTACCGGCAGCTGTCAGTGGTGCGTGAGCGCATCGCATTGGGTGAGTTGCCGACGGTGGACGGCGTGATACCGGTGGTGGTGACCTTCCATGACATCAACCGCTACACCGCACGGCATCTGCAGGAGTACCTGCAGATCCTGATGGACAGCGCCCGCATCAACGGCCTGAAGACCGCCGCCGAGCCCTTCTACACCGACACCGCCACCCTGCAACGCGCGGCGCTGGCCCGCACGGTCAAGGAGGTGAACGAGCCGGTGCATCTGCCGGGGGTGTGGAATTGGCTGTGGGATGCCGATGCCAACTGACCTCCACAGTCAATGAAGTCCTGTAGGAGCGAGCTTGCTCGCGAAAAACGTCAACGATAACGCGTACTTTCTGAATGAACGCGGTGCCTGTGAGCTTTTCGCGAGCAAGCTCGCTCCTACAGACGGCATTGGGGCAAGCCCCCTCCCATATTTTGAACGCATTTCAACTCAGGGTTGGCGCGACTCGATACCCAACTCATCCCACACCGACTCGGCCAAATGGAACGTCGCATTCGCCGCCGGTATCCCGCAATAAATCGCGCTTTGCATCAGCACTTCCTTGATCTCGGCGCGGGTCACGCCGTTGCTGGCGGCGGCACGTAAATGCAGCTTCAACTCTTCGGTGCGGTTCATGCCGATCAGCATCGCGATGGTGATCAGGCTGCGGGTATGCCGTGGCAAACCCGGGCGGGTCCAGATATCGCCCCACGCATGGCGAGTGATCATCTCCTGAAACTCGCTGTTGAACTCGGTCAGGGCATTGAGGCTGCGCTCCACATGGGCGTCGCCCAGCACTTCACGGCGCACTTGCAGCCCCTCGGCATAACGTTGTTTCTCGTCCACGAAAAGCTCCTCAGCGACCCAGCAGAAATTCAATCACGCGGTCGCTGAACGCAGCGCCGGCTTGTACATTGGACAGATGCGCCGCATAGAACTCGGCGTATTCGGCGCCCTTCACATGGTTCTGGATAAAGTGACCGCCGGCGGGTGGTGTCACCGCGTCTTCCGTGCCGGCAATCACCAGGGTGGGCACTTTGATCGACGCCAACTGATGACGGAAATCCGCATCGCGCACCGCCGCGCAGTTGGCGGCATAGCCTTGGGGCGAGGTGGCCGCGAGCATGTCGGTGATCTGCTCGGCCTGGTGGGGGTTGGCGGCGGCAAAATCGGCGGTGAACCAGCGTGCAATCGAGGCATCACGCAGTGCAACCATCGCCGCCGCGCCATCGCGCAACACCGTTTCGATACGCGGGTTCCACACCTCAGGCGTGCCGATCTTGGCAGCGGTGTTGCAGACCACCAGGCGATCGAGCCGCGTGCCGGCGTTGATGCCCAACCATTGGCCGATCAACCCGCCCATGGACAACCCACAGAAATGGGCACGCTGGATGCCCAGCGTATCCAACAGCGCCAGCACATCCTGGCCCAACTGTTCGATGCTGTAGGGCCCCTCGGTGACCAGGGATTTGCCATGGCCGCGAGTATCGAAACGCAGCACGCGAAAATGCTGGGTGAATGCCGGCACCTGGATGTCCCACATATGCAGGTCAGTACCCAGGGAGTTGGACAGCACCAGTACCGGTGCATCGGCGGGCCCATCGAGTTGGTAATGCAGGTCGCCCTCGGCGAGTTGTACGAAAGCCACAGCGTTCTCCTTACGCAGTCAATGCAAAGTGTTCGGTCACGGCGCGGCTGACCCAGGTAGAGGCCTGGCCCAGGTAGTTGGCCGGGTCGAGCAGACGGTCCAGTTCGGCCGACGACAACTGGGCGGTGACCTGCGGCTGGTCCGCCAGCACGGCACGCAAATGCCGCTGCTCGGCGACCGCGCGTTTGCAGCACTGCTCCAGCAAGTGGTGCGCGGTTTCACGGCCCAGGCGCTGAGCCAGCACGCTGCTGACGGCTTCGGCCAGCACCAGGCCCTGGGTCAGCTCGAGATTGCGGGCCATGCGCTCGGCATCCACCTCCAGCCCTTCGCTGACCAGCAGCGCCTGTTCCAGTGCCCCCGAGACCAATCGGCAGATCTGCGGCAAGGTTTCCCATTCGGCGTGCCACAGTCCCAGGCTACGCTCGTGCTCCTGGGGCATGGCACTGAACATCGTCGCCACCAGGCCGGGCACGCGGGTCGCGGCGCTGATCAGCACGGCGGCGCCGACCGGGTTGCGCTTGTGCGGCATGGTCGAAGAGCCGCCCTTGCCCGGCGCGGAGGGCTCAAACACTTCCGCCGCTTCGGTTTGCATCAACAGGCTGATGTCGCGGCCGAGCTTGCCAAGGCTGCCGGCGATCAGGCCAAGCACGCTGGCAAACTCCACCAGACGATCACGTTGGGTGTGCCACGGCTGCTCGGGCAGGCTAAGTTGCAGCTCGGCGGCCAAGGCCTGCGCCACCGGCATGGCCTGCTCGCCCAGCGCAGCCAGGGTGCCCGAGGCACCGCCAAACTGCAGCACCAGCAAACGCGGTTTCAATTCCACCAGGCGCTGGCGACTGCGCGTCACCGCGCCCAGCCAGCCGGCGATCTTCATGCCCAGGGTGACGGGCGTAGCGTGTTGCAGCCAGGTGCGCCCGACCAGAGGGGTCGATGCATGCCGCTGCGCCTGGGCCGCCAATACATCGCCCAGGCGCGCCAGGTCCGCTTCGATCAGCTCCAGCGCGCGGCGCAATTGCACCACCAGGCCGGTGTCCATCACATCCTGGCTGGTTGCCCCCAGGTGCACATAGCGCTCGGCCCCGGCGTCTTCAGCGGCAATCAACTTGCCCAGCGCCTTGACCACTGGAATCGCCGAATTGCCCGCCGTGGCAATCGCCACACTGAGCGCATCCACGTCATACAGCGACGCCAGGCAGGCCTGGGCAATCGGCGCCACGGCGGCCTGCGGGATCAACCCGACCTGGGCCTCGGCCCGGGCCAGCGCGGCCTCGAAATCCAGCATGCCCTGCAGGCGGCCCTGGTCACAGAACACCTCGGCCATACTGTCAGCGGTGAAGTAGGCGTCGAACAGTTGGTTGCTCGTGCGCAGTGTCATAACTCATCCCTTACAAATCGTGATGCAGGTACGCCGCCTGTTTCGGCAGGCGCAAGCTGAACAGGAACGCCACGGCCATCATTGCGGTGACGTACCAGTAGAAAGTGTTTTCCATACCGATGGACTTCAGGCTCAACGCAACCACTTCCGCCGAACCGCCGAACACCGCGTTGGCCACGGCATACGCCAGGCCCACGCCCAAGGCACGCACCTGGGGCGGGAACATCTCGGCTTTGACCAGGCCACTGATGGAGGTATAGAAGCTGACGATCGCCAGTGCCAGCGTGATCAGCACAAAAGCCAGGAACGGACTGGTGACGGTTTTCAGGGTAAGCAGGATCGGCACCGTGAACAGCGTGCCGAGGCCGGCGAACCAGAGCATGGAATTGCGCCGGCCGATCTTGTCGGCGAGCATGCCGAACAGCGGCTGCATGCACATGTACAGAAACAGCGCGCCGGTCATGATGTAGCTGGAGGTCTTGGCGTGCATGCCGACGGTGTTCACCAGGTATTTCTGCATGTAGGTGGTGAAGGTATAGAAAATCAGCGAGCCGCCGGCGGTGTAGCCCAGCACGGTGATGAAGGCTTTGCCGTGGTCACGGAACAGCGCGACGATACTGCCGGCGTCCTTGTCCTCGCGCATTTCCTTGCTGGTGGTTTCCTTGAGGGTGCGGCGCAGCAACAGGGAGATCACCGCCGCGATGGCGCCGATCACGAACGGAATGCGCCAGCCCCAGGCACGCAATTCCTCTTCGGTGAGGATCTGTTGCAGGATCACCACCACCAGCACCGCCAGCAGTTGCCCGCCAATCAGGGTCACGTACTGGAACGAGGCGAAGAAACCGCGCTGGCCCTTGAGCGCCACTTCGCTCATGTAGGTCGCGGTGGTGCCGTATTCGCCCCCCACCGACAACCCCTGGAACAGCCGCGCCACCAGCAGCAACGCCGGGGCCCAGGCGCCGATATCCTTGTAGGTCGGCAGGAAAGCGATGACCAGGGAACCGGCGCACATCATCAGCACCGAGATCATCATGGAATTCTTGCGGCCATGTTTGTCGGCCACCCGGCCAAACAGCCAGCCGCCGATCGGACGCATCAGGAACCCGGCGGCGAACACGCCGGCGGTGTTGAGCAGTTGGACGGTGGGGTCGTCCGAGGGGAAAAAGGCCGGCGCAAAGTAAATGGCGCAGAAGGCATAGACGTAGAAGTCGAACCATTCGACCAGGTTGCCGGAGGAAGCACCGACAATCGCAAAAATCCTTTTGCTGCGTTCTTCTCCGGTGTAGTGACTGGTTTTTGTTGTCATGGTTTTTACTCAGTGGGAACGGTTATAGCCTAGACATACTTTGCAACAACCGTGTCATGCAAGCAGACTTTTGGCTATGGAGTGCTTGTAGGGGCCCCATCGGGGGCAAGCCCCCTCCCACACTTGGACTTGTGAATACATTCAAATGTGGGAGGGGGCTTGCCCCCGATAGGGCCCTACAGCCAACTCAATAATCGAAAAACACCGTTTCCCTGTCTGTCCCCTGCAAAACCACATCCCACTGATAAACCCCAGCCGCATCCTGCCTGGCAATCAACGTACCGCGACGCTGCGCCGGCACACACGCCAGCAAGGGGTCATCCCCATTCAACGCCTCACCGTCAAAATAAATCCGCGTCAGCAAGTGCTTCACCAACCCGCGCGCAAACACCAGCACCACCAGATGCGGTGCCTGGGTCGTGCCTTGAAGCCCCGGCACACTGCCCGGCTTGATCGTAGTAAAGCGGAAGCGCCCTTGGGCATCCACCGGCACGCGGCCAAAGCCTTCGAAGTTGGGATCCAGCGCTTTGTCCTGTTCGTCTTCCGGGTGGTCGTACTTGCCGGCGGCGTTGGCCTGCCAGACCTCAAGCATGGCGTCGTTGACCACATCGCCGTTGCCGTCCACCACCTGCCCGCTGATCGCCACGCGTTCGCCCAGGGTGGCGGCGACCGTCAGGTCTTCGCGGTTCAGCCAGGTCAGGCCGATGTGGTAATACGGCCCGACGGTGTGGGACGTGGTTGCGTAAAGGCTCATCTCATTTCTCCATCGGCGTGGCGTCGCGGCCGCGCAGGACGATGTCCCAGCGGTAGCCGAGGGCATAGGAAGGAATGGTTTTTTCCAGATCGAAGCTTGCGATCAGGCGTTGCTTGGCACTGGTGTCCGGCACGCAGTTGTAGATCGGGTCGTATTCGAGCAGCGGGTCGCCGGGGAAATACATTTGCGTGACCAGCCGCGTCAGCACGCTGGGTCCGAACAGCGAAAAGTGGATATGCGCCGGGCGCCAGGCGTTGTGGTGATTGCCCCACGGGTAGGCGCCGGGCTTGATGGTCTGGAACTGGTACCAGCCCTCGGCGTCGGTGACGGTGCGCCCGGTGCCGGTGAAGTTCGGGTCCAGCGGCGCATCGTGCAGGTCGCGCTCGTGGTTGTAGCGACCGGCGGCATTGGCCTGCCAGATCTCCACGAGGATGCCCGGCACCGGCAGGCCGTTCTCGTCCAGCACCCGCCCGTGAATGATGATGCGTTCGCCCTGGGGCTCGCCCTCGTGCTGGGCGGTCAGGTCGTTGTCTTTCTCGCTGACGCGCTCGGCGCCGATGGTCGGGCCGGTGATTTCCGACAACGAATGGGGCAGGAACACCAACGGCTGCGAGGGCGAACGCAAGTTCGTCGACTGGTAGGCCGGGTGCAGGTAGTCAGGTTGAGTGCCCGCGTGCGGGCGCCGGTAACCGGGCTTGTCATTCATGCAGCAATCCTCTCTTATCAGACGCGTTCAATCGCCAGGGCCAGGCCTTGGCCCACGCCCACGCACATGGTCGCCAGGCCTTTGCGCCCGCCGGTTTTTTCCAACTGGTGCAGGGCTGTCAGTACCAGCCGCGCACCGCTCATACCCAGGGGGTGACCCAGGGCGATGGCGCCGCCGTTGGGGTTGACCTGCGGCGCGTCGTCGGCGATCCCCAACTCGCGCAGCACGGCCAGGCCTTGGCTGGCGAAGGCTTCGTTGAGTTCGATCACGTCAAAATCGGTGACCGCCAGACCGAGGCGCTCCACCAGCTTGCGCACCGCCGGCACCGGGCCGATCCCCATCACGCGCGGGGCGACGCCGGCACTGGCCATGCCCAACACCCTGGCGCGGGCGGTGAGTCCGTGTTTTTTCACCGCGTCGGCCGAGGCCAGAATCAACGCGGCGGCGCCATCGTTGACGCCCGACGCGTTGCCGGCGGTGACGCTCTTGTCCGGGCCGTTGACCGGCTTGAGTTTGGCCAGGGCCTCAAGGGTGGTGTCCCGTGGATGCTCATCATGCTCCACCACGGTTTCGCCTTTTTTATGGGCCACCCGCACCGGCACAATCTCTTCGGCAAAGAAGCCGGCGGCCTGCGCGGCAGCGGTACGTTGCTGGCTGCGCAGAGCAAAGGCGTCCTGGTCGGCGCGCGAAACATTGTAGTCGTCGGCGACGTTATCGGCGGTCTGCGGCATCGCGTCGACGCCGTATTGGGCTTTCATCAAGGGGTTGATAAAGCGCCAGCCGATGGTGGTGTCTTCAAGCTTCATGGTGCGTGAGAACGCAGCATCAGCCTTGCCCATCACGAACGGCGCGCGGGACATCGACTCGACGCCGCCGGCAATCGCCAGCTCCATTTCGCCGCTGGCAATCGCGCGAAAGGCCGTGCCGATGGCGTCCATCCCCGAAGCGCACAGGCGATTGAGGGTCACGCCGGGAATACTCTCCGGCAGGCCCGCCAGCAGCAGCGCCATGCGTGCCACGTTGCGGTTGTCTTCGCCGGCCTGGTTGGCGCAGCCGAGGAACACTTCATCCACGGCGCTCCACTCCACCGTTGGGTTGCGTTCGATCAACGCCTTGATCGGCAGGGCTGCCAGGTCATCGGCGCGCACCGTGGACAAGCCACCGCCGAAGCGGCCGATGGGGGTGCGAATGGCGTCACAGATAAAGACATCGCGCATCAGGCTTCTCCCGGTGCTTGGCCATGGGCGGCTGCGGTGCGCGCTTCGAGGTCACGCAGGGCGCTCAGCTCAACCTCAGTCGGTTCGGCGGTCACCTCGACCTGGTCGGCAAAACGAATGGCCCAGCCGGTCGCCGCGGCCACTTGCTCGCGGGTCACCCCAGGGTGCAAGGCAGTGACCACGAACTCATGGCTGCCCGCTTCCGGCTCCATGATGCACAGGTCGGTAATGATGCCGACCGGACCGGCGCCCGGCAGGCCCAGGCGTTTGCGTGAATCGCCGCCTTCGCCGTGGCCGACCGAGGTGATGAAGTCCAGCTTGTCGACAAACGAACGGGACGACTGTTTAAGGATGATCAACACGCTTTTGGCGGAACCGGCAATTTCCGGCGCGCCGCCGGCACCCGGCAAACGTACCTTGGGCTGGTGATAATCGCCGACCACGGTGGTGTTGATGTTGCCGAAACGGTCGACCTGAGCCGCGCCGAGAAAGCCGACGTCGATGCGCCCGCCTTGCAGCCAGTAACGGAAGATTTCGCCGGTGGGCACCACGGTATCGGCGGTTTCCGCCAACTCACCGTCACCGATGGACAGCGGCAACACCGAGGGCTTGGCGCCAATCGGGCCGGACTCGTAGATCAGCACCACGTCAGGCGAGGAGGTCAGGCGCGCCAGGTTGGCCGCCTTGGACGGCAGGCCGATACCGACGAAGCACACCGAGCCATTCTTGAGGCGGCGCGCGGCGGCGACGGTCATCATTTCATTGGTGGAGTAGGTCATTACTTGGCCTCCTGCGCGCTGGCCAGCTTGGCCTGGAACTCGCTGAAATCAGCAGTGCCGTGGACGTATTCGTCGATCCAGGCGGTAAAGGTCCCACGGTCGCGGGCAATCGGGTCCCACGCCTGGTAGAAACGGTTATCCCGCTCGTTGTAGCCATGGGCGTAGGACGGATGCGCGCCACCGGGCACATGGCACACGGCGGTCAGGGCCCAGGTCGGCAATACGCAGCTGTTCATCGGCGCGTTCAGGTCGTCGACGATTTCCTCGACGGTGACGATGCAGCGCTTGGCCGCCAGGGCCGCTTCCTTCTGCACGCCAAGAATGCCCCATAGCAGCACGTTGCCCTTGCGGTCGGCCTTCTGCGCATGGATTACCGTCACATCCGGGCGTACCGACGGAACGGCCGCCAGCACTTCGCCAGTAAACGGGCACGTGACGGTCTTGATCAGCGGGTTGACCTTGGGCAAGTCGGAACCGGCGTAGGCCCGCAGCACCGCAAACGGCAGGCCGGAGGCGCCGGCGACGTAGGCGTTGGCCAGGTCGGCATGGCTGTGTTCTTCGATCTCCAGCGGCTGCGGCCACTGTTTTTCCACCGCGTCGCGCAGACGATGCAGGGAACCCACGCCCGGGTTGCCGCCCCAGGAGAAAATCAACTTGCGCGCACAGCCGGCGCCGATCAACTGGTCGTAGATCAGGTCAGGCGTCATACGCACCAAAGTCAGGTCTTTCTTGCCCTGACGAATGATTTCATGACCTGCGGCGGTGGGGATCAGGTGAGTGAAGCCTTCGAGGGCGACGGTATCGCCGTCGTTCACGAAGCGCTTGACCGCATCGCGCAGGGTGAGAATTTCAGCCATGGGGTTGGGCTCCCGGTGTTGATCGAAAAAGGCGCTGAGGGGGGCGCCGAAGTGCTTGAAGATTAAGCCGGGGGAATGGGCCGAACAATCCGATAATCGACTCAGCGTTCGATTATCGAACGCATTGTTGCCTGGCTAACTTCTTGACCGCAGATGATCCAATGTGGGAGGGGGCTTGCCCCCGATAGCGGTGTATCAGCCAGCAATTATCAGGCTGACCCACCGCAATCGGGGGCAAGCCCCCTCCCACACTTTTAACCTCGCCAGAGGTCAGGTCGCATCGGCGTGGCTGACCATGCCCTTGATCACCACCGCTGCCGTGGCCAACCCCGCCGGAATCACCAGCGCCGTCAGCACCTGCTCGAAGTTCCAGCCCAGGCCCAGCAAGGTAGCGCCCATCCACGCACCGAGAATCGCGCCGAAACGGCCAATGCCGAGCATCCACGACACGCCGGTGGCGCGGCCCTGGGTCGGGTAGAAGCGCGCAGCCAGGGAGGGCATCGCCGATTGCGCACCGTTGACGCACATCCCGGCAATCAGCACCAGGGTCGCCAACAGGGTGATATTGCCCAGGCTCTGCCCGACCGCGTAGGCAAATACCCCCGCCAACAGGTAGAAGGTGCCAATCACTTTGTGCGGGTTGAACCGGTCCATCGCCCAGCCCACGCCGACGGCGCTCAATACGCCGCCAAACTGGAACAAGGCTCCGATAAAGGCGGCCTGCTCCATGCTGGCGCCACTGTCGCGCATCAGGGTTGGCAGCCAACTGGTGAGCAGGTACACAATCACCAGGCCCATGAAATAGGTGAGCCACAGCAGCAGCGTGCCGGCGCTGTAGGTACCGGAAAAAATCACCGCGAACACGTTGCGCGCCTTGACGGTCTTTTGCTCCGGCACGCTGAAGTGAGTGGCCTGGGCGACAATGGCCGGTTCAATCGGGGACAGGGCCTTGCGTACCTTGTCGGTGCCACGGTTGCGCACCACCAGGTAACGCGCCGACTCCGGCAACCACACCAACAGCACCGCGCCCAGGATCAACGGCAGGATGCCACCGATCAGCAACAGGCTGTGCCAGCCGAAAGCCGGGATCAACTTGGCCGAAATAAACCCGCCACCGGCCATGCCCAGGTTGAAGCCGCAAAACATGCTGGTCACCAACAGCGACTTGTGCCGCTCGGGGGTGTATTCGGAGAGCAGCGTGGTGGCGTTGGGCATGCCCGCGCCCAGCCCCAGGCCCGTCAGGAAACGCAACACCAGCAGTTGATCGACATTGCTGCTGTACGCCGAAGCCAGGCTGAAGGCACCGAACACCAGCACCGCGCCCACCAGCACCCCTTTGCGCCCGAAGCGGTCGGCCAGCGGGCCGGAACCCAGCGCGCCGAAGACCATGCCGATCAACGCGGCGCTCATCACCGGGCCGAGGCTCGCGCGGTCGATGCCCCAGTCCTGGGACAGCGCGGGTGCGATAAAGCCCATGGCGGCGGTGTCGAGGCCGTCGAGGAAGACAATCAGGAAGCACAGGATCACCACGCGCCACTGGTAACGTGACAAGGGCTGGGCATTGATGAAGGACTGCACGTCCAGGGTAGAACCGACAGATGGCTGATTCATTATTTTTATTCCACACCGATGGCGGGCCAGCGACCTGGGGTCGCCATTATTATTGGAGCGCGCCCTTAAGCGCTGCCGCACATTAATAAGCCAGGGGAAACAGCGTCAATTGATCACGCCGGGTTCTGTGCGGTCACCGAACACTCAGGCAAACAGTTGCATGCTCAGCTCGCGACTGGCGCTGAGCATGCTCGGCAGGAACCGCTGCTCCAACTCGCTGCGGCTGACTCGTCCGGCATGGGTGCTGACATTGAGCGCGGCCAACACCTGGCCGGATGCGTCGTAAACCGGTACGGCGATCGAACGCAGGCCCTGCTCCAGTTCCTGATCGACGATGCACCAGCCCTGCTGACGCACTTGTTGCAGGCATTCGAACAACGCTTCGGGCGTGGTCAAGGTGCGACTGGTCTTGGTTTGCAGGTCGGCGTGGTCAAGGTAATCCTGCAACGAGGCGTCATCCAGGGCGGCCAGCAGGATGCGGCCCATGGAGGTGCAGTAGGCCGGCAAGCGCCCGCCCACGGAAAGGTCAACGGAAATCAGGCGCTGAGTGGTGGCCGAGCGGGCGATGTAAAGAATGTCGTCGCCTTCAAGGGTCGCCATGTTGCAGGCCTCGTGAAGCTGTTCGCTCATGCGATCCAGGTAGGGCTGGGCCGACACGGCCAGGGGGGTCGACGATAAATAGGCGTGGCCCAGGGTCAGCACCTTGGGCAGCAACGAGTAGGTACGGCCATCGGTGGTGGCATACCCCAGCTTGATCAAGGTATGCAGGCAGCGGCGCACGGCGGCACGCGGAATTTCGGTGCGATGGCTGATCTGGGCGATGGTCAGGTGACGCTTGCGCTCCTGAAACGCCTGCACCACGGCCAGGCCACGGGCCAGGGAGGTCATGAAGTCCGGATCACCGGTGAACGCCTGGATGCGCTTGGCCGGTGATGCCACGATCGGCGGCGCCACCGACGCGAAGGAGTTGCGCAATTGATCGTTCATTTCAGGGATCCTTTTTCTTGTTTTCAACCACAGAAGGGCTGGCTGCTATTACAAGCCGCACGGTGAGCGATGCACAAGGCAAGGGCGGCAACATTGGGCGATTATCGGACGATGATGCGATTATCGCAATTCTCGGTTGCCGAGCCCGCTATAGCGCGTTGCCCGGTAAAAAACGGCTGTCCTGGGGGTATATGTTCAGCCAACACTTACGTTGTGATGTAACAAAACTCGCACATGAAGTTGAGGCTTTTTAAATTTATGCCGATAGCGTTCTTCAAATGCGTCGCTATAATGCAGCCTGTACAGAGGTCAGCCCAATTCAGTTATTGGGATCGGAGCTCGCCCGGCGCCGCATCCCGTGCGCAGGGTCGATTAAAGCAGTGGATTGAAAAAGCGATCTCAGGTCCCTACTTAAACTTGAACAGGGCGTCGGTTCAAGTATGTACACCCGAGGCGCCTTTTGGCATGAAGTTGTACCCTTATTAAACCCAACTCAATTAGGTAACACTGTGACGAAAGATGAACTGCGCGCGGAACTTGAGCGCCAGGAGCAACGTTACAAGGACGTTTACGGCGGGGAAGTCACCACCTACGCCGCCCAGCCTGAGCCGGAACGTAAGCCCTGGCGCAAGCGCGCCAGCCTGCTGGACCAGGCTTTCGCCCAGGAAATCCAGAAGATCGAGCAAGAACTCAAGGCCGAAGAGCCCTAGGGCGAGTTGAGCCTCCAGGCTTTACGGTCGGTGCCGATCTTCACCTGCGAAGGGCAGCGACCTTCAAAACCACTGGTCGGCGCCCTACTGCCGCTAACGAAATTTCATACAAATGTTTCACACATGACATTTTTGTGTCGAAACCGTGTTTTTTCGCGCCCTGGCTTTACAAATCAAGCACTTGCCAAAGCCCCGAAAACCCTGGGATGCGCCTGTGCAGGCCGGTTTTTTTCACGCTAGATTGTTACCGATGAGCAGCTAATGCATCGATTACCGAGGTTTTCTGGCATAATCGCGCCCCCTTACGACCGGGTCAGAAAACCTTCATGATCGATTTATTCAGCGGACTGGATGCTTGGGTTCTAGTGAGCCTGTTGCTCGCCCTGGCCTTTGTCCTCGCCTTCGAGTTCATCAATGGCTTTCATGACACCGCTAACGCGGTGGCCACAGTCATCTATACCAAGGCCATGCCGCCGCACCTGGCGGTGTTCTTCTCCGGGGTGTTCAACTTCCTCGGCGTGTTGCTCGGCGGTGTGGGTGTCGCCTACGCCATCGTGCATCTGCTGCCGGTGGAGTTGCTGATCAATGTGAACACCGGCCATGGTTTGGCGATGGTCTTCTCATTGTTGGCGGCGGCAATCACCTGGAACCTGGGCACCTGGTACTTCGGTATCCCGGCCTCCAGCTCCCACACGCTGATCGGCTCGATCCTCGGTGTGGGCCTGGCCAACGCCCTGATCAACGATATTCCCCTGGCTGACGGTGTGAACTGGCAGAAAGCGATCGATATCGGTGCGTCCCTGGTGTTCTCGCCGATGGCCGGCTTTCTCGTCGCAGCCCTGGTGCTGATTGGCCTGAAGTGGTGGCGCCCGCTGTCGAAGATGCACAAGACCCCGGATCAGCGCCGCAAGCTTGACGACAAGAAGCACCCGCCGTTCTGGAACCGCCTGGTGCTGGTGATTTCGGCCATGGCGGTGAGCTTCGTGCACGGCTCCAACGATGGGCAAAAAGGTATCGGCCTGATCATGCTCGTGCTGATCGGTATCGTGCCGGCGCAGTTCGTGCTCGACCTGGGCAGCACTACCTACCAGATCGAACGTACCCGCGATGCCACCGTGCATTTGAGCCAGTTCTACCAGCGCAACAATGCCACGCTCGGCGAGTTCCTGGCCCTGGGCAAAAGTGTGAAGGACGATCTGCCGGGCAAGTTCCAATGCAACCCGCAGCAGACCGAGCCGACCATCAACGCGCTGGTTGATACGCTCAAAGGTGTTTCCGACTACCACGCGTTGAGTGCCGACCAGCGCATCGAAGTACGTCGTTACCTGCTCTGCCTGGACGATACCGCCAAGAAAGTCGGCAAGCTGCCTGGCCTGGATGCGCGTGAAAAGTCCGACCTCGACAAGCTGCGCAAGGACCTGACCGCCACGACCGAGTACGCGCCGTTCTGGGTGATTCTCGCGGTCGCACTGGCCCTGGGCCTGGGCACCATGGTCGGCTGGAAACGCGTGGTGCTGACCATCGGCGAGAAGATCGGCAAGCAAGGCATGACCTATGCCCAAGGCATGTCGGCGCAGATCACCACCGCCACCATGATCGGCTTCGCCAATATCTTCGCCCTGCCGGTGTCCACCACCCACGTGTTGTCTTCCGGCGTGGCCGGTACCATGGTCGCGAACAAAAGCGGCCTGCAAGGCGGCACGGTCAAGACCATCCTGATGGCCTGGGTGTTGACCTTGCCGGCAACCGTAGGCCTCTCCGCCGGGTTGTTCTGGCTGGCGTCCTGGGCGCTGGGCAGTTGATGATCGTTCCCACGCTCTGCGTGGGAATGCATTCCGTGACGCTCCGCGTCACCCATGCGCGGGCCTCAACAGCGGGACGCGGAGCGGCCGAGGCGGCATTCCCACGCAGAGCGTGGGAACGATAGGCAAAAAAAAGGGCGACCGAAGTCGCCCAAAATGCCTTGCGTGCCCTGTCATCCGGAAAAACCTAAGGTTTTTTACGCTTGTTTGCGTCTTTCCAGATAAAAAATCCGAATCCAACAAAAAACAGCACCATGAGGCTTACGGTCAGCACTCCGGCAAATACCACATTATCGATAAACATGACCGGCCTCCTGCACTTGCCCTGTTGCGATAGGGCTAAGTTAATGGAGAAGGCGGAATGGAAAATTGACGGGGATCAATGTCGCCCGCGACGGGGCGTAAAGAAGGGCAATAACTGACCTGGATCAATCAAGGCCAGTTGATTCAACGTTTTTTCGGCTTGTTCTTCGACTTCTTCTTGGCTTTACCCAAGGGCATCGCCTGTTCAAATGCCTGGCGCACTTCGTTCAGGCGTTTGTCATTAAGGTCATGCACGCGCTTGGCGCGTTCGGCATTCAGGTCGATCAGCTTGTCGTCGTCACTCATGGCTTGGCTTACGTTATGGCGGGAATGCCCAATAATGCGGTCTCCCGCGCCCGACGGCAAATCAGCGGGCGACAAAATGCAGGGCATCGACCAGAATCGGCACCTTCCTTCCTCCCCAGGAGACGCAACCCGGTGGCACTGCACAAGGACCTTCCTCCGTTGCTGGCCCTGCGCGCCTTTGAGGCTGTGGCGCGGCACTTGAGCTTTATCAAGGCGGCAAATGAGTTGTCGGTAACCCAGAGCGCCCTGAGCCACCACGTGCAGAAACTTGAGCAACACTTGGGCAAACCGCTGTTTATCCGGCGCACACGTGCGATAGATCTGACGGTGGACGGCCAGCATTACTACAACGAAATCCGCCCGGCCCTGGATGCCATTGCAACCGCCACCCGCCACCAAAAAGCAGTACCCGGCCCCAGCCTGCTGCGCGTCGGCTTGCTGGCGTCCTTCGCCACGCTGTGGCTGGCGCCGCGCCTGGCGGAGTTTCTCAATCGCTACCCGCATATCCAGGTTGAATTGCTGCCCGCCATTCAATTGGCCAACGTCGCCGGTGCCGAGGTTGACCTGGCCATCCGTTACGGCAAGGGTGACTGGCCCGACGTGCACGCCACGCGACTGATGACCGAAACCCTGTCACCGGTATGCAGCCCGGCCTTCAAGGCCGGCCAATGCCACGATAGCCCGCTGTTGATGGCCACCTCACACCGCCCGTTCGAGTGGACGGATTGGTCGCAGCATTATCAGGTCGACCTCGAGCGCCACCCTCGCGTGATGCTGCATGACTACAACATCGTGGTCGAAGCCACCGTGGCCGGCCAGGGAATCGCCATGGGCCGCCATCGCCTGATCCAGCGCAAGCTTCGCGACGGCAGCCTGGTGGAGGCGTTCGACTGGCCGCATTATCACAGTGAGATCGGCTACTGGCTGATCACGCCCCACAGTCCGCCGAGCGAAGCAGCGGCATGTTTTATTCAGTGGCTGCAGGAAACCTGCGCCGACGCATGATTTTTTTCGATGCGTCGGTTGAGATCTATCCGTTTGTAGACCACCCGTGCAGCCAACATGCTGGAACCTCACCCCTCAAGAGGTTGCATCATGAGCGACTCCATCCGTCAACGCGTTCACGCCCTTGGCCTGACACTGCCGACTGCCAGCCAACCGGCGGCCAACTACATCAACCATGTCGTCAGCGGGCACCAACTCTTCATTTCCGGGCAAATTCCCCTGCTCGATGGCAGGCCCGCCTACGTCGGCCGCGTCGGCGACACGCTGGATGATCAACAAGGCGCGCAGGCGGCAGAACTCGCGGCGCTGGGCCTGCTCGGGCAACTGAGCGAGGCCCTGGGCGATGACTTGTCGCGCGTGGTGCGCATCGTGAAGCTGGGGGTATTCATCGCCTGCACCGCCGATTTCCAGCGCCAGAGCGCGGTCGCCAATGGCGCGTCGAACCTGTTGGTCAACGCCCTCGGTGACAAAGGCCAGCATGTGCGCACCGCCGTCGGCGTGAGCAGTTTGCCGGCGGGCGTGGCCGTGGAAGTCGACGCCATTGTCGAGTTGCAACCGTGACCCCGCTGGCCATCCGACAACTGCGAGCGGCCACGCCCGGCTGCCAGGCCGGCACCGTGCACTTCAATCATGCCGGTGCTTCTCTGCCCAGCCAGGCCACCCTCGACGCCATCGTCGCGCAACTGCAACGCGAAGCCCAGGACGGTCCGATGGAGGCTGGCGAACATGGCGCCGTGCTGGTGGAGCAGGCCCGTCACGCCGCCGCGCAATTGCTCAATGCGCCCGCGTCCTCGATTGCCTTCGCCAGCAGTGGCTCGACGGCCTGGAACCTGGCGTTCCAGGCCCTGGGCCCATGGCAGCCAGGTGACCGCATCCTGGTCGGCCGGCATGAATGGGGCGGTAACCTGGCGAGCATGGCAATGGCCGTGCAAGCAGGTGCCCGAATCGACGTCATCCCCTGCGACGCGGCCGGCGCAGTGTGCCCGGTGGCGCTGGAGGCGATGATCGACGCCGACGTGAAGTTGATCAACCTCACTTGGCTGCCGGCCAACGGTGGCCTGATCAACCCTGCCCAGGCCATCGGCGAAGTGGCGCGGCGTCACGCCATCCCCTACTTTATCGACGCTGGCCAAGCGCTTGGCCAGGTGCCTGTGGATGTACAGGCGCTGCACTGCGATGTGCTCAAGTGCGCCGGCCGCAAGCACCTGCGCGGGCCTCGGGGCACGGCACTGTTGTATGTAAGGCCGGCGTTTTTGCAGCGCCTGAATCCTGCCCAGCGCGATGTGTTTTCAGCCCCCTGGACCGCCGCAGGTTTCGATGTGCGCAACGACGCGCGGCGCTTCGAAACCAGCGAAGCGTCCTTTGCCTTGCTGGCCGGACTCGGCAATGCCTTGCAGGAGATCAATCAACTGGGGATCGAGCAGGTATGGGAAGGCGTCTCGCGCACCAGCGCGCGAATCCGCGAAGGGCTGCGCCAGATACCGGGGATTTCCTTGCATGACATGGGCACGCTGCAGTCCGGACTGATCGCCTTCAACCTGACCGGTTGGGACGCCTTCGAACTCAAGCAGCGCCTGGGCTTGCAGCGCATCAACATCGGCGCCAATGGTGTTGCCTACACACCACTGGACATGCAGGCGCGCGGGCTGAACAGCATTGCGCGAGTCTCCGTCAGCCCACTCAACGACGACCGGGACTGCGCGTTACTGCTGGAGGCCTTGCGAGCACTGCGCGACTAAACCTCGATGTCGACCCACAAGCCCTGGCGTGGCGCGTCTTCAATCAGCGGCGCCACGGGCACGGTGTTGTCGGCGTTGAGCAGATCGCCGGGAATCGGCAGGTGCTGCTCAGGGTCGTCGCCAGCTTCACGCTGACGTTTTTGCTGCTCTTGCTGGCGGCGTTGTTCTTCGCGCAGCAGAAAGGTCGACTGCTCCGCATCGCCCTTTTTCAAGTCGATGGTGCTCTCGTTGGAGCCCGGTTGAACCGGCACGACGGGCGGGATATCCGGCTTCTGGCGCACCGGATCGAGTTGCGACGTGACCGGCACGACACTGACGGGCAGCATGGGTGGCAACATAATCTTGATTCTCCTGATCAACAGGCTGTCGGCGCGCCCCTGGGCGACTTGAGCGCGCGCTCGCCAAGCTGTGACCCAGTCGACAGTTGTGAGTGCCCGCCACCCGTCGATTTAGCCGGCGGGCGTACGCACCAACCCAGTAGTTTTCGTCAGAGTCCTTGGGCGTGGGGCCTTGTTCCGTTAAGATAGTCGGCTTTTTCACGGCGGGAGTCAGGCAGCATGGCGCAGCAGTATCAACCGGGGCAACGCTGGATTAGTGACAGCGAAGCAGAGCTGGGGTTAGGCACCGTTCTGGCACAGGACGGCCGCTTGTTGACCGTGCTCTATCCGGCCACTGGCGACACTCGCCAGTATGCGCTACGGAATGCGCCCCTCACCCGCGTGAGGTTTTCGCCGGGCGACAGCATCACCCATTTCGAAGGCTGGAAAATGACCGTACAGGAAGTCGACGACGTCGACGGCCTGCTGGTCTACCACGGCCTCAACGGGCAGAACGAGCAGGTCACGCTGCCGGAAACCCAACTGTCCAACTTCATCCAGTTCCGCCTTGCCAGCGACCGCCTGTTCGCCGGGCAGATCGACCCGCTGGCCTGGTTCTCGCTGCGCTACCACACCCTGGAACATACCAGCCGCCAACTGCAGTCCTCGCTGTGGGGCCTGGGCGGCGTGCGTGCGCAACCGATCGCGCACCAACTGCACATCGCCCGTGAAGTCGCCGACCGTATCGCGCCACGGGTATTGCTGGCCGACGAAGTGGGCCTGGGCAAGACCATCGAAGCGGGCCTGGTGATCCATCGCCAGTTGCTCTCGGGCCGCGCCAGCCGCGTGTTGATCCTGGTCCCGGAAAACCTGCAGCACCAGTGGCTGGTGGAAATGCGCCGCCGCTTCAACCTGCAGGTTGCACTGTTTGACGAAGAACGCTTTATCGAAAGCGATGCCACCAACCCGTTCGAAGACACTCAGCTGGCGCTGGTCGCCCTGGAATGGCTGGTGGACGACGAGAAGGCCCAGGACGCACTGTTCGCGGCCGGTTGGGACCTGCTGGTGGTCGACGAAGCCCACCATCTGGTGTGGCATGAAGACAAGGCCAGCGCCGAATATTCGCTGGTCGAACAACTCGCCGAAGTGATTCCCGGCGTGCTGCTGCTCACCGCTACCCCGGAACAACTCGGCCAGGACAGCCACTTCGCGCGCCTGCGCCTGCTCGACCCGAACCGTTTCCACGACCTGCACGCCTTCCGCGCCGAGAGCGAGAACTACCGCCCGGTGGCCGAAGCCGTGCAGGAGCTGCTCGACAAGGGCCGCTTGTCGCCTGCCGCGCACAAGACCATCCAGGGTTTCCTTGGTAACGAAGGCGAAGCCTTGCTGACCGCCGTCAACGATGGCGACACCGAAGCCAGCGCGCGCCTGGTGCGTGAGCTGCTCGACCGCCACGGCACCGGCCGCGTGCTGTTTCGCAACACCCGCGCCGCCGTACAAGGCTTCCCGGAGCGCAAACTGCACGCCTACCCGCTGCCGAACCCGGACGAATACATGGAGTTGCCGCTGGGCGAACATGCCGAGCTGTACCCCGAAGTCAGCTTCCAGGCGCAACCGGACATCGAGGAAGAGCACCGCTGGTGGCGCTTCGACCCGCGTGTCGAGTGGCTGATCGACCAGCTGAAAATGCTCAAGCGCACCAAGGTCCTGGTGATCTGCGCCCACGCCGAAACCGCCATGGACCTGGAAGACGCCCTGCGCGTACGTTCCGGCATCCCGGCCACGGTGTTCCACGAAGGCATGAACATCCTCGAACGCGACCGCGCCGCAGCGTACTTCGCCGATGAAGAATTTGGCGCCCAGGTGCTGATCTGCTCGGAAATCGGCAGTGAAGGCCGCAACTTCCAGTTCTCCCACCACCTGGTGCTGTTCGACCTGCCGTCCCACCCCGACCTGCTGGAACAGCGCATCGGCCGTCTGGACCGGATCGGCCAGAAACACGTGATCGAACTGCACGTGCCGTACCTGGAAACCAGCCCGCAAGAGCGCCTGTTCCAGTGGTACCACGAAGCGCTGAACGCGTTCCTCAATACCTGCCCGACCGGCAACGCCTTGCAGCATCAGTTCGGCCCACGCCTGCTGCCGCTGCTGGAGAACGCCGACGACGGCGAGTGGCAAGCGCTGATCGACGAGGCCCGTGCCGAGCGTGAGCGTCTGGAACAGGAACTGCACACCGGCCGCGACCGCTTGCTGGAACTCAACTCCGGCGGCGCCGGTGAAGGCGATGCGCTGGTCGAGGACATCCTCGAGCAGGACGACCAGTTCGCCCTGCCGATCTACATGGAAACCCTGTTCGACGCCTTCGGCATCGACAGCGAAGACCATTCGGAAAACGCGCTGATCTTGAAACCCAGCGAAAAGATGCTCGACGCCAGCTTCCCCCTGGGCGACGACGAAGGCGTGACCATCACCTACGACCGCAACCAGGCGCTGTCGCGTGAAGACATGCAGTTCATCACCTGGGAACACCCGATGGTGCAAGGCGGCATGGACCTGGTGCTGTCCGGCTCCATGGGCAACACCGCCGTGGCGCTGATCAAGAACAAGGCGCTCAAGCCGGGCACCGTCTTGCTGGAACTGCTGTATGTCAGCGAGGTGGTTGCCCCGCGCTCGCTGCAACTGGGTCGCTACCTGCCGCCGGCGGCCCTGCGCTGCCTGCTGGATGCCAACGGCAATGACCTGTCCGGCCGCGTGTCGTTCGTGACCTTGAACGACCAGTTGGAAAGCGTGCCGCGTGCCAGCGCCAACAAATTCGTGCAGGCCCAGCGCGACCAGTTGACGCCGCGCATCAACGCCGGCGAAGAGAAAATCGCCCCGCGTCACGCCGAGCGCGTGGCCGAGGCCAAGCGTCGCCTGGCAGCCGACACCGACGAAGAACTGGCGCGCTTGACCGCCCTGCAAGCGGTCAACCCGACCGTACGCGACAGCGAGTTGGTGGCACTGCGCAACCAGCGCGAGCAAGGCCTGGCCATGCTCGACAAGGCCGCGTTGCGACTGGAAGCGATTCGAGTGCTGGTGGCGGGTTGATCACTGACTGCTGAAAAAGAAAGGCCCGCACACAATGCGTAATGCCGTTCAGTTAAGGCTTTTTGTAGGAGCGAGGGGGCGCCTAGCTCTTGCTCGCGAAAAACCACAGGCGCCGCGTTCAATCAGGAAACACGCGTTATCGTTGACGTTTTTCGCGAGCAAGCTCGCTCCTACAGAGGGCGATGTACGCTTAACTGAACACGGGTTTTTTTTATAAGCCTTCAGCGCCTCATCGGGGCATCTACACAACTTTGTAGGCTATAGAAGCCTGCAGTAACCACGATGCGAAGCGAGCCGCTCTTGCTCTTGATCTGCTTTTGATCTTGATCTTAGGCGCCCCGTTAAACCACGCTGGCCGAACGCAGGCTTGAATCCGTGGGTAACCCGGCAGGACGCCGGGTTAGCCGCACTGGGCCAGGGATGGCCCATTGCGGCGGCCCACGGATTCAAGCCGGAGAGAGGGCACACCGAGCCTAGGCGAGGTGCCGAGTGGTGGGGCAAGAGCGTTTTGCTTACTTTTGCGCTTTTCAAAAGTGGGCCGCTGTAAAAGCGGAACCATTAGCAGCCGTGACCGCAGAAACGGATATGTACTCGGTCTGATCCAACATCCTGGTCGGCCCAGAGGCCGCCATCGGGGGCAAGTCGAATCGTCGCACCGCCCCTCCCACACTTGACTGCGTTCACAAATCAAAATGTGGGAGGGGGCCCCGATACACTCACCTCGGTCTCAAGCAGTCGCCGCAGCAGCCGGCACCTGCACCGCACTCAACCCTTCCTTCATCCGCCTGGCATCACGCACAAAACTGCGCGAAGCCTGAAACAAAAACAGCATAGTCAGAAACAACGCCACCGGGATCAGATACATGGCGTCATGCAACCCCACCGCCTTATAAGCCTCGGTCATCTGCTCAGCCCCCGCCGCGTACATCGCCGCATGCGCAAAATGATCAGACAACCCGCCCACCACAATCGGCCCCATCCCCCCACCCAGCAGATACAAACCGGCAAAGAACAACGCCATCGCCGTGGCCCGCAGACGCGGTTCAACCACGTCCTGAATCGCCGTGTACACGCAGGTATAGAAGTTGTACGCAAACAGCCAGCCCACGCTGAACAGCAAGACGAACACCCCGATCTCGATACGCCCGGCATGCAAAGCCCAGGCGGTGGTGACCGTGGAGATGATCAGGCTGCACGCGGCGAACAGCAGCCGGCCATTGGCGACCCGCTGGTGGATCTTGTCGGCAATCCAGCCCCCCAGGGTCAGGCCCACCAGACCAGTCAGGCCGACGATCACACCGGTGGCCACCGCCGCCTCCTGCAAAGGCATCAGGAAATAGCGTTGCAGCATCGGCACAAGGAATGAGTTGCACGCGTAGGTGGCGAAGTTGAAGCACAACCCGGCCAGCACCAGCCACAGGAAAGTCGGCACCGCCAGCACACGGCGGATCGGACGGTCGACCCGTTCCTGGGACACTTGCACCGATTCCGCCGCGCCGCGTTTGGGCTCCTTGATGTAGAACATGAACACCGCGAGGATCAGCCCCGGCACCGCGGCAATAAAGAACGGCGCACGCCAGCTGTCGAACGCCTTGACCATCGCGCCGATGGTGAAGAATGCCAGCAACAAGCCCAACGGCAGGCCGAGCATGAAGATCCCCATGGCACGCGCGCGGCGGTGGGCGGGAAACAGATCGCCGATCAACGAATTGGCGGCGGGGGCATAGCTGGCTTCCCCGATGCCGATGCCCATGCGCACCAGCAGGAAGCTCCAGAAACTGCCGACCAGGCCATTGACCGCCGTCAGCCCGCTCCAGGCAAACAGGCCCCAGCCCATCAGTTTGCTGCGCGACCCCGTGTCGGCCAAGCGCCCCAGCGGCAGTCCGGCGATGGCATAAACGATGGTGAAAGAGGTGCCGATGATGCCGAGCTGGAAGTCGCTCAGATGCCACTCCATGCGGATCGGCTCGATGATGATCGCGGGAATGGTGCGGTCAAAGAAGTTGAACAGGTTGGCGAGGAACAGCAGGAACAGAATGCGCCAGGCATTCGCCGCTTGGGTCGAGTTCTGCATGGGTCCGTCTCTTTATTGTTATGAGAGCTGCGATGCCCACTGCATCCTGCTCAGTAGCTGCAACATAGTCAGGCCGGCGGCGCTTGTCTGTAATGATTCGTAAAGCTGATAGGGCGTGATATCCCCGAAATTACGGGACTTTCCCTACGAAAATATATCTGTGCGCCCCCCTTCCCAACGGCCACGGCCCAGATAGAATGGCGAGCCTTCCCGCAGTTCCCCTTCCCTACTCTTAATCGATGACGCCCATGTCCGAAGCCAGTCCGTGTCTGAATTGCGGTGCCTGCTGTTCACACTTTCGCGTGTCTTTCTTCTGGGGCGAATGCGCCTCATCGGGCGGTACGGTGCCCGATGACCTGGTGGTGCAGATCAACCCCACGCGCGTGGCAATGATCGGCACCGACCAGAAGCCCGCACGCTGCTGCAGCCTCGAGGGTGAAGTGGGCAAAGGCACGCGCTGTTCCATCTATGAACAGCGCTCAAGCCCCTGCCGCGAATTCGACGCCTCGTGGAGCCAGGGCGTGCACAACGTCGACTGCGATACCGCCCGCGCCGCTTTCGGTCTGGCGCCCCTCGAGGAACGACCTTTCGAACTGGATCTGCCCATCAGCGCTTAGCATCAAACGCTATGGGCGCCATGCAAAAAGAATTGAATCAAAGTGCCATTATTCATGGCAAATCCCGCGAGGCTTCTATACTCGATCTCATAGGTCACCGCCTGAGGCAGTGACGGGACGCTATGACGGGACACGCTATGGAATGGCTGGGGCTGCACTTTTTCACCGAGCTTCCAGACAACGGGCACTTATTACTCAATTGCAGTCATAACCCCTTTCTGGTGCTGCTGGCTTATCTGGTCGCCTGCGCGGCGGGCTTCGGCACGCTGGATATGGCCGAACGCGTCGGCCATGTGGAAGACCCCACCGCCCGCCGCCGCTGGCGTTGGTTGGGCGCGGGTTGCCTGGCGGGCGGTATCTGGTCGACGCATTTCATCAGCATGCTGGCATTCCAGGCGCCCATCGCCATTCATTACGAATTGCTCATGACCTTCGTCTCGCTGGTCATCGCTCTGATCGCTTCGCTGTTCGCCATGCAGACCCTCAGTCACGCGCGCCTGCGCTTGCACCAGTACGTGCTGGCCTCAGTGTGGATGGGACTGGGCATCGCGCTGATGCACTACGTCGGCATGTCGTCCATGCGCTCACAGGCCCAGGTGTACTTCGAATCCGGGCTGTTCATGGCGTCGGTGGCGATTGCCATCGGCGCGAGCCTGGCGGCGTTGTTGCTGTCGAGCTACCTGCGCAACGGTGCCGGCGTGTTTCACCAACTGCTCAAATACGCCGCCAGCCTGGTGCTGGGCGCCGGTATCCTGAGCATGCATTTCACCGGCATGGCGGCCATGCAAATGCTGGTACCCAACGGCGTGAATCTGTCACTGCCGGTGGACAACAACCCCATGCAACTGGGCCTGTCGGTGGCGGTGATTACCTTGCTGGTGATCGGCAGCAGCATCAGCGCCGCCCTGGCGGACAAAAAACTGCAGCACAAGGAACGCGATCTGCGCCGGGTCAACGCGCTGCTCAGCGAACTGGACCAGGCTCGGGCCTCATTGCAGCAGGTCGCCCATTACGACGCGCTGACCAGCTTGCTCAACCGGCGCGGCTTCAACCAGATCTTTGCGGAAAAGGTCGCTGAAAAAACCGCCTCCAACGGCATGATGGCGGTGATCTTCCTCGACATTGACCATTTCAAGCGTATCAACGACAGCCTCGGGCACGATGCCGGCGATCAACTGCTCACCGTGCTGGCCAGCCATATCAAAAGCTCGGTGCGCAGCCATGCCGACGTGGTGGCGCGCTTTGGCGGGGATGAGTTCTGCATCCTGATCAACATCCATCATCGCGACGAAGCGCGGCACATGGCCCAGCGCATCATGCAAAAGATGAAAGAACCCATCGAGCTGGCCGGCCGGCGCATGGTCATGACCACCAGCATCGGCATCAGCCTGTTTCCCGACGATGGCCAGACCTGTGAAGAACTGCTGAAAACCGCTGACCTTGCGCTTTACCAATCCAAGGACGCCGGGCGCAACAGCCTGCACTTCTTCAGTTCCAACCTCAAAACCCGCGCCTTCCTGGAGCTGCAACTGGAAGAAGAACTGCGCGCCGCCCTGCGCACGCGTAACGAGCTGGTGCTGTTCTATCAGCCGATCTTCGACATGAAGCTCGGCAAGGTCACGCGCCTGGAGGCCCTGGTGCGCTGGCAGCATCCGCAACACGGCCTGCTGGCGCCGGACCGGTTTATCGGGATTGCCGAGAGCAACGGGCTGATTGCCGAACTGGACCACTGGGTCTTGCGCCAGGCCTGTCATGACCTGAGCCTGCTGTCTGATCGCGGCTACACCGAGCTGACCATGTCCGTGAACTGCTCGGCCCTGAACCTGGCCCGGGATGAACTGGCGGACGAAATCGAAGCCGCCCTGCGCTTTGCCAGCATTGCCGCCAATCGCCTGGAGCTGGAAGTCACCGAAAACGCGTTGATGGGCAATATCAGCAGCACCCTGGCCTTGTTGCGGCAGATCCGCGCCCTGGGCGTGTCCCTGGCCATCGATGACTTCGGCACGGGCTATTCATCGCTGGCCTACCTCAAGCGACTGCCCCTCACCACCTTGAAGATCGACCGCTCGTTTATCCAGGATGTTCCCAAGTCCACCGCCGACAGCGAAATCGTCCAGGCGATTATCGGCATGGCCCATACGCTGCATCTGGAAGTGGTGACCGAAGGGGTGGAAACCCAGGCGCAATTCGAACTGTTGCTGCAGCATGGCTGCGATTTCATTCAGGGTTATCTGCTGAGCCCGGCGGTGGCCTTCAGCGAAATCATCGGGGTGATGCAGGGCATGCAGATACGCAACCCGCTGCACACGTTCAGCGCAGCCGCCAATAAAGACGCGGCTTCGCCCAAGGCACCTGCACCGGCGCGCGTGAGCCCGCCTTCCACGGTGAGGCCCATTCGCTGAAGCGGCCACGCCCAATACCTTGAAACAATTTCCCGGCACTTACCCCGGCTTCCCAACTGTTCCCGTGACGTTAACGTCACCGTCAGGCTGTGACCTTTCTCTACGGCAAGTTGCCATCACTGGCCAAGCGGTTACTCCGCTACACACTTGCCCAAGCGCGAGCGGTGCACCCTTTTTGATCACGACTTTCTTATGCCGCCCTTTCCTGGATCAAAATCCACGGCGAAACCACCACCGCCCACAGGCCCGGGTCACGCTCGACCAGGTCCAACGCCCGCGTCGCAGACACTTCGCCAACGCTCCCCGCGGCCAGCCAGGCAGCGACTTTATCGCGATTGTCTTCGGCCATCGCCTCGGCCGCTTCGATCAAATCCAGCCCGGCATCGACCCACAATAGGGCACCCTTGGCAAAGAACGGTTCGAGCTCCTTCCAGGAAATTTCGGCGGTTTCACCGAGCAGCTTGGCATAGAGGGTGCTAGGTTCTTGCGTCATGGGAGTTCACCTGAGTAAAAAATCGGCGCAATCATAGCGTCGTGGCTCAGTCAGAAAAACCCAGTAGCAAATGAGGTAGCGATTGAAAGCGTCGGAAAAGCCAGGGAATGCTTGAAAGGCTGGTATAACCCCGGCGCAATTCTGTCTTTTTCTTTCATTTAAGCGACACAACCCGGTTTTGCCCCCGACAGCCAGCTTTTCAAGCGATCAACCGGCGCTCTACACTGTACCGGTACAGTTGCCAGGGCAATGCCGGGGGGATATCCGCGATATCCGATCCGGTTCTGCAGCTCACAAGGCCGCTAGAACTATAAAAAATACAACAGTAAGAGTGGAGCACTATGAATAAGGCTACTAAGCAGATTTCCAAACTGTTTGCCGCTATGGTCCTGGCTGGGGTTGCCGGCCATTCGTTCGCAGCCGATACCATCAAGATCGGTATCGCGGGTCCCAAGACCGGTCCCGTAACGCAATACGGCGACATGCAATTCATGGGTGCCAAGCAGGCCATCGCCGACATCAACGCCAAGGGCGGCGTAGACGGCAAAATGCTTGAAGCCAAGGAATACGATGACGCCTGCGATCCGAAACAGGCCGTTGCCGTCGCCAACAAAGTGGTCAATGACGGCGTCAAGTTCGTGGTCGGTCACCTCTGCTCCAGCTCCACTCAGCCCGCGTCGGATATCTATGAAGACGAAGGCGTCATCATGATTACCCCGGCAGCCACCAGCCCGGAAATCACCGCCCGTGGCTACAAGCTGATCTTCCGCACCATCGGCCTGGACAGCGCACAAGGCCCGGCGGCCGGCAACTACATCGCCGACCACGTGAAGCCGAAGATCGTTGCCGTACTGCACGACAAGCAGCAATACGGTGAAGGCATCGCCAGCGCCGTGAAGAAAACCCTTGAAGAAAAAGGCGTCAAGGTTGCCGTCTTCGAAGGCCTGAACGCCGGTGACAAGGACTTCTCCTCGATCATCCAGAAACTCAAGCAAGCCAACGTCGACTTCGTCTACTACGGCGGCTACCACCCTGAGCTGGGCCTGATCCTGCGCCAAGCCAAGGAAAAAGGCCTGAACGCCAAGTTCATGGGCCCTGAAGGCGTCGGCAACGACTCCATCTCGCAAATCGCCCAGGGCGCTTCCGAAGGCCTGCTGGTGACCCTGCCGAAATCCTTCGACACCGACCCTGCCAACAAAGCCATCGTTGAAGAGTTTGCCAAGAACAAGCAGGACCCGACCGGTCCGTTCGTGTTCCCGGCCTACTCGGCCATCGAAGTGATCGCCGGCGGTATCAAGGCCGCCAAGAGCGAAGACACCGCCAAGGTGGCCGAAGCCATCCACGCCGGTACCTTCAAGACCCCTACCGGCGAACTGAGCTTCGACGCCAAGGGCGACCTGAAGGACTTCAAGTTCGTGGTCTATGAATGGCACTTCGGCAAACCAAAAACCGAAGTTTCCCCTCAGTAAGCCAGGCGTTACTGGTCCAACAAGCCCACTGTGAGAGCAGTGGGCTTTGTTTTACGAGGTTTATGGGCCTGTCACCCGCGATCCGGGCGCTGGCTCACCTGAAAATCTTAAAACCGTCACCAGCGGTTCGCTGGCAAACGCTTTGTGCAAATGTGCTCACAGAACACAGCGCAGGGCCGGAACATGACTCCACCAGTGAAATGCGTATCGGGTTTTTAGGAGCGCTGTAATGCCTGAGATCTATCATTTTTTCCAACAGCTGGTTAATGGCCTGACCATTGGCAGCACCTATGCCTTGATAGCCATTGGCTACACAATGGTTTACGGCATCATTGGAATGATTAACTTCGCCCATGGCGAGGTGTACATGATTGGTTCCTACGTGGCCTTCATCGCCCTTGCCGGGCTGGCCATGATGGGTATCCACTCCCTGCCGCTGTTGATGACCGCTGCGTTCCTGGCATCGATCGTCGTGACCAGTGCCTATGGCTACAGTATCGAGCGTGTTGCCTACCGCCCCCTGCGTGGCAGCAACCGGTTGATCCCGCTGATTTCCGCCATCGGCATGTCGATTTTCCTGCAGAACACCGTATTGCTGTCCCAGGACTCCAAGGACAAGTCGATTCCCAACCTGATTCCGGGGAGCATTTCCTTCGGTCCCGGTGGTGCGGAAGAAGTGCTGATTTCCTACATGCAGATCCTGGTCTTCATCGTCACTCTGGTGGCCATGCTCGGCCTCACGCTGTTCATTTCCCGCTCCCGTCTGGGGCGCGCCTGCCGGGCCTGCGCCGAAGACATCAAGATGGCCAACCTGCTGGGCATCAACACCAACAACATCATCGCCCTGACCTTCGTGATCGGCGCCGCACTCGCAGCCGTTGCTGCCGTGTTGCTGAGCATGCAGTACGGCGTGATCAACCCCAACGCCGGCTTCCTGGTGGGCCTCAAGGCCTTTACCGCGGCGGTACTGGGCGGCATCGGCAGCATCCCGGGCGCCATGCTCGGCGGGCTGGTGCTGGGCGTGGCCGAAGCCTTCGGCGCCGATATCTTCGGTGACCAGTACAAGGACGTCGTGGCATTCGGCTTGTTGGTTCTGGTGTTGTTGTTCCGTCCGACCGGCATCCTGGGCCGTCCGGAGGTTGAGAAAGTATGAGCAGATATCTTAAATCGGCGTTTTTCAGCGCCTTGCTGGTATGGGCCGTGGCCTTTCCGGTACTCGGCCTCAAGCTGAGCATTGTCGGGATCAACCTGGAAGTGCATGGCACCGGGCCGCTGACGTTGAGCATCATCGCGGTGTGTTCGGTTCTGATGTTTTTGCGGGTACTGTTTACCCACCAGCTGGGTGGGTTATTCAAACGCAATCGTGGTCCGTTGGTTTCACCCAAGGTCAGCCAATTCCTGACCCTCCCGCGTACACAGCGTTACATCATCATCGCCCTGATCGCCGCCGCCCTCGTATGGCCATTTTTTGGCTCTCGAGGTGCGGTGGATATCGGTATCTTGATCCTGATTTACGTGATGCTTGGGCTGGGGTTGAACATTGTGGTGGGTCTGGCGGGTTTGCTCGACCTGGGTTACGTAGGCTTTTACGCTGTTGGCGCTTACACCTACGCACTGCTGTCGCACTACCTCGGCTGGGGCTTCTGGATCTGCCTGCCAATTGCCGGAATGATGGCTGCCACCTTCGGTTTCCTTCTGGGTTTCCCAGTGTTGCGACTGCGCGGCGACTACCTGGCAATCGTGACGCTCGGCTTCGGGGAAATAATTCGTCTGTTTCTTCGCAACCTGACTGACCTCACCGGTGGGCCGAACGGCATAAGCAACATTCCCAAGCCAACGTTTTTCGGTCTTCCGCTCGATAAAACTGCGCCTGATGGCGGACAAACGTTTCATGAGTACTTCGGTTTGGTTTACAGCGGATCTGACAAGATAGTGTTCCTCTATCTGATTGCGCTGTTGCTGGTGCTTGCGACCTTGTTCGTGATCAATCGCTTACTGCGCATGCCGATCGGCCGAGCCTGGGAGGCATTACGTGAAGACGAGATCGCCTGCCGTGCTTTGGGCATGAACCCGACAGTGATCAAACTCTCGGCATTTACCCTCGGGGCGACATTCGCCGGTTTTGCCGGCAGCTTCTTTGCTGCCCGTCAGGGGCTGGTTACACCTGAGTCGTTTACCTTCCTCGAGTCGGCGATCATTCTGGCGATTGTCGTATTGGGCGGAATGGGTTCACAACTGGGCGTTATTCTGGCTGCCGTGGTAATGACGCTGCTCCCGGAACTGATGCGCGACTTCAGTGAATACCGCATGTTGATGTTCGGTGCACTCATGGTGCTGATGATGATCTGGCGCCCTCAAGGCCTGCTGCCCATGCAACGTCCACACATGGAGCTGCGCAAATGAGCCGCGAGATCCTGAAAGTCGAAAATCTGAGCATGCGCTTCGGCGGCTTGCTGGCGGTCAATGGCGTTGCCCTGACCGTCAAGGAGAAACAGGTTGTGGCGCTGATCGGCCCGAACGGCGCCGGCAAGACCACGGTGTTCAACTGCCTCACCGGTTTCTACAAGCCGAGCGGCGGCAATATCCTGCTGGACGGTCAGCCGATCCAGGGCCTGGCCGGTCACGAAATCGCCCGCAAGGGTGTGGTGCGAACCTTCCAGAACGTGCGTTTGTTCAAGGACATGACGGCGGTCGAGAACCTGCTGATCGCCCAGCACCGTCACCTGAACACCAACTTCTTCGCAGGCCTGTTCAAGACCCCGGCGTTCCGCAAGAGCGAGCGCGAGGCCATGGAGTACGCGGAATACTGGCTGGACAAGGTCAATCTCACCGAGTTCGCCAACCGTCCGGCCGGCACCCTCGCCTACGGCCAGCAACGCCGCCTGGAAATCGCCCGCTGCATGATGACCCGCCCGCGGATCCTGATGCTCGACGAACCGGCGGCCGGCCTGAACCCCAAGGAAACCGAAGACCTCAAGGCGCTGATCGGCGTGTTGCGTGAGGAAAACAACGCCACCGTGCTGTTGATCGAACACGACATGAAACTGGTCATGAGCATTTCCGACCATATCGTGGTGATCAACCAGGGCACGCCGCTGGCCGACGGGACGCCGGAGCAGATCCGCGACAATCCCGAAGTGATCAAAGCCTATCTGGGGGAAGCGTAAAATGCTGCAATTCGAAAACGTTTCCACTTTCTACGGCAAGATCCAGGCCCTGCACAGCGTCAACGTGGAAGTGCGCCAGGGAGAGATCGTGACCCTGATCGGCGCCAACGGTGCCGGCAAGTCCACCCTGCTGATGACCCTGTGCGGCTCGCCCCAGGCTCACAGCGGCAGCATCCGCTACATGGGTGAAGAGCTGGTGGGCCAGCAGTCGTCGCAGATCATGCGCAAGAGCATTGCGGTGGTACCGGAAGGCCGTCGCGTGTTCTCGCGCCTGACCGTGGAGGAAAACCTGGCCATGGGCGGGTTCTTTACCGACAAGGGCGACTACCAGGAGCAGATGGACAAGGTGCTGCACCTGTTCCCCCGTCTCAAGGAACGCTTCAGCCAGCGCGGCGGCACCATGTCCGGCGGCGAGCAGCAAATGCTCGCCATCGGCCGCGCGTTGATGAGCAAGCCCAAGCTGTTGCTGCTGGACGAGCCATCTTTGGGCCTGGCACCGATCATCATCCAGCAGATCTTCGACATCATCGAACAACTGCGCAAGGACGGCGTGACGGTGTTTTTGGTGGAGCAGAACGCCAACCAGGCACTGAAAATCGCCGACCGCGCCTATGTACTGGAGAACGGCCGGGTGGTGATGCAGGGCACTGGCGAGCAGTTGCTGACCGATCCGAAGGTGCGTGAAGCCTATCTGGGCGGTTGATGACTTCGCAGTGTAACGACCATGAAAGGAGCCGGGAAACCGACTCCTTTTTTTATTGACGATTTAAAAAGATTTCTCCTACGCCGTTGTAACGAATTTCTCCGTACCGTCTCTAGTGGTGTGAGCAAGCAATCAAGCCTGCCACCTCAACCCGCTGCTGGAGACACACCATGACCACCAAACTGTCCGCCGCTACCCTCGTCCTTGCCCTTGGTTCAGCCCTGAGCCTGTCCGGCCTGACCACCACCGCCCATGCCGCCGACGACATGCAGAAATGCTTCGGTGTCGCCGAAGCCGGCAAGAACGACTGCGCCGCCGGCGCCGGCACTTCCTGCGCCGGCACGTCCAAAACCAAGGACCAGGCCAACGCCTGGAAACTGGTCCCAGCCGGTACCTGCCTCAAGACCCCAAGCACCACCTCGCCGACCGGTTTCGGCCAGGAAGCAGCTTTCAGCGCAAAGTCCTGAAACCCCGCGTAACCTGAGTACTGATGATGACCCTTTCATCCCTGCAAGCCATCTCCCAGGCTCAGGTACCCGGCCTGCCGCGTCGGGCCGGACTGGGACTGAAGAACGAGCACTTCACTGAGGTGCTCGGAACTTCACCCGACATTGGTTTCTTTGAAGTGCATGCCGAAAACTACATGGTTGCCGGCGGCCCTTTTCACCACTACCTGGGGTTGATTCGCGAACGCTACCCGCTGTCGTTGCACGGCGTGGGGCTCTCCATCGGCGGCGAAGGTCCACTCGACCCTGAGCACCTGGCGCGACTGGTCAGGCTGATTGATCGCTATCAACCCCACTCGTTTTCCGAACACCTGGCCTGGTCCAGCCACGGCCCGGTATTTATCAATGACCTGCTGCCCCTGGCCTACGATGCGCAAACCCTGGCTCGGGTATGCGCGCACATCGACCAGCTGCAAAGCACGCTCAAGCGGCCAATGCTGCTGGAGAACCCGTCAACTTACGTGCAGTTCCAGCGCTCCACCCTGGACGAAACCGACTTCATCAGCGAAATCGTCCGGCGCACCGGCTGCGGGTTGCTGCTGGACGTCAATAACGTCTACGTGTCGTGCATCAATCACCAGCGTGACCCGCTGACCTACATCGATGCACTACCGTTGCATGCCGTCGGCGAGATACATCTGGCCGGCTTTGCCGAAGATTCCGACAGCCTGGGCGAACGACTGCTCATCGATGATCACGGTGCGCCGATCGACGATGCGGTGTGGCGGCTCTACGAACAGGTGCTCACACGCACGGGGCCGGTGGCCACACTGATCGAGCGTGATAACCAGGTGCCGGCCTTCAGTGTGCTGCACGCCGAGGCACGGCAAGCCGAACGTTGCCTGGCGCAGGTGATGTCATGAGTGTTCAGAGCGCGTTCGCCGATGCGCTGCTCGCGGCACACGGTAGCTGCCCGGATGGCCTGTTCAGCAGCAACGGCGCCGACCCCGCCAGCCGCTTTGCGGTGTACCGCAACAATGTCCAGGGCTCGTTGATCAATGCGCTGGCAGCCAGTTACCCGGTGACATTGCAACTGGTGGGCGATGAATTCTTCCGCGCCATGGCCAGCCTTTTCGTACAGGCTAACCCGCCTACCAGCCCGTTGATCAACGAGTACGGCAGCAGACTCGCCGATTTTATCCAGGCATTCGAACCGGCCGACAGCGTGCCCTACCTGGCGGATATCGCACGGCTGGAGCGCCTGCGGATACGTGCCTATCACGCAGCCGACACGCCGACGCTGTGCCAGCAGCACATTCTTCAACACCTGCAGGGTCAAGAAAACCTGGGGCAGTTGAGCCTGCAATTGCATCCATCGCTCGCCACCTTGCGCTCTCCCTATGCGGTGGTGGCGATATGGGCCGCTCACCAGAATGACAGCGATGTCACCGGTTTCAGCCCCTGGCCTGCGCAAAATGCAGTGGTGTTGCGCCAGGGGTTAGCGGTCAAGACGTTCGCCATCGACAGCGGTTCGGTGAGCTTTATCAACTGCCTGAACCAAGGCACGGGGCTGGAAATGGCAGTGGAGCACGCCTTGCAGGCCTCATCCGAATTCGACCTGCATCAATGCCTGACGCTGTTGATCAGCCATGACGCCATCACTCATCTGCACCTCGAATAAAAGGTATCGCCATGAACCGTTCCGCTGCCGGCCTGCTGACCCAGGCCATCGCCCTTTTCGAAAAAATCCCCTACAGCCTGATCGCCTTTATCGCACGCTTCTCCATTGCGGCGGTGTTCTGGAAGTCCGGGCAAACCAAGGTTGAAGGCTTTGCCATCGACCTGATCAGCGGCACCTTCGAACTGGGTGAACCCCGGCTTGCCGCCTCGACCTTGCCCTTGTTTCGCAGCGAATACCACGTCCCACTGTTGTCCCCCGAAGTCGCCGCGCACCTGGCAGCCTTTGCCGAGCACTTCTTCCCGGTACTGATCCTGCTGGGGTTGGCCACGCGATTCTCGGCCCTGGCCTTGATTGGCATGACCCTGACCATTCAGTTGTTCGTCTATCCAGACGCCTACCCCACCCATGGCACCTGGATTGCGCTGTTATTACTGTTGGTGGCCAAGGGCCCGGGCCGGTTGTCCATCGACCACTGGATCGCTCGGCGCTACCGCTGAAGGCGATCCAGGGTTGCACCGCTGCGCTTGAACCAGTCCACCAGGTAGTCGGCCAACACCTGGGTGCGTCGCGGCAGGCCACCTTGGTAGGGATGCACCAGGTACATCGGCTGGCTGCGCGTCTGATAGTCACGCAACAGCGCGCATAATCGGCCCTCGGCCAGTTCCGTCGGCAGCAGGTACGACGGCAGCCGCGCGATACCAGCGCCCACCAATGCGGCCTTCTTCAACAGGTTGTAGTGGTTGGACGCGAAGGTGCCGCTCACGCGCACACGCAACAGCTCATGCTGCTGGTGATACAGCCATTCTTCGCGGCCGCTGTAGTGGCTGTTGAGCAGACAGGTGTGGCCCGCCAGGTCCGCCGGGCGCAGCGGTTCGCCGTGCTGTTGCAGGTAGGCCGGGCTGGCGCAGGTCATCTCGTGCCAGGCCAAAAGCGGCTTGACCACCAGGCGCTCGTTCTCGATGGCCCCCGAGCGCACGCCCAGATCGAACCCGTCCCGTGCCAGGTCTCGATAGCTGTTGTTCAGTTCCAGTTCGATCTGCACCTGCGGATACTGCCTGGAAAACTCCAGCAACAAGCCATCGAAGAACGTCTCTCCCAGGGAAACCGGAACCGTCATACGCACTGGACCGGCCAAGTCATCCTTGAGCCGCGCCAAGGCCTGACGCGCACGTTCCACCTGCACCACCAGCGCCTGTGCCTGGGGCAGCAGCGCCGCACCCGCGGCGGTAAGGCTCAGCTTGCGCGTGGTGCGATGCAACAACACCACGCCGAACTGCGCCTCCAACTGGCTGATCCGCTTGGACAATTGCCCCTTGCTGCAGCCCAGTTGCTCGGCCGCCAGGGTGAAACTGCCGGCTTCGATCAATACGGCGAAAGCCGCCAGATCGTCCATTTCGCTCATTGATTGTTTCCAATTGAAAACCAACGGTTGCCCATTAGCGCGTTTATCCACGGAAAAAGCCACTCTAGACTTAACCTTCATCTCACTCCTGGAGGAACAGCACGATGAAAATCCTTTTGATTGGTGCCGGCGGCACGATCGGTTCGGCGGTCAAGGCCGAGCTGGCGCAGCGTCACGACGTGATTGCCATCGGCCGCAACAGCGGCGACTTCCAGGTCGATATCAGCGACAGCGCCTCGATACGCAAGCTGTTCGAGCAGACCGGCACGTTCGACGCGCTGATCTGCGCGGCAGGCAGCGTGAACTTCGTGGCGTTGGGCGAGATGAGCGCAACCGACTTCGAACTGGGCTTGCGTGACAAGCTGATGGGCCAGGTCAACCTGTTGTTGATCGGTCGGGAGTTCGCCAATGACGGCGCGTCGTTTACCTTCACCAGCGGCATTCTGAACCGTGATCCGATTCGCACCGGCGCGTCGGCGGCACTGGTCAACGGCGCACTGGACGCCTTCGTCAAGGCAGCGGCCATCGAACTGCCCCGGGGGCTGCGTATCAATAGCGTGAGCCCGACGGTACTGGTGGAGGCCATGGACAGCTACGCACCCTATTTCCGTGGGTTCAAACCGGTGGCCGGCGCCGAAGTGGCTTTAGCCTACGCAAAAAGTGTCGAGGGCTTGCAGACCGGTCAGACGTTTATCGTGGGCTAAGTTTCAGGTTTGTAAGAATCGCCTGAAGCTGGGCTGCGGGCTTGTGATGCGGCGCGAGCCTGCGTAACGTGACGGCACTTGTCTGGAGACCGAAAATGCGTGCCGCCTCGACCCTTACCCTGCTCGCCCTGTTCCCTTTGTTCGCCGCTTGCCAGATGTTCGACAGCGAGCCGGCCAAGCTGTCCACTGTCGGACTGACCCGCATGCAGGGCGAACTGACGGCGGTTGACGGCAAGCTGTTGTTCCAGCCCTGCCAGGACCAGCGCAACTACGTGGTCAGCGATACCGCCGGCACCAGCATCCTGCAGGAAGCCGCCTCCCTGGCCGGTCAGCAAGGCACGTTGTTCGCCGACTTGCGTGGCAAGTTTTCCGGCGTCGCCAGCGGCACCCAGGGCTCGGTGGACCTGCAACAGCTGTACCGTGTCGAGCGCTCGACATCGGCCTGCAACGACCCGGACTTCAAACGCATGATCCTGCGGGCAAACGGCCATAAGCCGGCCTGGGCGATGAGCGTCACGGCCAAGGGCATGGTGCTGGAGCGCGAAGGCCAGCCGCCTCTGGCGGTGCCTTATGTCGAAGAGCAACTGGGCGATGGGCGCTTCAACCTGATGACCGACGCCAATCACCAGCACATCGAATTGTGGGTCGCCCCGCAGCGCTGCGTCGACAGCGTGAGCGGCAGCCTGCAACACATGAGCGCCGAGCTGCGTGTCAACGGCCAGGTACAGCGTGGTTGCGCGGCATTTGGCGGCTCGCGGGACGACTGATCGTCACCCGCACTGTTTTAACCTGACGGAAAAACCCTATTGGGGCTTATAATCGCCGGTTTGCAAAACAGCCGGCCTTGTTGCCCGCCGCCTACCGGATCCTGTCATGTTACGAATCACCGAACTCAAGCTGCCCATCGACCATCCCGAAGAGGACCTGCGGCCTGCCATCGTGCAGCGCCTGGGCATCGCCAGTGATGACCTGCTCGATTTCACCCTGTTCAAGCGCAGCTATGATGCCCGCAAGAAGTCCTCGGAGCTGTGCTTCATCTACACCGTCGACCTCAATGTGAAGAACGAAGCCGCCCTGCTGCTCAAGTTTGCCGATGATCGCAACGTCAATCCGGCGCCGGATGTCAGCTACCACGTGGTGGGCAAGGCACCGCAAGGCCTGGTCGAACGGCCGGTGGTGGTCGGTTTCGGCCCCTGCGGAATCTTCGCCGGGCTGCTGCTGGCACAGATGGGTTTCAAGCCGATCATCCTCGAGCGTGGCAAGGAAGTGCGCCAACGCACCAAGGACACCTGGGGCCTGTGGCGCAAAAGCGTGCTCAACCCCGAGTCCAACGTGCAGTTCGGCGAAGGCGGCGCCGGGACCTTCTCCGACGGCAAGTTGTACAGCCAGATCAAGGACCCGAAATTCCACGGGCGCAAGGTGCTGCACGAGTTCGTCAAGGCCGGTGCGCCGGAAGAGATTCTGTATGTCAGCAAACCGCATATCGGCACGTTCCGCCTGACCGGCGTGGTGGAAAACATGCGCCAGCAGATCATCGCCCTGGGCGGTGAAGTACGCTTCGAACAGCGGGTCACCGACGTACTGATCGAAGATGGCCAGTTGAATGGCGTGGTCATCGATGGCGGCGAGCACATCCTCTCCAGGCACGTGATCCTTGCCCTGGGCCACAGTGCCCGCGACACCTTCCGCATGCTTCACAGCCGTGGCGTGTACATGGAGGCCAAGCCGTTCTCGGTGGGCTTCCGGATCGAGCACCCGCAATCGTTGATCGACGCCGCACGCCTGGGCAAATACGCCGGGCACCCGAAACTCGGTGCCGCCGACTACAAATTGGTGCACCACGCCAAAAACGGTCGCTCGGTCTACAGCTTCTGCATGTGCCCCGGCGGCACCGTGGTGGCAGCGACGTCGGAGCCCAATCGTGTCGTGACCAACGGCATGAGCCAATATTCGCGTAATGAGCGCAACGCCAACTCAGGCATCGTGGTCGGCATCACACCCGAAGTGGACTACCCGGGCGGACCGCTCGCCGGTATCGAACTGCAGGAGCGCCTGGAGTCCCATGCCTACGTGCTCGGCGGCAGCAATTACGAGGCCCCGGCGCAGCTGGTCGGCGATTTCATCGCAGGCAAGCCATCCACGGCTATCGGCAGCGTGGAACCGTCCTACAAGCCGGGGGTATCCCTGGGTGACTTGGCCCTGGCCCTGCCGGACTTCGCCATCGAAGCCATCCGCGAAGCCTTGCCGGCATTCGAGAAGCAGATCAAAGGCTACTCGCTGCACGACGCGGTCTTGACCGGTATCGAGACCCGCACCTCATCGCCGCTGCGCATTACCCGCAATGAATCGATGCAGAGCCTGAACGTGAAAGGCTTGTTCCCGGCCGGTGAAGGCGCGGGTTATGCCGGGGGCATCCTGTCGGCGGGCGTCGATGGCATTCGGATTGCCGAGGCCCTGGCGCGGGACATGCTGGGCATCGAAGCCTGAGAACATGTGGGAGGGGGCCCCCGATAGCCATAGGTGTCTACACAACTCTGTAGCGCTCAACCGTAACCACGATGCGAAGCGAGTCGCTCTTGATCTTGACCTGCTTTTGATCTTGATCTCAGGCGCCCCGTTAAACCACGCTGGCCGAACGCAGGCTTGAATCCGTGGGCAACCCGGCAGGACGCCGGGTTAGCCGCACTGGGCCATGGAT